>JAKFEA010000354.1:0-2290 GCA_036675905.1 Acidovorax sp. | reverse complement strand
CCAGCAGCGGCAGCAGGCCGCCCGCCGTCGCCTCCATCACTTGCCCTCCGGGCGCTTGGAGGCCTTGAACATCTCCAGCATCCGCTCGGTGACCACGTAGCCGCCGGCCGCGTTGCCCGCGCCAAGCAGCACGGCGAGGAAGCCGACCGCCTTTTCCAGCGGCGTATCGGCATGCCCGAGCACCACCATCGCCCCGATCAGCACGATGCCGTGGATGAAGTTGGAGCCCGACATCAGCGGCGTATGCAGGATCACCGGTACCCGCGAGATGATCACGTGGCCGGCGATCGCCGCCAGCATGAAGATGTACAGCGCCACGAATCCATCGCCCATCGTTGCTTCCCCGCGCGGTGACGCCCGCATCATAACCGTGGCCGCGGCCCGCGGGCTGCGGTCCCCCTGCCCGATGTCAACCCCGCGCGCCCGGCTGCGTTCCCGTCGCTGCAGCCTGCCGCTGCGCCACGGACGGCCACCGTCCAGCCGCCCGCCCGTATGCTGCAACGCGTGAACGCCGATGCCGTTGCCGATCCCCAACCCGCTGCCGCCGGGGCCCTGGGCGAGGCCGCTCCATCGCTGGAGCAGTTCCTGGCCGCGATCGGGCCGCGCGCCTTCCGCTTCGCCGAACTCGGCCTGAGCCAGCGCGCGGATGCGCTGGATGCGGTCCAGGACGCGATGCTGAGGATGCTGGCCTACCGCACGCGCCCGGCACCGGAGTGGCCGCCGCTGTTCTGGAGGATCCTGCGCAGCCGCATCGTCGACCTGCAGCGGCGCCGCAACTTCCGGCTGCGCTGGCTGGCGCCGGCACCGGTTCGGGACGGCGGCGAGGTCGACTGGGCGGACTACGGACCCGATCCGTCGCGGGACCACGACGGCCGCGAGGGTTATGCGCGGATGCGAACCGCGCTGTCGACGCTGCCACGACGCCAGCGCGAAGCATTCACGCTGCGGGTGCTGGAGGAGCTGGACGTCGCGGCCACCGCGCGCGCCATGGGCTGCAGCGAAGGTTCGGTGAAGACGCACCTGTCGCGCGCGCGCATCGCGCTGCAGCGACAACTGGAGGACTGGCGATGAACGACCGCGAACAACGAATCCCCGATCCCGATGCGATCGGCACCCATGCCATCGACCGCATCGCGCATGCGCGCCACCAACAGGCGCTGGCGGCCTTGTCGCTGCACACCCGCACGCAGTTGCACAACCGCCTGCAAGCGGCGCTCGCCGCTGGACCGGACCGCAGCCGGACGCTGCGCATGCCGGCCTTGTCCTGGGCGACGGCTGCGGCCCTGGTACTGGCACTGGCCTTCGGCGCGCCGTGGCGCAACCTGCAGCAATCGCCCTCCACGGCGGCGGCGTCGCTGGCCGCGGCCGCGGCCGCGGACGACGCGCCGGTGGCGGACAGCGCCCTGGCCACGCTCGACCAGGATCCCGACTTCTACCTGTGGCTGGCGTCCCGCGACGCCATCGCACTCGCTTCGGAGTAATGCCATGAAACGCATGTGCTGCATGATCCTGCTGCTGGCCCTGGGCACCGGCGCGGCAGCCGCCGGCGGCCAGGCGCATACCGCCGCTGCCGCGATGCCGGCCTGGGAGCAGCTGTCCCCGGCGCAACGCGAACTGCTGATCGCGCCGATCCGCGAACGCTGGAACGCCAATCCCGACGAGCGCGCGCGCATGTACGAACACGCGCAGGGCTGGCACTCGATGACGCCGCAGCAACGTGCGCGTGCACGCCACGGCCTGCACCGCTGGGAGCGCATGGACCCGCAACGCAGGGTGGAGATGCGCGCGCTATTCGAGAAGATGCGGGCGATGACGCCAGGGCAGCGCCAGGCGCTGCGCGAGCAGTGGCGCGCGATGACGGCCGAGCAGCGACGCGCGTGGGTACGGGCGAACCCGCCCAGCGGCGATTGATCCGGGCGGTTCGCATTGCTTGCGCCATCGCATGCCCGGAATGCCGGGGATCGCTTGGGGCGCGATTTCCCGCGCGGCGACAATCGCCAATCACGCAACTCCTGCACCAGCATGCGGCGGGTGCCGCGGATCAGGTCGCGGTTGCAGCGCTCGTTGCCGCGGGCGGCTGCGGCCAGACCGTCTTCGCCAGCAGCTCGTCGTCCCAGTCGAACGCCAGCGCACCGTCCTTGAGCAGCAGGCTGGCGAAGTTGAACAGGTTCCGGGCATACATCTCGCTGGCGTGCAGCGCGCCCGAGCTGGCCAGGTCCAGCGGCCCGGCGACCAGCACGCCGTCGTGGTCGACGGTTTCGCCGGGGCGGGTCAGTTCGCAGTTGCCGCC
>JAKFEA010000353.1:0-14251 GCA_036675905.1 Acidovorax sp. | reverse complement strand
GAGCAGCCCGCGCACCGTGTAGCGGTTGCTGTCGTACACCGCGCCTTCGCGCGGTGGCTCGCCCAGGCTCAGGATTTCGTCGCCGGTGGAGAAGTACGCCACCCGCAGGCGACGCAAGAGCGGCACGCGCGCCAGCCCCAGGCTGGCCAGCAAGCCGACGGCCGCGGGGCCGAGTCGCTCGCCCTTCGGCAGGGCAGGGCGGCCGGACATCAGGTCCTCGCCCGCGAGGCGCCGGTTGTCGCCGCGGCGCAGCACATCGGCCGGAACCTCGATGGCCAGCTCGCCGGCCGGCCGCGTGAACTCCTGCGGCACCACCGTGTCCAGCCCGGCGGGCATGATCGCCCCCGTCATGATCTTCACGCACTCGCCGGGACCGACGTGGCCCTGCCAGGCCTTGCCCGCCAGGGCGGTGCCGACCACGCGCAGGCCAAGCGCTGCGCCGGCAGCCAGCTGCGCGCCGTCGAACGCGTAGCCATCCATGGCCGAGTTGTCGTGCGGCGGCACGCTGAAAGGCGAAACGATGTCCCGCGCCAGCACGCGGCCGAGTGCGTCGCCGGTCGCCATTTCCTCGGTATCGGTGACAGGAGCGACCAGCCTGGCCAGGAACTCATTGACGGCCGCAGCGGGCAGGGCCTGCGGATCGTAGCCCTGCAGCTGCGCCGCGATCTGCTCCAGCGTCTTCACGGTCGTTCCAGCGCGCGCAGTTCGGCCAGCGTGTTGGCGTTGAAGAAGGCGCGCGGGTCATCGGCAGGTGGGCCGAAGGGCACGACCACGGTGCGGTGCTGCGCGGTCCACTGGTCGATCTTGCGGCCGCCCCCGTGGGTGAAGCGCACCAGGCTTTCGAGCAGTTCGTGGCGCAGCAGGCAGAACACCGGCTGGGTGCGTTGCTGCCCATCGGCCTCGGGCGCGCTGGCCATCGCGATGTCGGCGCCTTCGCGCTCGGCCGCCTCGCCCAGTCGCTGCACGAGGTCAGCCGGAAACAGCGGCGTGTCGCAGGGCACGGTCACCAGCCACGGCGTGTCCAATTGCTCCAGGCCGGCGAGGAAGCCGGCCAGCGGCCCGGCGTAGTCGGACAGGGCATCGGGCCACACGGGCACCCCGAACGACTCGTAGGCTCCCAGGTTGCGGTTGGCGTTGACCATGGACTCGCCCACCTGCGGCTGCAAGCGCAACAGGGCATGCAGGGCGAGCGGCATGCCGTTGAAGTTCTGCAAGCCCTTGTCGACGCCGCCCATGCGCGAGCCGCGGCCACCCGCAAGCACGATGCCGGTGACCTCCTGCGTGTCCATCAGCCGCCGATGTAGCTCATCTCGACGCGCCGGCCGCCGCCGCTGGTGTCGGGTGCCTGCTGGCCGCGCAACTGCGAGTAGCGGTCGGTGCGGCCTTGCCAGATCAAGCCGATGGCCGAGGCGATGTCCTCGTCGCCGGCGCCGCCGCGCAGCAGCGAGCGCAAGTCGTAGCCCTGCTCGGCGAACAGGCACAGGTACAGCCGTCCTTCGGTGGAGAGGCGGGCGCGGTTGCAGCTGCCGCAAAAGGCCTGGGTGACGCTGCTGATCACGCCGACCTCGCCGGCTCCGTCTTCGTAGGCCCAGCGCTGGGCAGTCTCGCCGGGTGCGGTGGGATCCAGCGCGCGCAGGGGGAAGTGCTGCTGCAGCAGTTTCACGACCTCGGCGGAAGGCATCACCTGGTCCATGCGCCAGCCGTTGGTGGCGCCCACGTCCATGTACTCGATGAAGCGCAGCACGATGCCGCTGCCGCGGAAGTGGCGGGCCATCGGCAGGATCTCCTGCTCGTTGGTGCCCCGCTGCACCACCATGTTCACCTTGATGGGATCGAGTCCCGCCGCGCGCGCCGCCGCTATGCCTTCCAGCACCTGCGCCACCGGGAAGTCGACATCGTTCATGCGCCGGAACACGGCGTCGTCCAGCCCGTCGAGGCTGACGGTGACCCGCCGCAGGCCAGCCGCCTGCAGTGCAGCCGCCTTGCGCGCCAGCACCGAGCCGTTGGTGGTCAGCGCCAGTTCCACCGGCTGCCCGTCCACCGTCCGCAGCTGCGAGAGCTGTTCCACCAGCACCTCGATGTTCTTGCGCAGCAGCGGCTCGCCCCCGGTCAGGCGGATCTTGCGGACGCCATGGGCCACGAAGATGCGTGCCAGCCGGGTGATCTCCTCGAAGGTCAGCAGGGCGGCATGCGGCAGGTAGGGGTAGTCCTTGCCGAACACTTCCTTGGGCATGCAGTAGCTGCAGCGGAAGTTGCAGCGGTCGGTGACGCTGATGCGCAGGTCGCGCAATGGCCGCGCGAACGTGTCCTGCAGATGACCCGCGGCAGCGATCGGCGCCGCCGGCACCCGCGCCGGCAGGACGGGGGTGCGGGGGTCGACCAGGGGGATGGCTCGCTCGGACACAGGTTCGATTCTGCCGCAGCGGGCAGCCCTACGGTGTGCGCGGGATCAGACGCAGCGCCCGCCGTCCACCTCGATGCACACGCCCGAAATGAACGCGGCCTCGTCGCTGGCCAGGTAGAGCGCGGCATTGGCCACGTCCAGCGCGGTGGAGAAGCGCCCGAGCGGGATGGTGGCGAGGAACTTCGCGCGGCGCGCATCGTCGACCGGCCCGCCCGCGAACTCGGCCGACAGGCCGGTATCGGGGTTGAACACCGGGTTGATGCAGTTCACGCGGATGTTGTCGGGGCCGAACTCGGCCGCAAGCGACTTGCTGGTGGTGATCACGGCGCCCTTGGAGCCGTTGTACCAGGCCAGACCCGGGCGCGGCCGGATGCCGGCGGTGGACGCGATGTTGATGAAGCTGCCGCCCTTGTTGGCGCGGAAAGCCGGAACGGCGTGGATGGTCGACAGGTAGATGCTCTTCATGTTGATGGCATAGACCTTGTCGAACTCCTCCTCGCTGACTTCCAGTGCGGGCCGGTTGCGGTGGGTCCAGCCGGCGTTGTTGACCATCGCGTCCAGCTTGCCGTGGCGGTCCACTGCCGCCTGCACCAGCGCCTTCATGTCGGCCGATTTCGTCACGTCGGCGGCGAAGAACGAGGCGCGGCCGCCCGCGGCGCAGATCGCCGCCGTGACCTTCTCGCCCAGCGCGCTGTTGATGTCGTTGACGATGACCTGCGCGCCTTCCTCGGCCAGCCGCCTGGCAATGCCTTCGCCGATGCCCTGGCCAGCGCCGGTGACGATGATCGATTTGTCCTTCACTCGCATGGTGTTCTCCTGTGGACCGATATTGTTGCCTACGCAACATGCCGGAGACCCACGGATGGGCAGGGCGGTGGCCAGCTTCTACAATCCCGCCCGCTACAGGAGGAGGCAGGATGCCGCAGGGGATGAGAACCCGCATGCGCAGGGCGCTTGTGATGGGGCTGCTGCTGGTTTGCGCCGGCGCGCAGGCGCAACCCGAGCGACAGCGGGCGCCGGGATTCACGCAACGGGCCGCCGAGTCCCGGCTGGTCGTGGTCCCGGCCGACATGGAGCTGTTCTCCATCAGCGCCGGCGGCGTGCAGGAGCCGCGTGCCGACTGGACCGAAGCCGCGCAACGGCACTTCAAGGCCGCGCTGGCCGGCCAGGCCAAGCTGCTGGGCGCCCGGGCACAGGAACTGCGCGAGGACGACATGGACGACCTGGCGCAGGTCAACGCGCTGCATGGCGCGGTGGCGGACGCCGTGTTCCTGCATCACGCCTGGGGCATCCTCAAGCTGCCTACCAAGGACGACAAGCTCGACTGGTCCATGGGCGATGCGGTGCGCCCGCTGCGCGAGAAGACAGGAGCCGACTACGCGCTCTTCTTCTGGGTGCGCGACAGCTACGCGAGCTCCGAACGCAAGGCGGCCATGGTGGCCATGGCGCTGCTGGGTGTGGGGCTGGCCGGGGGCGCACAGGTCGCCTATGCGTCGCTGGTGGACCTGAACGATGGCCGGGTGGTCTGGTTCAACAACCTGCAGCGCGCCTCGGGCGACCTGCGGGAAGCGGAGCCCGCCCGGGAAACCGTCGAGGCCCTGCTCAAGGGCTTTCCGCCCGCCCAATGAGCGCCGGGGCCTTCGGCGGCAGCCGGCGCGGCTTCCTGCGCTCGGCCTGCCGCCATTGCGCAGCGCTCGGCATCGGCGGGGCCGGGCTGGCGGCACTGGCGCAGGCGCCGGCCGACCTGAAGCTGCCCGCCGGGCGGCTGGCGCGCCCGACGCTGGACACGGACGAGGGCGGCCTGTGGGCCCTGATGGACCGCGAGGAAACGCGCCTGCGCCGCAGCCCCTTCGCGCTGCGCGACAAGGCGTTGTCCGGCTACCTCGAGCAACTGGTCTGCCGCCTGGGCGGCGAGCATTGCCGTGACGTGCGCGTGCACGTGGTGCGAACGCCGGTGTTCAACGCCACCATGGCGCCCAACGGAATGATGCAGGTCTGGACCGGCTTGCTGCTGCGGGTCGAGAACGAGGCGCAACTGGCTGCCGTGCTGGGACACGAGATCGGCCATTACCTGGAGCGCCACCAGCTCGAGCGGCTGCGCGACGCCAAGGACCGCGCCGCGGCAGGCCAGGTGCTCGGCCTGTTCGGGCTGGCTGGCGCGGTGGCCAGCATGGCGGTCATCGCCAGCGCCTTTGCCTTCAGCCGCGAGCAGGAAAGCCGCGCCGACGTGGTCGGCATGCACCTGATGCAACGGGCCGGCTACGACGGGCGCGAGGCGGCCCGGGTCTGGGACAACCTGCTGGGCGAGCTCAAGATCACCGGCGGCGAGGACGTGGGCCGCCGCAGCGTGATGATGGCCACCCACCCGCCGGCGGCCGATCGCCGCGACGCGCTGATCCGGCTCGCCGGCGGCGGCGAAGGGCGCCTCGGCGCGGACGAATTCGATCGGGCGGTGGCCCCGCACCGCCTTGGCTGGCTGCAGGAAGAGATCCGCCGCGGCCAGTTCGAGGAAAGCCTGGCGCTGTTCGATCGCATGCTCGGGCGCCGGCCGGCCGACGCGCAGGCGCTGTTCGCGCGCGGCGAGGTCTACCGCCAGCGCGAGGGGGAGGGCGACCTGGAGCGTGCCACCCAGGACCTGCGAGCGGCCACGGCCGCCGAGCAGCCGCCCGCCGAGGCGTTCCGCTCGCTCGGCCTCGTCCTGCGCCGCCGCACCGATGCGGCCGGGGCAACCGCTGCCTTCGATCGCTACCTGGCCCTTGCGCCCGATGCCGCCGACGCGGCCCTGATCCGCCAGTACGTCACCGAGATGAAGCCATGAAGAAACTCCTGTCCCTGCTGCTCGCCGTGCTGGTTGCCGGCTGCGCCAACATCGCCAAGGTGGAGGGCGAGCAAGTCGTCAACCAGCGCCTGGCGGTCCAGCTCGCCGAGGCCTGGAACAAGGTCAGCATTCCCGGCGATTCGCAGCCCTACGACCGCTGGACCCAGGAAGGGCTCAGCCTCGACGAGTTGCGCCTGTGGGACGGCATCCGTCCCGGGCAGCCCCTGATGACGCTGCCGCCGGGCAGCGTGCCGGCGGGCCAGAAGGCCCCGCGCGTGCCCACCTATGCGGCCGGCATGGCGCCCGACCAGCTGGTCAGCCTGCTCGAATCCGTGTACTCGGCCGATGGCTCGCTGGTCAGCGTGACCCGGGTGGAACCCTGGCTCTTCGCGGGCGAGCGCGGGGTCCGGTTCGAGTTCACCGTCGTGCGCAAGCGCAACGACCTGCAAATGAATGGCGTCGCCTGGGTCAGCGTGCGCAAGGACGAGCTGTTCGCCGCCAGCTTCGTGGCTCCGCGCCTGGCCTTCTATCCCCGGCTGCTGCCCAAGGCCGAGGCGGTGGTGCGCAGCGCGCAGATCCGCGGCTAGTCCTTTCCCCGCTACTCCCGCGAAGGCGGGGCGGAGGAAAAAAACTGGAGAGCCCGCGCCTCAGCCGTGCCGGATCGCCACCGTCTTCAGCGTGGTGAAGCCGTACAGCGCCTCGAAGCCCTTCTCGCGGCCGTAGCCGGAGGACTTCACGCCGCCGAAGGGCAGCTCGACGCCGCCGCCGGCTCCGTAGTTGTTGATGAAGACCTGGCCGCTCTTGACGCGCCGGGCCATCCGCAGCTGCCGGCCGCCATCGCGCGTCCAGATGCCGGCCACCAGCCCGAAGTGGGTGGAGTTGGCCAGCTGCACCGCTTCGTCCTCGTCCTTGAACGGCATGGCGGCCAGCACCGGCCCGAACACTTCTTCCTGGGCCAGCCGATGGGTGATGGGCACGTCGCGCAGCAAGGTGGGCGCCTGGTAGTAGCCGGTGTCCGGCGCTTCGTCGACGATCTGGCCCTGGGCCACCATCGGGATGCCGGCGTGCTGGGCGTCGGACAGGAAGTCCCAGACGCGCTGCTGCTGGGTGGCGCGGATCAGCGGCCCCACGTCCAGGTCCATTGCCGCCGGGCCCACGCGCAGGTTGGCGAAGGTGTTGCCCAGCCGGTCCAGCAGCGATTCGTACAGCGGCTGGTGCACCAGCAGGCGCGAACCGGCCGAGCAGGTCTGGCCGGCGTTCTGCACGATGGCATTGACCACCGCCGGCAAGGCGGCCTCGAGATCGGCGTCGTCGAAGAGGATCTGCGGGCTCTTGCCACCGAGCTCCAGCGTCACCGGGCAATGCCGCTCGGCCGCGGCCTGCTGGATCAGCGTGCCGACGCTCGGGCTGCCGGTGAAGCTGATGTGATCGATTCCCGGGTGGCGGGCCAGCGCATCGCCGACCTCGTGGCCGAAGCCGGTGACGATGTTGATGGCGCCGGCCGGAAAACCGCATTCCTCGGCCAGTCGGGCCACGCGGATCAGGGACAGGCAGGCGTCCTCCGAGGGCTTGACCACGCAGACGTTGCCGGCCGCCAGCGCGCCGCCCACGCTGCGCCCGAAGATCTGCATCGGGTAGTTCCAGGGGATCACGTGGCCGGTGACGCCGTGCGGCTCGCGCCAGGTCAGCACGCTGTAGCCTTCCTGGTAGGGGATGGTCTCGCCGTGCAGCTTGTCGCAGGCGCCGGCGTAGAACTCGAAGTAGCGCACCAGGGCCAGGGCGTCGGCGCGCGCTTGCCGCGTGGGCTTGCCGCAATCGCGCTGTTCGAGCGCGGCCAGTTCGTCGGCGTGCTCGGCGACCTTGTTGGACAGGCGCATCAGCAGGCGGCCGCGCTCGGCGGCGCTGAGCTTGCTCCAGACCTTGTCGTAGCAGCGGCGCGCGGCCTGGACGGCCCGGTCGATGTCTTCGGGCGTGCCGCGCTGCAGTTCGTCGAAGGGCTGTCCGTCGGACGGGTCGATGACCGGCAACGTGCGGCCGGAGGAGGAGCGAACACCTTCGTTCGCGATGTAGTGGAGTTGCATGGCGCCATTTTGCGCCAGCGGGCAATCGCCTCAGCGCCCCACGGGCACGAACTGGTGCGAGTGCTCCGCCAGCCAGCGTTGCGAGGCGCTGCTGTCCTGCTGGCCGGGGTGGAAGTCACGTCGCAGGTACTGCTTCCAGGGCACGAAGGTCTGGCGCACCAGCCCGCGACGGCCGAACAGGAAGGCCGCGCCATCCTTCCAGGTGCTCCAGCGCCAGAGCGTGCCGTCCTTGCGCAGGTTGCCGACGGTCTGGCGCAGCGTGTCGGTCAGGAAGAACAAGGTCACGCGCCGGAACCAGCGCACCCGCCATTCGTGGCTGCCGCCCAGCGCCTGGTACAGGTCGAAAGCCACGGCCTTGTGCTCGGATTCCTCGGCGCTGTGCCACAGCCACAGCGTGACCAGCCGCGGATCGCGGTCGCCCAGCAGGTCGGCGTTGTGCAGCAGCCAGTCGGCCAGGATGGCGGTGAAGTGCTCGTTGGCGGCCGTGATGCCCAGCCAGTGGCGGATGTCCGCCCCTTCCATCATCTTCAGGCGCTCGCGGGCGCGGGCTTCCCAGCGATTGACCAGGCCGAGCCTGTCCAAGTGTTCGTTGTACAGCCCGTGCAGGCGCCGGTGCGTGGCTTCCTGGCCGATGAAGCCCTGGACGTCTTCTCGGAACGGGTCCTGGAGGTGTTCCGGCAAGGACTTGAAGCCGCCGCGCACGCTGTCGATGAAGAACTGCTCGCCGACCGGGAAGCTCATGGACAGTGCATTCAGCAATGCCGTGCGAAAGGCGTCACCGGCGCACCAGTGGCGCTCGATGGGGGACTCCATGTCCACCAGCAGGCGACGGACGACGAGATCGGTCATGGTGGGTGGGGCGTGCAGCTGTTGCCGGATCGTACCCATTCCGCGGGCCGGCAGGCTCAGCCGTGAATTGCCGCGGCGTCCGCCGGCGCACGCCGCAAATGAGGAAAGCCCGCCGAAGCGGGCTTTCCTTGTGCTTGCGAGCGAGGTTTACCTGGCTGCGCTGGCCGGCGTGGCCGGCGTGGCAGGGACCGGCATGGCAGCCGGCGCCGTCACGGCCGCCGGCGTGGCGGCGTGCGCCTTGGCCGCTTCCGCATCGCCGGCGTGGAACTTCACCACCAGCGGCACGATGAGCAGCGCCACGATGTTGATGATCTTGATCAGCGGGTTGACGGCGGGGCCGGCAGTGTCCTTGTAGGGATCGCCCACCGTGTCGCCGGTGACCGCGGCCTTGTGGGCTTCGGAGCCCTTGCCGCCGTGGTTGCCGTCCTCGATGTACTTCTTGGCGTTGTCCCAGGCGCCGCCGCCGGTGCACATGGAGATCGCGACGAACAGGCCGGTGACGATGGTCCCCATCAGCAGGCCGCCCAGTGCCTTCGGGCCGAGGATCAGGCCGACCAGGATGGGCACCACCACCGGCAGCAGCGACGGAACGATCATTTCCTTGATCGCTGCCGTGGTCAGCATGTCGACCGCCTTGCCGTACTCGGGCTTGGCCGTGCCTTCCATGATGCCCTTGATGTCGCGGAACTGGCGACGCACTTCCACCACCACCGAGCCGGCCGCGCGGCCGACCGCTTCCATTGCCATGGCGCCGAACAGGTAGGGGATCAGGCCGCCGATGAACAGGCCCACGATCACCATCGGATCCGACAGGTCGAAGCTGATGGAGCGGCCGTAGCTCTCCAGCTTGTGCGTGTAGTCGGCGAACAGCACCAGCGCGGCCAGCCCGGCCGAGCCGATCGCATAGCCCTTGGTCACTGCCTTGGTGGTGTTGCCAACGGCGTCCAGCGGGTCGGTGATGTCACGCACGGACGAGGGCATCTCGCTCATTTCGGCGATGCCGCCGGCGTTGTCGGTGATCGGGCCATAAGCGTCCAGCGCCACCACGATGCCGGCCATGCTCAGCATGGCGGTCGCGGCCACGGCAATGCCGTACAGGCCTGCCAGCCAGTAGGCGGCGATGATGGCGAGGCAGACGAACAGCACCGGCCACGCGGTGGAGCGCATCGACACGCCCAGGCCGGCGATGATGTTGGTGCCGTGGCCGGTGGTGGAGGCTTGCGCGATGTGGCGCACGGGCGAGTACTGGGTGCCGGTGTAGAACTCGGTGATCCAGACCAGCAGGCCGGTGAGGATCAGGCCGACGGCGCAGGCGCCGAACAGGCGCATCTGCGAGCCGCTTTCCCTGATCGCGTTGTCGGGCATCAGCCAGACCGTCACGAAGTAGAAGGCGATCAGCGACAGCACGCCGGCGACCGCCAGGCCCCTGTACAGGGCCGGCATCACGTTGGTCATGCCGGGCCTGGCCTTGACGAAGAAGCAGCCGATGATGGAAGCGATGATGGACACGCCGCCCAGCGCCAGCGGGTACAGCACGCCCTGCGTGGCCGCCGCGCCGAGCAGCAGCGCGCCCAGCACCATGGTGGCGATCAGCGTCACCGCGTAGGTCTCGAACAGGTCGGCCGCCATGCCGGCGCAGTCGCCCACGTTGTCGCCCACGTTGTCGGCGATCACGGCGGGGTTGCGCGGGTCGTCTTCGGGGATGCCGGCTTCCACCTTGCCCACCAGGTCGGCGCCCACGTCGGCGCCCTTGGTGAAGATGCCGCCGCCCAGGCGCGCGAAGATCGAGATCAGCGAGGAGCCGAACGCGAAGCCGATCAGCGGGTTGAGCAGGTTGGCCAGGTTGGCGTCGGGCGTCAGCCGGCCGTTGCCCACCAGGAACCAGTAGAAGGCCGTGACGCCCAGCAGGCCCAGGCCCACCACCAGCATGCCGGTGATGGCGCCGCCGCGGAAGGCCACGTCCAGCGCCGGGCCGATGCCTTGCGTGGCAGCCTGCGCGGTGCGCACGTTGGCGCGCACCGAGACGTTCATGCCGATGAAGCCGCAGGCGCCGGACAGCACCGCGCCGACCACGAAGCCGAGGGCGGTCTGACCGTCCAGGAAGATGCCGATCAGGATGGCCAGCACCACGCCGACGATGGCGATGGTCTTGTACTGCCGCGCCAGGTAGGCCGCCGCGCCGGTCTGGATCGCCGAGGCGATTTCCTGCATGCGGGGGTTGCCGGGGTCGCGCGAGAGGATCCAGCTGCGGGCCCAGAACCCGTAGGCCACGGCCGCAAGGCCGCAGACGAGCGCCAATATCAGCGCCGAGTTGCCACTCATTTCTTCGATCTCCTGTCCGTTTGTCTGCTTGGAGGAGGCCCCGCAAGCGGAGCCCCCGCTGCGTTGCTTCCTCGCTGCTTCCCTCCGGTCGGGAGACGATTGGCCAACCGGCGGACTATAAATCCAAACTCGGCCGCAACGTGCCACGGCCGGGTTGGCGGCAGGGTCGCGAAAGTAAAATGAGGGTTAGCCCCAGTATTCCCTTCCCCACAGAAAACGACCCATGTCCCTCGACAACGTCACGCCGGGCCGCCAGGCCCCCGATGCCTTCAACGTCATCATCGAGATCCCGATGAATGCCGACCCCGTGAAGTACGAGGTGGACAAGGACTCGGGCGCCATCTTCGTGGACCGCTTCATGAGCACGTCCATGCACTACCCGACCAACTACGGCTACGTGCCGAGGACCATCAGCGGCGATGGCGACCCGGTCGACGTGCTGGTGATCACCCCGGTGCCGCTGATCCCCGGCGTGGTCGTCACCTGCCGTCCGCTGGGCGTGCTGAAGATGCAGGACGAGGCCGGCGACGACGCCAAGGTGCTGGCGGTGCCGGTGGACCGCGTGCTGTCGATCTACTCGCACTGGCAGAAGCCCGAGGACCTGAACCCGCTGCGCCTGAAGACCATCTCCCACTTCTTCGAGCACTACAAGGACCTCGAGGCCAACAAGTGGGTCAAGGTGCTGGGCTGGGAGGGACCGGACTCCGCGCGCCAGGAGATCCTCGAGGGCATCGAGAACTTCCGGCGCATGCCTCGCGCGGCCTGAGGCTACCCGCCTTCGCGGCGGAAGGGCGATCGTTCTTCCAGCTGCTCCACGTAGCTGTCGATGCCGGCGCCCTCGCGTTCGAGGAAACGCTCCACGGCATCGGCAAAGGCGGGCTGCGCCAGCCAGTGGGCGCTGTGCGTCTTCACCGGCAGCAGCGCCCGCGCCATCTTGTGCTCGCCCTGGGCGCCGCCTTCGAATCGCTGCACGCCGTGGGCCATGCACCACTGCAGCGGCTGGTAGTAGCAGGCCTCGAAGTGCAGGCAGTCCACCCGTTCCAGTGCGCCCCAGTAGCGGCCGTAGGCCGCCTCGGGCCCGGGCCCGTCGTCCGACAGCGCCACCAGGCTGCAGGCGATGTCGCGGCCTGCGCGCGAGGCGACGAACAGCACCCAGTGCGCGGCCAGCTCGCCAGCCATGCGCCGGAAGAACTCGCGCCGCAGGTAGGGCGGGTTGCCGTGCTCGCGGTAGGTGCGCTCGTAGCAGCGGTAGAAGAAATCCCAATCGGCCTGCCCGATGGCAGCTCCGCGCAGCGCGCGAAAGCCCACGCCGGCGTCGGCCACCTTGCGCCGCTCCTGGCGGATCTTCTTGCGCTTGTCCTGCGCCAGGCTGGCGAGGAAGGCGTCGAAGTCCCGCCACCCCTGGTTGAGCCAGTGGAACTGGACGGTCTGGCGCGCCATCAGGCCGGCCTGCCCGCAGGCGGCGGCGTCGTCGTCCGAGAGGAACAGCAGGTGCAGCGAGGACAGCTTGTTGCTCCGGCACAGGGCCACCAGGGCCTGCACGAGCGCCCCCCGGGCGACATCGTCGCGCGCCAGCAGCCGCGAGCCGGGCACCGGCGTGAACGGCACCGCCACCAGGCCCTTGGGGTAGTAGTCCAGGCCGTGCTGCTCGTAGGCGTTGGCCCAGGCCCAGTCGAACACGTACTCGCCGTACGAATGCGACTTCAGCCAGAAGGCGCACGCAGCCTGCAACGCATCGCCGCGCCAGAGCGTCAGGAACTCCGGCTGCCAGCCCGTGGACGCCGTCGCGCTGCCGCTGTCGTGCAGCGCGGACAGGTACTCGTGCCGCATGAAGGGCGTCGGCAGGTCCTGCGCCGCGAGCAGTTCGTTCCACGCCTGCCGCGGCACATCGCCCGGCGCGTGGAGAAGTCGGATGACATAATCGTCCGGGTGTTTTCGCACTGCTGACATGGCCCTCCGGATCTGCAACGCCCAGCTCAACTTCGTGGTGGGCGACATGCCCGGCAACGCGCGCAGGATCGTCGACGCCGCCCGCCAGGCTTACCAGGACGGCGCGCGGCTGGTCCTCACACCCGAGCTATCCATCTGCGGCTACGCGGCCGAGGACCTGTTCCTGCGTCCCGCGTTCATCGCGGCCTGCGATGATGCCGTCAATTCCGTGGCCCGCGAACTCGCGGGGTTGAAGGGGCTGCACGTGGTGGTCGGCCATCCGGTCGGCGGCGACGTGCGCAGCAGGTCGGTGCAGGTGCAGCGGCGCCTGAACGCGGCCAGCGTCCTCAGCGAAGGCAAGGTGCTGGAGACCTACGCCAAGCGCGAACTGCCCAACTACCAGGTGTTCGACGAGCGCCGCTATTTCACGCCGGGCCGCGGCAGCTGCGTGTTCCAGGTCGGGGGGCTGAACGTGGGCCTGCTCATCTGCGAGGACGCCTGGTTCGAGGAGCCGGCGCTGCTGGCGGCCGAGTCGGGCGCGCAGCTGCTGGCAGTGATCAATGCTTCGCCCTTCCACATGGGCAAGGGCGGCGAGCGGGTCGCGCGCATGGCCGATCGGGCCCGCGCGGTCGGGCTGCCGATCGTGTACACGCACCTGGTGGGCGGCCAGGACGAGGTGGTGTTCGATGGCGGATCGTTCGCGGTTGCCGCCGACGGCACGCTGGCGGGCCGCGCGCCTGCGTTCCGCGAGGATCTGTTCACCGTCGACGTCGACGGAGCGCCCGGCGCCCTCGTGCTCGATGCGCGTACCGCGCCTTCGCGAGAGCCCGAAGCCGATCTCTGGGACGCCCTGGTCCTTGGCGTGCACGACTACATCGGCAAGAACGGATTCCCGGGCGTTCTGCTGGGGCTGTCGGGCGGCATCGATTCGGCGCTGGTGCTGGCGATCGCGGTGGATGCGCTGGGCAAGGACAAGGTGCGCACGGTGATGATGCCCTCGCCCTACACGGCCGACATCTCCTGGATCGACGCCCGCGAAATGGCGGCCCGGCTGGACGTGCGTTACGACGAGATTTCCATCGTGCCGCAGTTCGAGGCCTTCAAGGCTGCGCTCGCGAAGGAGTTCGAGGGCCTGCCGGAGGACGCGACCGAGGAGAACATCCAGGCCCGCATCCGTGGCGTGCTGCTCATGGCGCTGTCCAACAAGTTCGGCAGCATCGTGCTGACCACGGGTAACAAGAGCGAGATGGCCACCGGCTACTGCACGCTGTATGGCGACATGGCCGGCGGCTTCGCCGTGATCAAGGACGTGCTCAAGACCAGCGTGTTCGCGCTGGCGCGCTGGCGCAACGCCAACGACCCGTACGGCACCGGCGCCCACCCGATTCCCGATCGCATCATCACCCGCCCGCCCAGCGCCGAACTGCGCCCCGACCAGGTCGACCAGGACAGCCTGCCGCCTTACGAAGTGCTCGACGCCATCCTCTCGCGCTACATGGAGGAGGACGAGGGCGTGGAGCAGGTCGTGGCCGAGGGCTTCGACCGCGCGGTGGTCGAGCGGGTCGCCCGGCTGGTGCGGATCAACGAGTACAAGCGCCGGCAGGCGCCGATCGGCATCCGCGTCACGCACCGGGGCTTCGGCAAGGATTGGCGCTATCCTATAACCGGAAAGTTCGGCGCCTAGGGCCGCAGGAAAGACTCCATGAAACAGATCACCGCCATCGTCAAACCGTTCAAGCTCGAGGAAGTGCGCGAGGGCTTGGCCGAGTGCGGCGTCACCGGGCTGACGGTCACCGAGGTCAAGGGCTTCGGCCGGCAGAAGGGCCACACCGAGCTGTATCGCGGCGC
>JAKFEA010000352.1:0-23991 GCA_036675905.1 Acidovorax sp. | reverse complement strand
AGCGCGGCGCTGGTGAAGGAGATCGGCACCACGCAGTGCAGGTCGTCGCCGTCGCGCTCGAAGATCGCGTGCTTCTTCAGCCGGATCTCGATGTACAGGTCGCCCGGCGGGCCGCCGTTGTGGCCCGGCTCGCCATTGCCGGCGCTGCGGATGCGCATGCCGTCGTCGATGCCGGCGGGGATCTTCACCTCCAGCGTCTTCTGCTTCTTGACCTTGCCCTGGCCATGGCAGGCGGGGCAGGGCTCCGGGATGATCTTGCCGGCGCCGCGGCAGGTCGGGCAGGTCTGCTGCACCGAAAAGAAGCCCTGGCGCATCTGCACCACGCCGGCGCCGTGGCAGGTGGTGCAAGGCTTGGCCTGGGTGCCCGGCTTGGCGCCGCTGCCGTGGCAGGTGTCGCAGGGGTCCCAGGTCGGGATGCGGATCTGCGCCTCCTTGCCGGCGGCCGCTTCCTCCAGCGAGACCTCCATCGCATACGACAGGTCGTTGCCGCGATAGACCTGGCGGCCGCCGCGTGCGCCGCCCGCGCGGCCCTGGCCGAAGATGTCGCCGAAGATGTCGCCGAACGCCTCGGCGAAGCCACCGTAGCCCTCCGGGCCGGCGCCCGGACCGCGCATGTTCGGGTCCACGCCCGCGTGGCCGTACTGGTCGTACGCGCCGCGCTTGTCGGCGTCGGAGAGCATCTCGTACGCCTCCTTGGCCTCCTTGAACTTGACCTCCGCCTCCTTGGACGCATCCCCCTGGTTGCGGTCGGGGTGGAACTTCATCGCCAGCTTGCGATAAGCCTTCTTGATCTCGTCTTCGGAGGCGTTCTTCGGGACCCCGAGAACCTCGTAGTAATCGCGCTTGGTGGCCATCTTCTCGTCGTCGTTTCTTTCAGCGCGAACGCCGCGTTGGCTCTTCACCAACGCGGCGCGCGTTCATCGGCTGGGCGCCGCGATCAGCCCTTCTTGACCTCTTTGACCTCGGCGTCCACCACGTTGTCGTCGGCGGGCGCGGAAGCGGCTCCGGCGCCCGGCGCCTGTTCGGCGCCACCGCCGGCTGCCTGCGCGGCCTGGGCCTGCTGCATGTCGGCGTACATCTTCTCGCCCAGCTTCTGGCTCGCGGTCATCAGCGCGTTGGTCTTCTCTTCGATCTGCGCCTTGTCCTCGCCCTTGAGGGCTTCTTCGACTTCCTTGAGCGCAGCCTCGATCTTTTCCTTCTCGCCGGCCTCGAGCTTGTCGCCGTACTCGGTGAGGCTCTTGCGCACGCTGTGCACCAGCGCCTCGCCCTGGTTGCGCGCCTGCACCAGCTCGAGCTTCTTCTTGTCCTCGGCGGCGTTGAGCTCGGCGTCCTTCACCATCTTCTGGATCTCCTCCTCGGAGATGCCCGAGTTGGCCTTGATGGTGATCTTGTTTTCCTTGCCGGTGGCCTTGTCCTTGGCGCCCACGTGCAGGATGCCGTTGGCGTCGATGTCGAAGCTCACCTCGATCTGCGGCAGGCCGCGCGGGGCCGGCGGGATGCCTTCGAGGTTGAATTCGCCCAGCAGCTTGTTGCCGGTGGCCATCTCGCGCTCGCCCTGGAAGACCTTGATGGTCACGGCCGGCTGGTTGTCGTCGGCGGTCGAGAAGGTCTGCGCGAACTTGGTCGGGATGGTCGTGTTCTTGGCGATCATCTTGGTCATCACGCCGCCCAGCGTCTCGATGCCCAGCGACAGCGGGGTGACGTCCAGCAGCAGCACGTCCTTGCGATCGCCGCTCAGCACCTGGCCCTGGATCGCGGCGCCCACGGCCACCGCTTCGTCGGGGTTGACGTCCTTGCGCGGCTCGCGGCCGAAGAACTCCTTGACCTTCTCCTGCACCTTGGGCATGCGGGTCTGGCCGCCCACCAGGATCACGTCGTGGATGTCGCTCACGCTCACGCCGGCGTCCTTGATGGCCGTGCGGCAGGGCGCGATGGTGCGCTCGACCAGCTCTTCGACCAGGCTTTCCAGCTTGGCGCGGGTCAGCTTGATGTTCAGGTGCCTCGGGCCGGACGCGTCGGCCGTGATGTAGGGCAGGTTGATGTCGGTCTGCGCGCTGTTGGACAGCTCGATCTTGGCCTTCTCGGCGGCTTCCTTCAGCCGCTGCAGCGCGAGGACGTCCTTGGACAGGTCGACGCCCTGTTCCTTCCTGAACTCCGAGATGATGTAGTCGATGACGCGCTGGTCGAAGTCCTCGCCGCCCAGGAAGGTGTCGCCGTTGGTGGACAGCACCTCGAACTGCTTCTCGCCGTCGACGTCGGCGATCTCGATGATGGAGATGTCGAAGGTGCCGCCGCCCAGGTCATAGACGGCAATTTTGCGGTCGCCCTTTTCCTGCTTGTCCAGGCCGAAGGCCAGCGCGGCGGCGGTCGGCTCGTTGATGATGCGCTTGACGTCCAGGCCGGCGATGCGGCCGGCGTCCTTGGTGGCCTGGCGCTGCGCGTCGTTGAAGTACGCGGGCACCGTGATCACGGCCTCGGTGACCGGCTCGCCCAGGTAGTCCTCGGCGGTCTTCTTCATCTTGCGCAGGATTTCCGCGGAGACCTGCGGCGGCGCCAGCTTCTTGCCGCGCACTTCCACCCAGGCGTCGCCGTTGTCGGCCTTGACGATCTGGTAGGGCATGAGGTGGATGTCCTTCTGGACTTCCTTTTCCTCGAACTTGCGGCCGATCAGGCGCTTGACCGCGTAGATCGTGTTCTTGGGGTTGGTGACGGCCTGGCGCTTGGCCGAGGCGCCGACCAGGATCTCGCCGTCTTCCTGGTACGCGACGATCGACGGCGTGGTGCGCGCGCCCTCGCTGTTCTCGATGACCTTGGGGGTGTTGCCCTCCATGATGGACACGCACGAGTTGGTGGTGCCCAGGTCGATGCCGATGATCTTGCCCATGATGTCTTCTCTCCTGTCCTGTGCCTGCGGGGCTGCGTGCCCCTGATTCCTTACTGCAGCCCAGTTGTGGATAACCGGGCCTGTTTCAAGTCGTTCCCTGCGTTCACTGCGGCGCGGCCACCATGACCAGCGCCGGCCGCAGCACGCGGTCGGCGATCAGGTAGCCCTTCTGCAGCACGGAGGCGACGGTGTTGGGCTCCTGGCCCGGCGCCGGCACCATGGAGATGGCCTGGTGCAGGTGGGGGTCGAACTTCGCGCCGACGGCGGGGTTGACTTCCACCACCTTGTTGCGCTCCAGCGCCTGCTTGAGCTGGCGCAGCGTGACTTCGGAGCCTTCGCGGATCTGCTCGGCGGTGGCGTCCTTCACGGCCAGCCCGGCTTCCAGGCTGTCGCACACGGGCAGCAGGCTTTCGGCGAAGCTCTCGATGGCGAACTTGCGCGCCTTGGCCATCTCCTCGTCGGTGCGGCGGCGGGTGTTCTGCACCTCGGCCTGGGCCCGCAGGAACTGCTCGGACAGCTCGGCGTTCCGTGCGCGCAGGGCTTCCAGTTCGCCCAGCGAAGCGGCCAGGTCGGCCTCGTTGGCCGCGGCGGCGGCCTCCTGCTCTTCGGGGCTGATGTCGGCCGGGGCCGGAGCGCCATCCAGGGTCGGTTCGATCTTGGGGTCTTCGGGGTTCATCTCGTTGTTCGTCGAATCGGCGGTGAAAGCTGCGGTGCACCTTGGGGCAGGGTAGTGCTTTTCAAGCCGGCGAATCGGCCCGCCCGGCAAAAAATGGCTGAGCCAGCCCGAAGGGGCTAGCCGCGCCAGCCCGACCGCAGCCACGGATGGGCAGGGCGAAGGCCGGGATCCACCGCTTCATGTCGTCCCGGCGAAAGCCGGGATCCATCGCCAGGCGCCCGGCATGCCGCAGCGACTGGTCTGGCTCCGGGTGATGGACTGCGGGTCGAGCCCGCAATGCCATCCCTCAGTGGGCCTCGAGCAGCTCCACGTCGAACTTCAGCGTCGCATTGGGCGGGATCACGCCACCCGCGCCGCGTGCACCGTAGCCCAGTTGCGGCGGAATGATCAGCGTGCGCTTGCCGCCGATCTTCATGCCGGCGACGCCCTCGTCCCAGCCCTTGATCACCATGCCCGCGCCCAGCGAGAACGCGAACGGCTCGTTGCGGTCGTGGCTGGAGTCGAACTTGGCGCCGGCGCGGCCGTTCTCGTACAGCCAGCCGGTGTAGTGAACGTGCACGTGCTGGCCGGGTTGGGCTTCGGCGCCCGTGCCAGGGGTGGTGTCTTCGTATTGAAGGCCGGAAGGAGTGGTATTCATGGCCGGCGAGTTTACCGACCCCCACTTTCGCGCCCGTAACAGGGCGTCGTCTTCAGTCCTCCGACGGCGCCTGGCGCTTGCGCCCCTGGGCGGCCGACCAGCGCGCGGCAAACGCCGGCAGGTCCGACAGGCGCTTGAGCAGGTCGGCGCCGGCCGGCGTCACGCAGTAGCCGTCGGCGCTGCGCCCCAGCAGGCCGGCTTCGCGCAGTTCCTTGATGCGGGTGTTCAGCGTGTTGGGCGTGACGCCGCCCACGCTGTCCTGCAGCAGGCGGAAGGTCTGGGGGTGGCCGTCGCGCAGTGCCCACAGCACGCGGATCGCGTAGCGCGCTTCCATCAGCGCCAACAGCTGGAAGATGGCCGCGTTGTCCCTGGAACTCATGCCTTGGTTTTCTTTTCGTCGCCGCGCCGTCCCGACTTGCGGGGAGGAGCAGTGTAAGCAGCGCTCGCTACACAAACAATAGCGGGCTATCCCTTGCCCGGCTGTCGCCCAAATGGGGGATGCGAGGGGACGCAAGGTCCTGTTGCGGGCCGGGCTAGCATCGCGCGATGTGCTCCAACTACGTGCCGGTGAGCCGGCGCGACCGCCTGCTGGCTTTCTTCGGCGTCGCGCGCGACCGCGACGACGAGCCGGTCGACGCCTGGCCGCTGGGCCTGGCGCCGTTCATCCGGCTGGCGCAGGACGGCTCCGGCTTCGAGCGCGTGGTGGACGACGGCATCTTCGGCCTGCTGCCGGACTTCGCCACCGAACTGGCCTTCGGCCGGCGCACCTACAACGCGCGCAGCGAAACGGTGGACAGGCTGCCCAGCTTCCGGGATGCCTGGCGGCGCGGCCAGCGTTGCGTGATTCCCTGCGAGGCCATCTACGAGCCCAGCTGGGAAACCGGCGAGTCCGTGCGCTGGGCCATCCACCAGGAAGGCTTCGTGCCCTTCGGCGTGGCAGGCATCTGGGCGCCCTGGCGGCATCCCGACGGGCGCGAGGTGCTGAGCTTCGCCATGCTGACCGTCAATGCCGACGAGCACCCGCTGATGCGCCGCTTCCACCGGCCCGGGGATGAGAAGCGAATGGTCGTGATCCTGGACCCTGAGGACTACGGCAACTGGCTGTCCTGCCGCGTGCAGGAAGCGCCGGCCTATTTCCGCCAATGGGACAAGCCGCTGCTCGCGCAGGCTTCGCCGCTGCCACCGCGCGCGCCCAAGGCCGGCAGCGTGCGCACCGTGCGCCCGCCGCCGCCGCGCACCGGCGACCTGTTCTGAGGCCGCGCGGTCACACCAGCGCGCGGACCGGCCGCTGCGCCCAGGCGCCGAAGAAGTAGGCCGCCTGCAGCAACAGGCCCACGCCATAAGTGGCCGGATAGGCCAGCCAGATCCAGGGCAAGCCGAAGGCGTTGCCGAAGGCCCAGCCGAGCGGGGCCATCAGCAGGGCCAGGCAGCCGAGCGTGATCAGCGTCGGCACGCGCACGGTGCCGGCCGCGCGCATCACGCCGCTCAGCACGCTGGCCATCCCGAACAGCACGCTGCCGATCACCGTCAGGCGCAGCGCGGCCGACGCGAGGTCGACCACGGCGGCATCGTCGACGAACAGGCCGGCGGCTGGCCGCGCCAGGGCGGCCACCAGCAGCGCCAGCCCGCCGGTGAGCGCCAGGTTCAGGCCCAGCCCGATGCGGGTGACCTCGCGCAACTGCGGCAGTCGACCGGCCCCGATGGCCTGCGCGGCAAACACCGAAGCCGCGATCGAGATCGACATCGCCGGGAACTGCACGTAGGCGGTGATCTGGCCGACCGCGCCCCAGGCGGCAGTGGCGTGCAGCCCGTGCGCGTTGACCAGGGACAGCAGCGCGAGGTCCGCCAGCGATCCGGTGATGAAGAACAGCGCGGTCGGGATGCCCAGCCGGGCGACCTGCCCCAGCAGGGCGCCGTCGAACCGGAACTGCGGCGCCAGTGCCGGCCAGGCCAGCACGTGCCGGCGGCGGGCGAGGTGCCAGGCCAGCCACGCGACGCTGGCGAGATTGCCCACCAGCACCGCCCAGGCGGCGCTGGCCACGCCCAGGGGTGGCAACCCGAGCGAGCCGCGGATCAGGGCAGGCGTCAGCACCATCGTGCACGCAGTCGTGACGAGCAGGGCCTTCAGCGGCGTCACGCTGTCGCCCACGCCGCGCAGCAGCGCGGCGGCCACGATCGAGATGAAGAGCACCGGCAGTGCCAGCAGCATCACGCGGGCGTACGCGACGGCCTGCGGCAGTACCTCGGGCGGCGTGCGCAGGCCTTGCAGCACCGGCTCGATCGCCAGCAGGCCGATCACCGTCACGGCGATGCCGAGCGTGGCGGCGCCGACCAGCGTGGTGCCGGCCACCCGCCGCACGATCTCGTGCTTCTTCGCGCCCCAGGCCTGCCCGACCAGGATGGAGCTGCCCGTGCCCAGCCCGATCACCAGCGCGATCAGGGCCATCAGCAAGGGAAAGAAGGCGACGGCGGAGGCCAGCGCCGCGGTGCCCAGCATGCGGCCCAGGTAGATGCTGTTGAGCGTGCTGGAGAGCGCCTGCAGCACGTTGGTGAGGACCAGCGGGGCCAGGAAAACCAGGAACCGGGTCCAGAGGGGAGCCGCCGGGGCGGCGGCTGCGGTGCTGCTCATCGGGCGGGATGCTAGCGGACTGTGCAGGTCCGGCCGCCCGGATGCGGCGGCGATCAGCCCTTGTCGTCGGGCCGCTTGAGCGGCTGCGTCTTGTCGTACTGCACCGGCTGGGTCTTCTGGTAGGCCTGCCCGCGCTCCATCACCTGGGTCTTCTCGAACGAATGCACCTGGGCCTTGTCGAGCGCGGTGATCGGCTGCGTCTTCTCAAAGGGCATGGGCTGGGTCTTGCCGAAGCCGTCGCCGCCTTCCTCGTCGGCGCCGAACTGCGCGTCGCGGGCGCTGAGCAGGCGCTCGAGCTCGGCCCGCTTCTCGCGGCCACCCGGCTGTTCGTGCCCGGGGGTGGTGGACGCGGCCTGCGCACCCGGATCCTGCCGGTCGGCTGCGGAGACAGCCGGCGCTTCGGTGGGGGCGGACGTCCAGCTGCCCGGGTGCGGCAGCGCCGGGCAGCTGGACACGTCGTCCAGCGCGAATTGCCAGGACAGGCCCATCAGCCAGTGCTCGGCCTCGGGGTCCAGCGCCAGGATGCGCTTCTCGATCGCGTCCTGTAGCGCCAATGCGTACAGCATCAGGCGCGCGTCCCAGTGCTGCACGACCAGTCGCACATGCACCCCGGCATCGCGCCCGGGCGCGGCGGTGGTCAGCGGCTCGGCGCGGATCCACTGCGGGGGAACGCCGCTGTGCAGCAGCGCTTCGCGCACCGCGAGCCGCGCCACCTCCTTGCGGACCGTCTGCGGCGAGCCCAGCGTCGATTGCGGCCCCTGCGCAGCCGCCGCTGCGGCCGCCGCGCGCGTGGCGCCGGCGCCGCCCTTGCCGAGCAGCCGATCCATCAAGCCCATGAAAACCCTCCGCGGGAGCGCGCCTGGCCGGCGCATCGAATGTCGAGCGCGAGTATGCGCGCGGCCGGACTTTGCGGCAAAAGCCTTGTCGTATTCCTTACACGCAGCCCCGCGCGTTTGCGCCCGGGGCCGGGCCGGGCGCATCATCCGCCCGGCAAGGCCTCGAGGCACAACAATACAGGGATGCGGATGCTGCGGCGCAAGGCGGCCGATTTCGGGCCGACCGTTTCGACACCGATGATGGGACCGACTCGGCCCTGGCGGCCCCGCATCCTGTGGTCGGTGGCTGCATTCGCCCTGGTCACCGGGGCCCTGGTGGCCATGGCGCTGGCGTTCTTCCGGGCCGAGGCGCTGCGCTCGGGCGAAGCCCTCACCCAGGCCATGGTCCACGTGATCGCCGAGCAGACCACCCGCAACCTGCAGGCCCTGGACGTGCGCATGCAGCTGGCCGCCCATGAGCTGCGCCTGATGGAAGCGTCGGGCCCGCTGGACCCGGAGGCGGTGCGCGGGATGCTGGGCGCGCAGATCGATGGCCTGCCCTTCGTGCGCAACCTCTGGGTGGTGGACCCGCAGGGCCGCATCCTGTTCTGGTCGATGCAGGGCAGCGCCGAATTCTCGGTGCAGGACCGCGAGTACTTCCGGTTCCACCTGGAGCACCCGGCCTCGGACTTCCACGTCGGCCACGTCGTGCGCAGCCGCGTGACCGGCAAGGGGATCGTGGTGGCTTCGCGGGCCGCGCGCGAGCGGACCGGCCGGCTGCGCTGGGTGATCGCGGCCGCCATCGAGCCGCCCTATTTCCAGTCGGCTTGGCGCGACCTGGACCTGGGCACCCAAGGCGTGGTCGCCCTGTTCCATCGCGAGGGCGAGCTCATGATCCGCAGCCCGGCCGATGGGGACGCGGTCGGCCGCGATTTCTCGCACCTGCCGTTCTTCACCCGGCACCTGCCGGCGTCGCCCGGCGGCGCGTTCCGCGCGCGCAGCGTGCTGGACGCCATCGACCGGGTGATGGCCTACCGCACACTGCAGGACTATCCGCAGCTGGTCGTCATCTCCGGCGCCTCGGTGCCGCAGCTGCTGGCCGACTGGCGCCGTTTCGCCTGGCTGACCGGCGGTGTCTGGGCGATTGCAGTGGCCGCCGCGGCGCTGCTGGGCTGGCAGCTGCAACGACAGGCCCGGCGCCGCCGGCACATGGAGCAGCGCTTCGGCGAACTGGCCCAGGCCATGCCGCAGATCGTGTTCATCACCGACGCCAATGGCACCGTGGAATTCGTCAACGAACGCTGGACCGCCGCGACCGGCCAGCCCGGGGACGCGGTGATCGGGGT
The DNA here is from genome assembly GCA_036675905.1 of Acidovorax sp. Lineage (GTDB taxonomy): Bacteria > Pseudomonadota > Gammaproteobacteria > Burkholderiales > Burkholderiaceae_C > Ramlibacter. The sequence goes on along the minus strand of JAKFEA010000352.1, from coordinate 15,004 downwards.
CGGCTGGGAGGAACTGGCCCACCCCGAAGACACCCGCCGTGTCGCCCGGGAGAAAACCGACCGGGCCCGGATGGACATGCCCGTCGAAGTGGAGATGCGCCTGCGCCACGCCGACGGCAGCTACCGCTGGCAGCTGGTGCGCGCCGTTCCCAACCACGACTCGCGCGGCGAGATCGTGTCCTGGTACGGCACCTCCACCGACGTGCACGAACTGAAGATGGCGCAGGCCCAGCTCGAACGCCAGGCCAAGATGCTGCGCATGGCAGGCCATCTTGCGCGCATGGGTGGCTGGGAGCTGGACGTGGCCACCGGCCGCGTCGACTGGTCCGAGGCGGCCCGCGACGTGCTGGAGTTCGGCGACCGGAACCCCCGCACGCTGGACGAACTGCTCGAGTCGGTATCGCCGGCGACGCGCAAGGGCATCGCTTCGGCCTTGGCCCGCACTCTCCAGGAGGGCGCCAATTTCGAGAGCGAAGGCGAGGTGGCCACGCCCACCGGCCGCCGGATCTGGTTGCGCGCGATCGGCCAGCCGGTGCACGATGCCACCGGCGCCATCGTGCGCGTGCAAGGCGCGGTGCAGGACGTCACGCGCGTGATGCATCTGCTCGAGCAGGTGCGCGAACTCAACACCAACCTGGAAGACCGCATCGAGCAGCGCACGCGCGAGCTGCAGCAGCAGGAGGCGCTGTTCCGCACGCTGGCCCAACAGGCGCCGCTGCCGATCTGGACCGTGGACAGCAAGAGCCGCACCACCTACATCAGCCAGGCCTGGTACGACCTGGTGGGTGGCGCGCCGCCGAACTGGCTGGGCAACGACTGGCAGCAGCTGATCCACCCCGACGACCTGGCCGAGATGGGCAGGCGCTGGGAGCAGTGCCGCCAGGATGGCTCGACCTTCCAGGGCACCCGGCGCATCCGGGCGCGCGACGGCAGCTGGCACACCACCACCTACCGGGCCAGCCCGGTCCGCGGGGACGATGGGCAGATCGACTTCTGGGTTGGCGTGGACACCGACATCACCGACCTGATGGCGCAGGAGGCCGCGCTGCGCTTGGCCAACGAACAGCTGCAGGCGTTCTCGTACTCCGTCTCGCACGACCTGCAGTCGCCGCTGCAGCGCATCGGCGCCTTCGCGCAGCTGCTGCAGCAGGAGCTGGGGCCCGGGCTGGAGGGCACGCGGGCCGCGCACTTCCTGCAGCGCATCCGCGCCAATGCCGAGGAGATGGTGCAGCTGGTGCAGGGGCTGCTGTCGTTGGCGCGCGTGTCGCAGGCCGAGATCGTGCGTGGCCGGGTCGACCTGAGCAGCCTGGCCACGGAGATCCTGCAGCGGATGAAGTCCGAAGCGCCCGAGCGCGACGTGCGCTGGCGGGTGGAGCCGGGCCTGGTGGTGCTGGGCGACGTGCGGCTGATGCACTCGGTGATGGAAAACCTGCTGGGCAATGCCTGGAAGTTCAGTTCCGGCGCGGCCCCGGCCGAAATCGTGTTCGGCGCGTCCGGCCCCGGCGAGTTCTTCGTGCGCGACAACGGCGCGGGCTTCGACATGGCCCACGCCGGCAAGCTGTTCGGCACCTTCCAGCGCCTGCACCGGCAGGACGAATTCCCCGGCACGGGCGTGGGCCTGGCCACCGTGGCCCGTGCCGTGAATCGGCAGGGGGGACGGGTGTGGGCCGAAGCCAGGCCCGGCCTCGGGGCGACCTTCTGGTTCACGATGCCGGTGCCGGGATAGGACTCGCGGGAACCGCAGGCGCGGCCGGGGACCCAACGGTCTTTTTCCAGGAGTGCCTGCGCATGAGCCCTTCCGACACCCAAGCCATCGTCACGCTCAGCCTGATGGCGGCGTTTGCCGATGGCGGCAAGCACGACCGCGAGCGGGAGGAGGTCAAGCGCATCGCCGACGGGCTGGCGCACGCCGACGCGGTACACCTGCCCACGCTGGTGCAGGACGTGCTGATGAAGCGGGTGGACCTTGCCCAGGCGGCCGGCGCCCTCGGGTCGCCGGATGCGCGCCAGCTCGCCTACGAGATGGCGGTGTGCGTGTGCGATGCCGACGGCGTGCAGTCGGTGCCCGAGGAGCGGTTCCTGGCGGAACTGCGTTCGTCGCTGGGGCTCGACGACGCCAGCGCACAGCAGTTCACCGACGACGCACAGGCGCTGGCGGCAGCGCCGCTCGAAGGTCCCATGCCCGACGCCGGCGTGCGCGCCGCGCCGTCGCCCGTGCAGCCGGCGGGCGGGCGCCCTTCCACGCTGCCGGACGCCGAACTCGACCAGATGATCCTCAATGCCGCCATCACCAACGGCGCGCTGGAGCTGCTGCCCGAGTCGCTGTCGACGCTGGCGATCATTCCGCTGCAGATGCGGCTGGTCTATCGCATCGGGCAGTCGTACGGCTACGAGCTGGACCAGGGGCACGTCAAGGATTTCCTGGCGACGGTGGGCGTAGGGCTGACCTCGCAGTACCTGGAGCAGGCCGGCCGCAAGCTGCTGGGCGGCTTGCTCGGGCGGGTCGGTGGCGGGCTGCTGCGGGGCGTGGGGCGGCAGGCGGTGAGTTCCGGCATGAGCTTCGCTGCGACCTACGCGCTGGGCCACGTCGCGCGGCGCTACTACGCCGGTGGCCGCACCCTGTCCTCGCAGATGCTCAAGGAGGCCTATGCCGGCATCGCCAGCGAAGCGCAGGGCCTGCAGACGCGCTACCTGCCGCAGATGCAGCAGCAGGCACGCACACTGGATGTGGGCAAGGTGATGGCCATGGTGGGCGGGCGGCGCTGACCCGTTTTTCTCCTCCCCCCTCTGGGGGGAGGTTGGGAGGGGGGCACGCGCTGCGGTTCGGCGGCGTGCGTGCCCCCACCCCAGCCTCCCCCAGAGGGGGAGGGAGAAAGACACCTCTCATTCCCTCGTTGGCGCTCCGGCGCTCAACATCCGCCAGCGTTCCTCACCGAGCCAATGGCGGAACGCAACGGCGCCGGCTGGCGTCAGATCCAGCGCGCGCGAATCGGCCTTGCGCCGCAGCCAGCCTTGCTCCAGGCAATGCGAGCACAGCAGGGCGCCGAAACGTCCGGCCAGGTGCATCTTGCGCTCGCCCCAATCGAGGCAGGGCCGGCACGGCGGGCGGGCGCTGCGGCCTTCGGCGTGCAGTGCTCCGCTCGGCAGCCCCAGCCGCTGCAGCACGCCGGTGGCGCGGTCGGTGAGCGCGGCCGTGTCGTCTTCGATCACCACCGCGCCGTCCTCCACCAGCCGGTCGGCAATGGCCACCGCGATGCCTCCGGCCAGGTGGTCGTAGCAGGTGCGTGCCAGGCGCAGGGCGGTGTCGCGCGGACCCGTGACCACGCGGCGAGGCGCGGCCTGGGACTGCGCCGCGAGCTGCATGATGCTCTCCAGCAGGCGCGCCACCTCGGGGGTGGCCAGGCGGTGATAGCGGTGGCGGCCTTGCCGCTCCACCCGCAGCAGCCCGGCGTCGACCATCAGCGACAGGTGGCGGCTGGCGGTGGCCGGCGTGATGCGGCCGGCGCTGGCCAGCTCATGCGCCGTCAGCGCCCGGCCGTCCATCAGCGCCACCAGCATGCCGGTGCGCGCCGGCTCGCCGACCAGCGCGGCAATCCGGGCGACCTGGTTGGTGTTCATGCATTCGAGTGTGCAGCATCGACGCCGTCGATGCTTGGTTCCGCGGCGAAGCATCGGACCGCACTTGCCACGCACGATGGCGGCCTTGCATCCCTCCGCACAAGCCGTGACCCTCACCTGTTTCATTCGCTACCAGATCGACCCGTTCCAGATCGACGCCTTCGCCGAGTACGCCCGGCAGTGGGGCCGCATCATCCCGCGCTGCGGCGGCCGGCTGGTCGGCTACTTCCTTCTTCCGGGGCCTGGTCGACTGCGGCATGGCCGAGCGCGAGCAGGCGCCGGAGGACTCGCGCGCCCACCGTGGAGGCGAAGCTGAGATTCCGGGGCGCGCGCCCTAGAAACTCAAGCTGGCCGCGCCGGCCTTGAGCTTCTCGTGGATCACGCTGGCGCCGGCGATCTGCACGCCCTCGATGAAGTCTTCCTGCGAGTAGCCGCGCGCCTTCACGCAGGGCGGGCAGGCCACGACGGTGCCGCCGCGGCCCATGAAGTCCTCGATCAGCGCCTTGAGCGGATCGAGCGGCGGCACGTGCGTCATCTCGACTCCCTTGCGGCGCACCAGGTCCACCGCCGAGCTGGTGAGGAAAGCGGTGACCTTCAGCCCGGCGGTGATGCCGCCACAGGCGATGGTGAAAGCAACGGACGACAGTTCATGGTCAGCGCCGCGCGTCATCAGCACGACGAGTTCTCGGGTCTCCGGATTCATGCACGCTCCTTGAAAGTGCCGTCGATAATCCGACGGCGTCCGATCATCCGGCCCGGTCCCGCGGCAAGGCATTCCAATCCTCCGCGGCTCTTGATGGAAACGCCGGCGGTGCGGCACGAACCGGAGGTGGCGATGGACGCTTTGTCCGAGGTGCTTCGGCTGATCCGCCTGGAAGGCGCGCTGTTCCTGCACGGCGAGTTCCGGGAGCCCTGGTGCGTGATGGCGCCGGAAGCCGTGCAGATGGCTCCCGTGCTGTGCCCGGGAGCCAGTCGGCTGGCCATCCTGCACATGGTGCTCGACGGACGCTGCTGGATCCGGTTGCCCGAGGGCGAGCCCGTCGAACTGCGCGCCGGCGACGTGGCTACCTTGCCTTGCGGCGACTCGCACCTGATCGGCAGCGGCCTGCGCCATGCCCCGGTGGACCTGCAGCACGTCGTGTCCCTGGACATCCCCTGCGTGGCCCCGGTGCGCTATGGCGGCAGCGGCGACAGCACGCTGCTGGTCTGCGGCTGGTTCGCCTACGAGCGCGACGTACCCAACCCGCTGCTCGCCAGCCTGCCGCGCCTGTTCCGCTCATCGGTGGGGAGGCGCCCCTCCGCGGCCTGGCTGGAGCAGTCGCTGCGCTATGCCCTGGCGGAAGTCGCCGCGCAGCAGCCGGGTTCATCGGTGGTGGCAGCCAAGGTTGCCGAGTCGCTGTTCGTGGAAGCAGTGCGCGGCTACCTGGAGGCACTGCCCCCGCAGCACAGCGGCTGGCTCGCGGGTCTGCGCGATCCGTTGGTCGGGCATTGCCTGGCCTTGATGCACGAACGCCCTGCCCACGACTGGAGCGTGGAATCACTGGCGAGCGCGGTCCATGCATCGCGCAGCGTCCTGGCCGAACGCTTTTCGACACTGATCGGCGTGTCGCCCATGCAATACCTGAAGCGTTGGCGGCTGGCCATGGCTGCGCGCATGCTGTGCAATGGAAGTGCCCAGCTGATCCAGGTGGCGGAAGCGGTCGGCTACGAGTCGCAGGCTTCCTTCACTCGCGCCTTCAAGAGCACGTACGGCTGTGCGCCAGGCCAATGGCGCAGCCGCAGCTCCGGCGTGGCGCAAACGGCCGGATCCGGATAGTCGCGCACGCCATCGCGAGCCGCCCCCAGCTACCCTGTCGATTTCGCGGCGGCCCGTTCGTCGAGTCTTCAGGCGGGCGCGCGAATTGCCGCGACCGCCCAGCCCTTTCCAACGAGCAGGAGAACCGCGATGCCCAGTCTCGACAGCTACATCTTCTTCGACGGCCAGTGCGCACAAGCGATGCGCTTCTACGAGCAGACGCTCGGCGGGCGCATGGAGACCTTCCTGACCTATGCGCAGTCGCCCCAGCCCGACCAGTGCCCGCCCGGCTCGGCCGACCGGATCATGCACGCCTCGCTGGTGCTGGACGGTGATCGCCGGCTGATGGCCTCGGACTCGCCGGCCGGCCAGCACAAGCCGATGGGAGGGTTCAGCCTGGCGCTGAACTACCCGACCGCGCAGGAGGCCAAGCGGGTGTTCGACACCCTGTCCGCCGGCGGCTCGGTGATCATGCCCATGGGCAAGACCTTCTGGACCGAGGCGTTCGGGATGTGCACCGACCGGTTCGGCACCCCCTGGATGGTGGGCGGCGGCGAGCAGGCGGGCTGACCTTCAGGTCCGCAGCTTGCGACCGAGCTTTTTTTCCACCGCGTCGATCTTGCTGCGCAGCCGCGACTCGTCGCCGGCGCGGTAGTCCATCTTCAGGTTCATCCCGATACGCGGGCAGTCGGCCCGCAGCGCGTGGAAGCAGGCGCCGACCACCGCCATCACCTCGTCCCAGTCGCCCTCGAGGAGGGTGCCCATGGCGGTGAGCTGGTAGGCGATGCCGCTCTTGTCGATGATGTCCAGGATGCGGGCGACATACGGGCTGAGGCTTTCGCCGCCGCTGGTGGTGGGCGACATCGCGAACTCGAGGAGGACCATGGTGTTTTCCTGGGAAGGGGTGGGCGAAATGCGTATCTGACCCCAATTCTTCGCTATTTCTTCCGCCGCCCGCGCGCAACCTTCTTCGCTTCGCCGATCCGCTCGCGCGGGTACTGCTCGGTGGCGCGTTCCAGCCATTGCAGCGTCTCGACCTGCACGATGAAGCGGCGCAGGTAGTCCGGCGACAACTCGCCCATTCGCTCGAGCGAGCGCAGCACCAGTGCATGCGAGTTGAGCGGGCCGGCGTTGGCCGGGGTGCGCGACACCGCGTGCTGCAGCTGGTCCAGCGTGCGGTTGCGATCCCAGGACTGGCGAAACCGTCGCACGCTCGCGAGTTCATCCGGTGCACCGGTTTCCGATAGCGCGCCGGGCTCCAGGCGCGAGGCGGTGACACGGCGGATGTAGGCGTTCAGTTCCGCCAGCGTCCGCGGCGAGTCGGCTGGCGCTGCCGCAGCATCACCCATGGGGACTCGCCGGCTTGGCGCCGGCGCCAGGCGCCTTCGCACTGCCCGCCCGCGGCACCGGCGCCATCTCCACGCGCCGGTTCAGTGAGCGCCCCTTCTCATCCGCGTTGGAGGCCACCGGCTGCTCGGCCCCGAACGCCGCCGCGAACACCTGCGAGCGCGGCATGCCGTCCTCGATCAATGCGCGCATCACCGTCAGCGCGCGTTGCGCCGACAGCTCCAGGTTGTCTTCGTAGCGGCGGCTGCCCTCCGACACCGGCGTGTCGTCGGTGAAGCCGCTGACCATCAGCAGCTCCTGGCGCTCGCCCAGGTACACGCGCAGTGGATGCACCAGGCTCCTGAGCAGTTGCCGCCCCTCGGGCCGCAGCTGGTCCGAGCCCAGCGCGAACAGCACGCTGCCACTGATGCCGATGCGGCCGTTGTCCACCGTGATGCGGCCGGTGGCCAGCGGAATGGCCAGCGCCTTCTCCAGTGCGATTCGGCGCTGCTCCTCGATGCGGCGCTTGTCGATCTCGGCTTCCAGGCTGGCCGCCAGGTCCATCTGGCCCACCAGCACGCCGATCAGCACCAGCACGAACGCGCCCAGCAGCCCCGACATCAGGTCGGCGAACACCGTCCAGGCGGGCGCGACCTCCTGCGTGGCGGAGTCGCCGTCGTCGAGTCCGATCACGACGCGCTTTCCTCCGCGAGTGTCGCCGGCCGGGCCTTGCCCTGCAGCTGGCGCAGGCTGTCCACCAGCCCCTGCTGCGAGGCGATGCTCAGGTCGATGACCTCGCGCGCCTGCGCCACGTAGTAGGCCAGTTGCTCGTCGCTGCGCGCGGTGGACTTCTGCAGCGACGCTTCCACCCGCTGCAGCGTATCGGTGAGCTTGTCGTGGCTGGCCTGGAAGTGCCGCACGCTGTCGCCGAAGGACTCCGCCACGCCGGCCAGCTGCAGCGCGCCGGCGCTGACGTGCGCTGCCACGTCGGCGGCCTGGCCGGACTGCGCGTCCAGCGCCTGGCCGAAGCGCGCGTGAGCCTGCTCCAGCACCGACGACGCGGCGCCGACCAGCGAATCGATGGCGGTGCGCTGCTCGCCCGAGGCCTGCTCCAGCGACTGCAGCAGCGCGCCCAGCCGCTCCAGCAGCACGGTGCGCTCCTGCAGCCCGAGGTTGTCGCGCTCGGCCACGCGGCTCATCTCCTCGCGCAGCTGCGTGATCACGCCGGCCGCGGCCTGCGGCACCTCCACCGCGGTCTGCAGCAGCCGCGTGAGCGGCGCTTCCAGTGCAGCACCCAGGGTGGCCAGGTGCTGCGTGACCGCGCCCTGCAGCTCGGACAGCCGCCGGACCGCCGCGTCGCCCCGCTGGCCTTCCTCCTGCCGCAGCGCGGCCAATTCCTTGCGCCACAGCGAAGCCAGGGCGTCCAGGCGTTCGCCATGCCCTTGCTCGGCCGCCGTGAACTGGCGGGCGAGGGCGTCCGCCTGGGCCTGCGAGACATCGCCCAGGCGCTGCTGCAGGCCTTGCGATTCCTGCACCAGTTGCACCATCGCCGATTGCACGATCGGCCGGATGGTCTCGCCGGTCGCCTGCGCGCTGGCGGCCAGGTTCTGCTGCAGCGACGTGGCCACACTGCGCGCCAGTTCGGTGTAGGCAGCCGTCACTTCGCGCTGCAACTGCGCTTGCCGATCCAGCAACTGCGCATCGAGCTGCTCGCTGCGGCGCTCGATGCGCTCCATCATCGCGTGCAGCGACTCGGCCACCTCCGGCAGTGCGCGCGCCTGTGATTGCATCGCTCGCAAGGTTTCCTGCCGCTGGTGCGCCAGCGAGAACGGCAGCAGCGCGCCGGCCGCCTTGGCGTCCAGCAGGCGCGCGACGTCCAGCCGCTCGCGCCGCGCGATCGCCGACATCAGCCCCAGCAACGCCGACGCGGCCACGCCGGCCACCGAAGTGCCGAACGACAGGCTCAGGCCCTTGATCGGCTCGGCCAGCGCCGCGCGGATGGCCTGCACGTCGGTGGAACCTTGCAGCGCAAGCACCGCGCCCTTGAAAGTGACCACCATGCCCAGGAAGGTGCCCAGCATGCCCAGCATCACCAGCAGTCCCACCAGGTAGGGCGTGAGTGCCGGGCCGGGAAGGGCGCCGCGTTCGCCTTCGACGCGCAGGCGCACCGCGTGGCGCAGCGCCGGCGGCACGCGCTCCAGCCAGTCGGACAAGGCGGCGGGCGGCTCGGACAGGTCGTCGAGTGCGGCGCGCAGCGAGCCGGTGGCGGTGCGGAACTGCCGCAACTCGTTGGCGCCGAACAGGTAGGCGGCCGCGATCACGGCGGTCATGGCCAGTGCCAGCCCGCTGGTGCCGACGAAGCCGGTTGCGACCCAGCCGAGGGCGAGCAGGCCGAGGAAGAAAGCGAGGGTGAAGACTCGATGGCTCATGCTTGGTGGGGGTGTTCGTTGCGCAGCGCGTCCAGCAGGCCCGTCGCGGGCTCGAGGCGCAGGTCCAGCTCCGCGAGGAGGGCGTTGCGCCAGTCCTGGCCGAAGGCGTGCAGCCAGTCGCCGGGCAGTTGCCCGGCGGATGGGTCGTCGGGCTGTCCGGCCGCCGCTTGCTCCTGCTGGTGCGCGCGACGCAACTGATGGAAGCGACGCTCCAGCAAGCCGGCGGTGGTAGGCAGCAGCTTCTGCTCGCGCACCGCAAGCACTTGCTCCAGCGCCGCGTCCAGCTCGGCCAGTTGCCGCAGCCGCGGCGACGCGCGACCGATGGCCTGCCGCAGGTGGTCGCGCAGGGCCGAGGTCATCTGCTCCATCTGGCGTTGCAGTTCCAGGTGGCGCTGGCGAAAGGGCGTGTAGCTGAAGTCCGGGTCGCCCGGCTTCAGGTTGGCGAGGGCGAGGGGATCCTGCGCGATGGCGCGGGCCAGCACGCCGTGCACGCGCTGGAGGTCCTCTTCCAGGGATCTGGTCGTGGCCGCGCGACCGATCGCAGCCTTGCGGTCCGTCGCGGCCGGCGTTCGCACGGGCTGGTGCGCCGCCTGCAGCCGGATCGCCTCGAGCGGACCCACCCACAGGCTGGTGCGCTCGGCGAAGTCCATGCCGGACCGGTCCGCCTCCACGGGCGACCAGGGGCCGAGCAGGCGGACGAGCCGCGAAGTGCCGAACGTGCTGTGCAAGAAAACGATCCTCTGCACCTGGCGGGTGCGATGCAGGTCCTTGTGGTTGATCCAGGTGGGCGCGTGCCCTTGCGGTGGGGCCGGAAAGCCCGAGGAGCCGGAGCCCGGCTCGCCCGCGGCTCGAGGCGGCGGCCTGCCTGCGGGGCCCGTATTAGAAACGATCCGGCTGGGCTGGCAGGTGGCCCCCTCCCGCTCCATGGCCGCATCCCCGCCAATGGCGCGCAAGGCGTTGCGCGCGCCAGCCAGGCCCGTGCATATGTCGCGGCGGCTGCAATTGGTCGCAGACAGCGGAGCAGGGTTGTGCCTGTGATGCCGGGGCGGTTTTGTCTCGAAAAGCAACCAATCGGTTGCGCGACGCAAAAATCCGGCGCAGAATTCATGCAACGAATCGGTTGCCGTTTCGTTTCACCCACCCACCAGGAGATCCGAATGACCCAGTACCGCCAACGACTGGCCAGCGCCGACCCGACTGCCACCACGCAGGCCAGCGACCGCATCGAGCGCAGCATCCTCATCAACGCGCCGCGCGCCAAGGTGTGGCGCCTGATCTCGGACGCCGAGGCCTTTGGCGGCTGGTTCGGCGCCGACCTGAAGGGGCAAACCTTTGCGCCCGGGCAGGTCGCGCGCGGGCCGATCACCATCGAGGGTTTCACGCACATCCTGTTCGACGTGAAGATCGAGCGCATGGAGCCGCAGGACCGCATGTCCTGGCGCTGGCACCCGTACGCGGTCGACCCGAAGGCGGACTACGGCGGCGAGGAGCCCACGCTGGTGACCTGGACGCTGCAGGACGCGCCCGACAACGCCACGCTGGTCAAGACCGTGGAGTCCGGCTTCGACAAGGTGCCGCCGCACCGCCGGCTGGAAGCCTTCCGCATGAACTCGCGCGGCTGGGACGCGCAACTGGAGAACATCCGCCGCCATGCCGAAGCCCAGCGCTGACCCTGCCAATACCGCCGCGCCGCCCTCACGACTCGCCCAGGTGTTCTTCGCCCTGGGCGACGCGACGCGCCTGCGCCTGGTCGCCTTGCTGTGCGCCGGCGGCGCTTTTTCCATCGCCCAGCTCACCGCCAACACCGACATCAGCCGGCAGGCCGTCACCAAGCACCTGCAGGTGCTGGCCGACGCCGGCCTGGTCAAGGACCTGAAGATCGGCCGCGAGCGGCTGTGGCAGTTCGATCCCACGCAGCTGGAAGAAGCGCGCCGGACGCTGGAGGTGATCGGACAGCAGTGGGAAACGGCGCTGGCCAAACTGAAGGCGTTCGCGGAAGCGGACTGATGGCCGGTTTTCCTCCCTCCCCCTCTGGGGGAGGGCTGGGGTGGGGGCAAGCGGCGATCGCACGCAGGCTTCAGTTCCTACCCATCCAGCTCCCGATACCGCCGAAAGATCCCCTGCTCGTTGAACGCGATCCTCCGCTCGCTCGCCAGATACGCACGCAGCCTGCGATGCGAGCCCACGCCTGCATGCAGCGCAGCCACCAACGGCGCCTTCTTCAGCACGCGCCGGGTCGCCTTCGGAAACGCATACTGCAACCCGTCCACCACCTGGAACAGCGACAGGTCCGCATAACTGAGCCGGCCACCCACCAGGTGCGGCATCACGGCACCCTCGTTGCGCGGATTGCGCTCCAGCACCGCCTCGAACCAGCCCATGAACTTGGGCAGGCGGCTCCTGCGGAATTCGGCCGCACGGCTTTGCGCCTCCGCTTGCTGGTCCTCGTAGTACTGCCCGACTGCGATCGGGTGATGCGTATCGTGCACCTCCGCCACGAAGTCGGCGATCGTCAGCTGGATCTGGTGCGTCCACAACGCGTCGGCTTCGCTCTTGCCCACCAGTCCCAGCTTCGGACCCAGATAGAGCAGGATCGCCGCGGTCTGCGCCACCACCACCTTGCCGTCCACCAGGAAGGGCGGCGCGAACGGCGGCCGCCGCACTTCGGGCGAGCCCAGGTAGTGCTCCATCACTTCCATGCCGCCTTCCTCGCGCGCGACATCGACGTAGGCCGCGCCCGCCGCTTCGAGCGCCAGGCGAACGAATTCGCCGCGTCCCTGGATGGTGGGCCAGTAGTGCAGTTCGTAGGGCATGGGGCGGGCCTTTCGTGAGTCGCTAATCGACGTCGAGCGCGTTCATGCCCACCCACCGTCGTCGCTGTCGTCGAGCACGCGCACCTTCACGCTGCGGCCCTTCACGCGGCCCGCGTTCAGCCGCGCCGCCACCTGCCGGGCGATACCGCGCTCCACCGCCACGTAGGTGGAGAACTCGTTGACGTCGATCTTGCCCACCTGCTCGCGGGTGTAGCCCAGGTCCTTGGTCAGCGCGCCCAGCACGTCGCCGGGGCGGATCTTCTCCTTGCGGCCGCCCTGCAGGTGCAGCGTGGCCATGGGCGGCACCAGCGGCCCGCCGCCCGCCGGCGTGAGTTCGGCCAACGGGTGCCACTGGCTCTCCTGCGCCTGCAGCAATTCGATGCGGCCGACCGCTCCCATCTCGTCCAGGCTGGCCAGGCTGAGCGCCAGTCCGCTCTCGCCGGCGCGGCCGGTGCGGCCGATGCGGTGGATGTGCACCTCGGGGTCGGGCGTCACGTCGACGTTCAGCACGCAGGCCAGGCTGGCGATGTCCAGGCCGCGGGCGGCCACGTCGGTGGCCACCAGCACCGAGCAACTGCGGTTGGCGAAGCGCACCAGCACCTGGTCGCGCTCGCGCTGCTCCAGTTCGCCGAACAGCGCCAGCGCCGAGAAACCCTGCGACTGCAGCGCTGCCGCCACCTCGCGGCAGCGCGCCTTGGTGTTGCAGAACGCGAGGGTGCTGGCCGGCCGGAAATGGTCCAGCAGCCGGCTGACGGCCGGTATGCGCTCGCTTTCGGTGACCTCGTACCAGCGCTGCTCGATGAAAGCCCCGGTGTGCTGGGCCTCGACCTTGACCGTCACCGGATCGCACAGGAAGCGGGCAGCGAGCTTGGCGATGCCTTCCGGGTACGTCGCCGAGAACAGCAGCGTCTGTCGCTGCGCGGGGCACCGGCTGGCGACCTTGGCGATGTCGTCGAAGAAGCCCATGTCCAGCATGCGATCCGCCTCGTCCAGCACCAGCGTGTCGAGCGCGTCGAGCTGCAGGCTGCCGCGGTCCAGGTGGTCCATCACGCGACCGGGCGTGCCCACCACGACGTGCGCGCCGTGCTCCAGCGTCGCCAGTTGGCCGCGCAGCGGCACGCCGCCGCACAGCGTGACCACCTTCACGTTGTCTTCGGCGCGCGCCAGGCGGCGCACCTCGGCCGTCACCTGGTCGGCCAGTTCGCGCGTGGGGCACAGCACCAGCGACTGCACCGCGAAGCGGCGAGATGGCTTCGAGGCGGCTGCGGACTGGCTGAGCTTGGCCAGCAGCGTGAGCGCGAAAGCGGCGGTCTTGCCGCTGCCGGTCTTGGCCTGGGCGATCAGGTCCTTGCCCAGCAGGGCCGGTGGCAGCGCCGCCGCCTGGATCGGCGTCATCCCGGCGTAGCCGAGGCGCTGGAGGTTGGCGAGGGTGGCGGGAGAAAGGGCGAGCGTGGAGAACGCAGTCGGCGCGGGCGAGGGCATGCGCCGATCATTCCACACGACCGGCCAGGCGCTGGGGTCGGAAGCCGCCGCCGCGCGGCCCCGCTATTGCTTGTTCTTCAGCTTGCCCTTGGGCATGACCGTGGTGGTCGGGGGCAACGGTCGGTCCGAAGTGCTGCCGCCGCCGTCCTTCGGAGGCGAGGTGTCCTTCTTCGGTTTCTTCACCATCTTCTTGCTGTGCAGCTGGCCTTTGGCCATGGGGGGCTCCTGTTGTTCGTCTATGGGAATGTCACTTGCTCCGAGTGTCGTTCATGCGGTGACGTTGTTCACCAACAGTCATGATGGCCTCGCGATCGCCGAGACGGAAACCGACCGCCCATCATCCGCTCAGAGCTTCTCTGCAACTGCCTTGGCAGCCTGGATCAGGTCGGACAAGAGGCGCTCATCAACGTCTAGCAGCCCCTCGTACTCGCCGACATTGCGCACGTTGTGCGCCTTGTCCAGAACACGCCAGACTTCGGGCCCGAGAGCCAATGTGTGCGGCAGCACCTGGAAAACGATGTAGCGGTGGGCGGGCCGGTATCCCTTGCGCCGCAGGGCCGCAAGGCACAGGGCGTGCGCGGCGTTGTAGGCCAGGTCGAAGCGGCTCTCGATCGCGAGCGTTTCAATGCACGCATCGTGCAGACGCGCAGTGCCCGTCCGCAGCAAGCCCTCGATCTCCTGGGGGTCGGCTGGCTCGGCACGCAGCGGTTTGCCGGGGCCGGCCAGATTGGCCAGTGCGTCAGCCATGCAGTGCGTCCTCCGATCCGATCAGCCACAGTTTGGGTTGCTTCTGCACCTTGGCCACGAAGGCGTTCTTCTGTTGAAGGCGCTTGTGCCACTCTTGCGGCGTGTAGATCGTCGGATTGACCTTGCGGGCCAGTTGCTGCCCTGCGGCTTCCAAGGCGCTGAATGTCTCGCCATACCCGAGCGACTGGCTGAGGATGAGCAAGTCGACATCACTGTCAGCCGTGTCATCCTGCCGGGCCACGGAGCCGTACACGAATGCGCAGGTGATCTGGCTGGCAAGCGGAGCCAGGTACGCGCGCAGGACGTCGACGGCGCCGGACGTCTTCAGGACCAAACCACGCAGCTCGTTGAAGACGGGAGCCTGCGCGTTCGCCTGATAGTGCTTCTGATTGCCTTGCGCCCTGATGGTCAGCAGGCCTGCCTGCGCCATGGAGGCCAGCTCACGCTGAACGGCGCCCGTGCCGGACTGCGCCATTGCCACCACTTCACCGAGAAAGAAGCTGCGATCCGGATTGCCGAACAGGATGGCGAGCACGCGCTGGCGCACGCGCGGGAAAAGCGCGTCGGCGAGGTTGGAGGGGGAAGCGGTGGCGTTCATACCCAAATCAGGTGGGATCCTACCCAAAATAGGTAGGAACTCAAACCTGTGGTCAGGCTTGGTCGAGAGGGAGCCTGGCCGACTGAATCACGCCAGGGTGGCTGCGCTCCTACACCGCGCCGCCGGAGTCAGCGCGACCATGCAACGATGATCCCGTCTCGCCAACATCGCCTGCTGCTCGTTTTCGTCGCCGCCG
>JAKFEA010000351.1:0-2190 GCA_036675905.1 Acidovorax sp. | reverse complement strand
CGCAAGCTGGCGGCGGCGCTGGAGGACATGACGGCCAAGCTGCGCACGCTCACCAGCGAGGTGCAGCGCAGCGCCCGCACGGTGGCCGACACCAGCGCGCAGATCGCCCAGGGCCACCTGGACCTGTCGCAGCGCACCGAGGAGCAGGCCAGCACGCTGGAGGAAACCGCCAGCTCGATGGAGGAGCTCACCTCCACCGTGGCCCACAACGCCGACAACGCCCGCCAGGCCAGCCAGCTGGCGGCCGGCGCGTCGGAGGTGGCGCGCAAGGGCGGCGAAGCGGTGTCGCAGGTGGTTGCCACCATGACCGACATCGCGGGCTCCTCGCGCCGCATCGGCGACATCATCGGCGTGATCGACGGCATCGCCTTCCAGACCAACATCCTGGCCCTCAACGCCGCGGTGGAAGCGGCGCGCGCCGGCGAGCAGGGCCGCGGCTTCGCGGTGGTGGCCTCCGAGGTGCGCGGGCTGGCCCAGCGCAGCGCGGCTGCCGCCAAGGAGATCAAGGGCCTGATCGGCGACTCGGTGCAGAAGGTCGACGCCGGCACGCGCCAGGTCGACGCCGCCGGCCGCACCATGCAGGAGATCGTCGACTCGGTGCGCCAGGTCAGCGCGCTGATCGCCGAGATCGCGGCCGCCAGCCAGGAGCAGAGCTCCGGCATCGGCCAGGTCAACACCGCCGTGGCCCAGATGGAGCAGGTGGTGCAGCAGAACGCCTCGCTGGTCGAGGAAGCCACCGCCGCCACCGAGTCGCTCAAGGAGCAGGCCAACGCGCTGCTGCAGTCGATCTCGCGCTTCAAGATCGGCGAGGGGCAGGCGGCCCCGGCTGCGTTCGAGCCGCTGCGTCCGCAGGCGGCGCCGGCCCAGGCCGCCCCGCCGCCGATCCGGGTGCGGCCGCCCAAGCCGGCCCTGCCGCGCGCCTATGCCGGGCTGGCCAGCCGCATGCGGCAGGAGCCGCCGACGGACAGCAACTGGCAGGAACTCTGAAAGGGGGACCCCATGTCCGCTTCCGACATTTCGGTAGGCACCAAGCTCAACGCACTGGTCGCGGTGCAGGTCGTCTCGCTGCTGGTGGTGGCCGGCATCGGCCTGTATGGGCCATCGCTCTCCCTCGGGCCGACCGAGGCCGCGCTCCTGATCGGGCTGGTGATCGTGCTGTCCGGCGCGCTCGCCCTGTGGGTGCGGGTGGAAGTCCGCCGCAGCATCCTGCGGTCGATCCGCGGCGCCGCCGAGGTGATCGAGCGCGTGAGCCGGGGCGATCTCGACGCGCGGGTGGAAGTCAGCTCGCACGGCGAGACGCAGAAGATGCTGCTCGGGCTGGAGGAAATGGTCGCCGGGCTGCGCACGCTGGTCGGCGAGGTCGCCCGCGGCGCCGGCGCAGTGGCCGACACCAGCTCGCAGATCGCCCAGGGCAACCTGGACCTGTCGCAGCGCACCGAGGAGCAGGCCAGCACGCTGGAGGAGACCGCCAGCTCGATCGAGGAGCTGACCTCCACGGTCGCCAACAACGCCGAGCATGCGCGCCAGGCCAGCAAGCTGGCCGCCGAGGCCGCCGACACCGCGCGCAAGGGCGGCGAGGCGGTCGACGACGTGGTGCGGACCATGGACGACATCCTGGATGCCTCGCGCCGCATCGCCGACATCATCGGCGTGATCGACGGCATCGCCTTCCAGACCAACATCCTGGCGCTCAACGCCGCGGTGGAAGCGGCGCGCGCCGGCGAGCAGGGCCGCGGCTTCGCCGTCGTCGCCGCCGAAGTGCGCAACCTCGCGCACCGCACCACCGCCGCCGCCAAGGAGATCAAGGGGCTGATCGCCGACTCCGAGCAGCGGGTGCAGACCGGCTCCAGCCGGGTCGATGCCGCCGGCCACACCATGGTGGGCGTGGTGATGTCGGTGCAGAAGGTCAGCGGCCTGATCGCCGAGATCGCGGCCGCCAGCCAGGAGCAGAGCGCCGGCATCGGCCAGGTCAACGGCGCCGTCGCGCAGATGGAGCGGGTGGTGCAGCAGAACGCCTCGCTGGTGGAGGAGGCGGCCGCGGCCACCGAATCGCTGAAGGACCAGGCCACTTCGCTGCTGGGGCTGGTTGCTCGTTTTCGCACCGGCGCTGCCGGGCAGGCCGACATCACCCCCCTGCAGCCGGCGCCGCCCGCGCCCGGGCCGCAGCCGGCCGCGCCACCGCCGATCCGG
>JAKFEA010000350.1:0-11300 GCA_036675905.1 Acidovorax sp. | reverse complement strand
GCGATGCTGGCGCCGGACGCGCTGCGCAAGGAACTGGGAGCGCTCCGCTCGGGCACGGACAAGCCCTTCAACGTCAACTTCTTCTGCCATGCGCAGCCCCAGCCCGATCCGCAGCGGGAAGCGAAGTGGCATGACGCCGTCGCGCCCTATTTCACGGAGCTCGGCCTCGACATCGCCGCCGTGCCCCGTGGACCCGGGCGCCTGCCCTTCAGCGGCGAGGCCGCCGACCTGCTGGAGGAATTCCGCCCGCCCGTGGTGAGCTTCCATTTCGGCCTGCCCTCGCCGCAGCTGCTGCAGCGCGTGCGCAGCTGGGGGGCGAAGGTGCTGTCCTCGGCCACCACGCTCGAAGAAGCGCTGTGGCTGCAGGAGCGCGGCGTCGATGCCGTGATCGCGCAAGGCCTGGAAGCCGGTGGCCACCGCGGCATGTTCCTGACCGACAGCGTTGCCACCCAGGTCGGCACCTTCGCGCTGGTGCGGCAGCTGGCGCAGGCGCTGCGCGTGCCGGTGATCGCCGCGGGCGGCATCGCCGATGCCCAGGGTGTGGCGGCCGCCATGGCACTGGGCGCGGCCGGCGCGCAGGTCGGCACCGCCTACCTGCTGTGCCCGGAGTGCACGACCACCGCCCTGCACCGCGCGGCGCTGAAGAGCGAAGCGGCACGCACGACGGTGGTCACCAATGTCTTCACGGGTCGTCCGGCGCGCGGCATCGTCAACCGGGTGATCCGCGAGCTCGGCCCGATCAGCGCCGCAGCGCCGGCCTTTCCGCAGGCAGCGCCCGCGATGGGCATGCTGCGGGCCAGGGCCGAGAGCCAGGGCATCAGCGATTTCTCGCCGCTGTGGGCGGGGCAGAACACCATGGGCTGCCGCGAAGTGACGGCCGCGCAGCTGACGAAGGATCTCGCGCGCGGCCTCGCATAGGCAGCGACGGCGTTCAGCAGCAGGCCCGCCGCGACAGCGGCTCCCCGTCCAGCGAGTAGACCAGCTCGCCGTCGCGCACGCGGGCCGGCGGCGTGTACGGGTGGGGGCTGGTCTTGCGCGCATCGAGGATGTGCGTGACCTCGAAGCCGCTGAACAGCAGCACGTCCGAGATCAGGCCGCGGTGGCAGCGCCACCAGACCAGCTCCGAACACATCATGGCGGTGCGCCGCGCCGAGGCGATGTGCAGCAGCTCCGCCAATCCTTCGGCGAACTCGGGTGACGCGAGGTGGTCGGCGTAGGCGCGGAAGGAGTCGTTGCGCCACGCCACGTTGGGCGAAGCCGGGTCGGGCCGGCGCCGGCCACCGAGCTTCTGCAGCCATGTGTAGTCGATGCCGTTCGACTGCAGCGAGGCCGCCAGCGCATCGGCACCGAACTGCGGGTGCTTGCGCGAGCCGGGAAAGCGGCGCACGTCGGCCAGCACCTCGATGCCGTAGGTCCGGAGCAACGACAGGAACTCCTCCGCCGAGCGGGTGGAGTGGCCGATGGTCCAGATTTCGAGGGGCATCCGGCCCACTCTAGCCCGTATGGGACTGCACGTGTCGTCGGCTGGCGACTCCGCTCAAGACCCGAACAGGTTCCTGCGCACATGCTCCAGGTGCGCAAGGGCGGCGGATCGGGCCTGTTCGAGGTCGCGCGCCTTGATGGCCTGCACCAGCTGGCGATGCTCCTGCTGGTACTGCTGACGACGCTCGGGAGTGACGCTGCGCCGCTTCAGGGCGCCCCACTCGGTCTGGGCCCGCGCCTGGTTCATCAGGCTGAAGACGCCGCTGACGAAGCCGTTGCGCGTGGCGCCGGCGATCACCTCATGCAGCAGGCCGTCCCAGTGCTCGAACTCCTCGAGCGTCTGCGCCGCCTCCGCCCGCTCGCAGCACTCGTCCATCCGCTCGAAGTCCGCGGAAGTCGCGTGGGCCACCACCAGTTCGAGCACTGCAGGCTCGAAGGTGATGCGGGCCTCCATGAGTTCGGCCGGGCTGGTCTGGGACGCGGGCCGTGCGGACGGAAGCGTGCGGATCACGGCATCGGCGCTCTCCGTGACGTACGTGCCGCTGCCCACCGCCTGCTCGATCAGGCCCAGCCCGCGCAGGTCCTGCAGCACCTTGCGCACCGAACCACGGCTGAGCGTGAACTGGTCGCTCAAGCTGCGCTCGGGTGGCAACCGGTCGCCGGCCCGCCACCGGCCGGCACGGAGATTGTCGAGGATGAAGTCGCGTAGGCTACCGGTTTTCATACCAATCTGTACCAATTTCTCAGAGCCCTGTCCGGCCCTGCCCAGTACAGTCAAGATTTAGTTGGATGGAGCAGGGCTGATGCGTGTAGGATAAAGGAACTTGGTCCAAATGGTCCAATTGACAAACCAATCTCCAGGAGTCTCTCGTGCGCATCGCCACCTTTTCCCATGAAGGCCGTCGCCAGGTGGGAATTGTCTCGCCTGACGGCCAGCAGGTCACACCGTTGCAGTTGTCGCAGGACCTGGCGCGCCATGGCGCGCTGCCCCTGGTGGAGGCCGCGGCCCGTGGCGAGCCGCTGCCGGCACCGGCTGGCGCTGCGCTGCCGCTGTCGGCGGTGGCGCTCGAGGCCCCGTTGCCCCGCCCGCGCCGCAACCTGTGGTGCGTGGGCCGCAACTACCACGCGCACGCGAAGGAACTGGCCGGATCGGTGTTCAAGGCCAGCAATGCCAATCCGATGGAATGGCCGATCGTGTTCACCAAGGTGCCCGAGTGCGTCGTCGGGCCGACCGACCCGGTGGCGTTGCCGGGCGACGCGATTTCCGCCCAGATCGACTACGAGGCCGAGCTGGCCCTGGTGATCGGCAAGGGCGGCAAGAACATCCGCCGCGCCGACGCCATGTCGCATGTGTTCGGCTACACGATCGTCAACGACGTGACGGCCCGCGACGTGCAGATGCGCCACCAGCAATGGGACATGGGCAAGTCGTTCGACAGTTTCTGTCCCATGGGACCCTGGATCGTCACGGCCGATGAACTCGACGGGGCGCGCACCCGCGTGCGCTGCTGGGTCAATGGCGAACTGCGGCAGGACGGCCGGACCGAGAACCTGATCTTCGACATCCCCACCCTGATCGAAACCGTCTCGCGCGGCATCACGCTCCATCCCGGCGACGTGATCGCCACCGGCACGCCCGCCGGCGTGGGCATGGGCTTCGAGCCGCCTCGCTACCTGCGCAGCGGCGACGTGGTGCGGATCGAGGTCGACGGGATCGGCTCGATCGAGAACCGCTTCGAGTGACCGCCAGCTTTCCAACCATGACCCGAGGAAACATCATGAGACCCATCCTTTCCGGATTCAGGTTCGCGGTCGCGGCCGCCTTCTGCATGGCCGGCGCGGCCGCGATGGCCCAGCCGGCGGACTATCCCAACCGCCCCGTGAAACTGGTGGTGCCCTTCCCGCCCGGCGGGCTCGCCGACACGGTGGCGCGGCCGGTGGCCGAGGCGATGTCGCGCGAACTGGGCCAGCCGGTGATCATCGAGAACAAGGGCGGCGCCGGCGGTGCCATCGGCATGGGCCAGGTGGCCAAGGCCGCGCCGGACGGCTACACGGTCCTGCTGGCGCTGTCCTCGCTGACGGTGCTGCCGGAAGCCGACGCGATCCTGGGTCGCCAGGCCATGTTCACGGTCCGCTCGCTGCGGCCGATCGCGCGCTTCACGGCCGATCCCACCGTCCTGGCCGTGCGCGCCGACGCTCCATGGAAAACCGCCAAGGACTTCGTCGAGGACGCGCGCAAGCGCCCGGGCGTGATCAACTACGGGTCCTCCGGCAACTACGGCACCATGCACGTGCCGATGGAGATCCTGGCCCAGAACGCCGGCATCAAGATGACGCACGTGCCCTTCACCGGCGCCGGGCCGGCGGTCGTGGCCCTGCTGGGCGGCCAGGTCGATGCGCTGTCCACCGGGCCGGCGACGGTGCTGCAGCATGTCAAGGCAGGCAAGGTGCGCGTGCTGGCCCACTGGGGCCGCACCCGGCTGGAGACGCTGCCCGAGGTGCCGGCACTGAAGGACATCGGCTATGGGGCCGAATACGCCCAGTGGTCGGGCCTGTTCGCCCCGGCCGACACGCCCGAGCCGGTCGTGCAGCGCCTGCGCGCGGCGGCCAAGGCGGCCGCCAACGATCCCAAGGTCAAGCAGGTGATCCTCGGCGCCGGCAGCCCGGTGCTGTACCAGGACACGCCCGAGTTCGAGAAGTACGTGCAGGACGACGCCCGCCGGATGGCGGATATCGTCAAGAAGATCGGCAAGGTGGAGTGAGCCGCCCGCGGCGGGCGCACCAGGCGGGGCACGCGCGGCGCCCCGTCGCAACGGCGGTCAGCCCTGCAGCTTCCTGCGCAGCAGTTCGTTGACCTGCTGCGGGTTGGCCTTGCCCCTGGTGGCCTTCATCGCCTGGCCGACCAGCGCGTTGAAGGCCTTGTCCTTGCCGGCCCTGAACTGCGCCACGTTGTCCGGGTTCGCGGCAATGATCCCGTCGAGGATCTGCTCCAGCTCACCGGTGTCGTTCATCTGCTTGAGGCCCTTGGACTCGATCACGGCATCGACATCGCCGCCATCGCCGCTCCACAGCGCCTCGAACACCTGCCGGCCGGCGCTGTTGGAGATGGTGCCGTCGGCGATGCGGCCGACCAGCGCAGCGAGCGTTGCGGCCGACACCGGTGCCTGCTCGATGCCGATCTCCTGCGCGTTCAGGCGGCGCGAGACCTCGCCCATGATCCAGTTGCTGGCCAGCTTGGCCTGCCCGCTGGCCTTGGCCGCCGCCTCGAAGTAGGCAGCCATGGCCGGGCTTTGAGTCAGCGTGGTGGCGTCGTACTCCGGCAAGCCGTAGTCGGCGACGAAGCGCGCCGCCATGGCGCGCGGCAGCTCCGGCATCGAAGCGCGCACCTGCTCGACCCACTCGCTCGCCACCACCAGCGGCGGCAGGTCCGGGTCGGGGAAGTAGCGGTAGTCGGCCGCGTCTTCCTTGGTGCGCATGGCGCGCGTCTCGCCGGTGTCGGGGTCGAACAGCACGGTGGCCTGCTGGATCGCGCGGCCGTCCTCCAGCTCGCCGATCTGCCAGCGGATCTCGTAGTCGATCGCCTGCTGCATGAAGCGGAAGCTGTTCAGGTTCTTGATCTCGCGCCGGGTGCCCAGCGGCTGCCCCGGCCGGCGCACCGACACGTTGGCGTCGCAGCGGAAGCTGCCTTCCTGCATGTTGCCGTCGCAGATGCCGATCCAGGTGACGATCTTGTGCAGCTCCTTGGCGTAGGCAACCGCCTCTTCGGTGGAGCGCATGTCCGGCTCGGTGACGATCTCCAGCAGCGGCGTGCCGGCCCGGTTCAGGTCGATGCCGGACTGGCCGACGAAGTCCTCGTGCAGCGACTTGCCCGCGTCCTCTTCCAGGTGCGCGCGCACCAGGCGGACCGACTTTTTCTCAGAAGCCCCCTGCCCCGGACTTGATCCGGGGAGGAAGAATTCAACCACGCCACCCTGCACGACCGGGATCTCGTACTGGCTGATCTGGTACCCCTTGGGCAGGTCCGGATAGAAGTAGTTCTTGCGCGCGAACACGCTGCGCGGCGCGATGGTCGCGCCGACCGCCAGCCCGAGCGCGATGGCGCGTTCGACGGCGCCCCTGTTCATCACCGGCAGCGTGCCGGGCAATGCCAGGTCGACCGCGCTGGCCTGCGTGTTCGGCTCGGCGCCGAAGTCGGTAGCTGCGCGGCTGAAGATCTTGGAGCGGGTGGACAGCTGGGCGTGGGTCTCGAAGCCGATCACGACTTCCCAGCCTTGCACGAGCTGGCTCATGACAAGCCCTCCGGCCGCTGCAGATGGAAGTCGGTGGCCTGCTGGAACGCATGCGCCGCGTTCAGCAGCCGGCCTTCCTGGAACCAGTTGCCGATCAACTGCAGGCCCACCGGCATGCCGCCCGCGCCGAAGCCGCACGGGATGCTCATGCCGGGCAGGCCGGCCAGCGAGGCCGGCAGGGTGAAGATGTCGGCCAGGTAGTCGGCCAGCGGGTCGTTGCCGTGCTCGCCCAGTTTCCAGGCCACGGTGGGCGCGGCCGGGCCAGCGATCACGTCGCACTCGGTGAACGCGCGCCGGAAGTCGTCGGCGATCATGCGGCGCACCTTCTGCGCCTGCAGGTAGTAGGCGTCGTAGTAGCCGTGCGACAGCACGTAGGTGCCCACCATGATGCGGCGCTTGACCTCTTCGCCGAATCCCTCGGCGCGGGTCTTCCTGTACATGTCGAGCAGGTCGCCGTACTGCCTGGCGCGGTGGCCGAACTTGACGCCGTCGAAACGCGACAGGTTGGACGAGGCCTCGGCCGGCGCGATGATGTAGTAGACGGGAATCGAGAGCTCGGTGCGCGGCAGCGAGATTTCGACACGGCGCGCGCCCAGCTTCTCGTACTGCTGCAGCGCCGCTTCGATGGCCGCGCGCACGTCGCCGGCCAGGCCCTCGCCGAAGAACTCGCGCGGCACGCCGATGCGCAGCCCTTCCAGCGAGCCGCCCAGCGCGCGCGTGAAGTCCTCGGCCGGCGTGTCCAGCGAAGTGGAATCGCGGTCCGGATCCGGCCCGCACATCGCCGACAGCAGCAGCGCACAGTCCTCGGCGCTGCGCGCCATCGGGCCAGCCTGGTCCAGGCTGGAGGCGTAGGCGATCATCCCGTAGCGCGAGGCGCGCCCGTAGGTCGGCTTGATGCCGGTGATGCCGCAGAACGAGGCCGGCTGGCGGATCGAGCCGCCGGTGTCGGTGCCCGTGGCGGCGGGCGCCAAGCGCGCGGAAACCGCGACCGCACTGCCGCCCGAGGAGCCGCCCGGAATGCGGCTCGTGTCCCAGGGATTCTTCACCGGGCCGTAGGCCGAGTTCTCGTTGGACGAACCCATGGCGAACTCGTCGCAATTGAGCTTGCCCAGGGTGACCATGCCGGCCTCGGCCAGCTTGCGCACCACGGTGGCGTCGAAGGGCGAACGGTAGCCCTCCAGCATCTTCGAGCCGGCCGTGGTCGGGAAGTCGCGGGTGACGAAGATGTCCTTGTGCGCGACCGGCACGCCGAGCAGCGGCGCGGCGTCACCGCGCGCGAGGCGCTGGTCGGCGGCGCGGGCCTGGGCCAGCGTGGCTTCGGAGTCGGTGGCGAGGTAGGCGCCCAGGTCGCGATGCGTTTCGCCGCGTGCCAGGAAGTGCTGCGCGACTTCGAGGGCGGATACTTCTTTCGTCTTCAGCCGCTGCGCGAGGTCGGCGACGGAGAGATCGTGCAGCGCGCTCATTCGATCACCTTCGGCACCAGGAACAGCCCGCGCTCCACGGCCGGTGCGCTGCGCTGGTTGGCCTCGCGCTGGTTGGCCTCGGACACCACGTCCTCGCGCAGGCGCAAGGACACGTCCTGGAAGGCCGCGACCGGGTGCGCAAGCGGTTCGATCCCCGTGGTATCCACAGCCTGCATGGCCTCCACGATGGAGAAGAAGCCATTGATCTGGGTGAGCATGCGCTCGCTCTCTTGCGGCTGCAATTCCAGCCGCGCGAGGTGCTGGATGCGGCGGATGTCTTCGGGAGTCAGGGCCATGGGCGCAAATCGGCGGGAAACGGAATGTAAGCCCGACAGTCGGCAAGCCGCGCGGGGCAGTTATTCACAGGGGATCAGTTATTATCCCGCCTTTAGCGCACGGCCCCTCCGCGGGGCCGCTTTCGTAGAAGAAAGAGGATTCCCCCCCATGTTCGGAGCGTTCCGTCGGTACCTGTCGACCGATCTGGCCATTGACCTGGGCACCGCCAACACGCTGATCTTCGTGAAGGACAAGGGAATCGTCCTGGACGAACCTTCGGTGGTCGCGATCCGCCACGAAGGCGGCCCGCAGGGGAAGAAGACGATCCAGGCCGTCGGCCACGAAGCCAAGGCCATGCTGGGCAAGGTGCCGGGCAACATCGAGGCGATCCGCCCGATGAAGGACGGCGTGATCGCCGACTTCACCGTCACCGAGCAGATGCTCAAGCAGTTCATCAAGATGGTGCACCCGCGGTCCATGATGAGGCCCAGCCCGCGCATCATCATCTGCGTGCCCTGCGGCTCCACCCAGGTGGAGCGCCGCGCCATCCGCGAATCGGCGCTGGGCGCCGGCGCCAGCGAGGTCTACCTGATCGAGGAACCGATGGCCGCGGCCATCGGCGCCGGCCTGCCGGTGAGCGAAGCCTCCGGCTCCATGGTGGTGGACATCGGCGGCGGCACCACCGAAGTCGGCGTGATCTCGCTGGGCGGCATGGTCTACAAGGGCAGCGTGCGCGTCGGCGGCGACCGTTTCGACGACGCCATCATCGCGTACATCCGCCGCAACTACGGCATGCTGATCGGCGAGCCCACCGCCGAAGCGATCAAGAAGAACATCGGCTCGGCCTTCCCCGGCAGCGAGGTCAAGGAAATCGAGGTCAAGGGCCGCAACCTCTCCGAGGGCGTGCCGCGCTCGTTCACCATTTCCTCCAACGAGATCCTGGAAGCGCTGACCGACCCGCTGAACAACATCGTCTCGGCGGTCAAGAGCGCGCTGGAGAGCACGCCGCCCGAGCTGGGCGCCGACATCGCCGAGCGCGGCATGATGCTCACCGGCGGCGGCGCGCTGCTGCGCGACCTGGACCGCCTGCTGGCCGAGGAAACCGGCCTGCCCGTGCTGGTGGCCGAGGATCCGCTGACCTGCGTGGTGCGCGGCTGCGGCATCGCGCTGGAGCGCATGGAGCGCCTGGGCTCCATCTTCACCAGCGAATAAGCCCCCGCGGAGACAGCGATGCCGCTCGGTACGCTGGACAGGAATCCACCGCCCTTCTTCAAGCAGGGCCCTTCGGCGCTGTCCAAGCTGATGGTGTTCAGCGCGCTGGCGCTGTTCCTGATGGTGGCCGACACCCGCTTCAAGATCACCCAGCCGCTGCGCGCCGGCGTGGCCACCGTGCTGTACCCGGTGCAGTGGCTGGCGCTGCGGCCGGTGCTGGCGCTGCGAGAGGCCGGCAACTACTTCGAGTCGCTGCGCAGCGCCCAGCAGCAGGAGGCGGCGGCGCGCGAGAAGCTCGCCAGCCAGTCACAGCGAGCCAACCAGGTCGAGCAGCTGTCGCAGGAGAACGAGCGCCTGCGCAAACTGCTGGACCTGCGCGCGCGCATCACCACGCCGGCCCAGGCCGCCGAGGTGCTGTACGACGCCGCCGACCCCTACACCCGCAAGGTGGTGATCGACAAGGGACTGGCCCAGGGCGTGGAGGAAGGCTCGCCGGTGATCGACGAGTCCGGCGTGCTTGGGCAGGTCACCCGCGTGCACCCGCTGATCAGCGAGGTGACGCTGATCACCGACCGCGACCAGGCGATCCCGGTGATGAACACCCGCACCGGCGCGCGCAGCGTGGCCTTCGGCGACCCCGGCGCCGCCCATGCCGGTGCGCTGGAGCTGCGCTTCATGGCCGGCAATGCCGACGTGCACCAGGGCGACCTGCTCACCACCAGCGGCGTGGATGGCATCTACCCGGCCGGCCTGCCGGTCGCCCGGGTCGACAAGGTGGAGCGGCGCGCCGACACCGGCTTCGCCCGCATCTACTGCCTGCCGCAGGCGCAGGTGGACGCCGCCCGCTACGTGATGGTGCTCAGGCCGGTGGCGGCGCAGATCCCGCCCCGGCCGACCGACCTGGCGCCGCCGGCAGCCGGCAAGGGAGCCCGGAAATGATCATGCGCCCCGGGCAGCAGCTGCTGCTGCCCGCCAACCCGCTGTTCATCTGGTCCAGCCTGCTGGTCGCGATGGTGGCCAACATGCTGCCGCTCGGGCGGGTGGCCTGGATGCCGGATGTGCTGGCGCTGGTGCTGGTGTTCTGGAGCGTGCACCAGCCGCTGCGCGTGGGCATGGGCGCGGCTTTCCTGTTCGGCATCGCGATGGACGTGCACCAGGCGGCGCTGCTCGGGCAGCACGCGCTGGCCTACACCGCCCTGAGCTTCTTCGCCATCACCATCCACCGCCGGCTGCTCTGGTTCACCGTGCCCTCGCAGGCGGTGCAGGTGCTGCCGCTGTTCGCCGCCGCCCACGCCATCGAACTGGCGATCCGCATGGCCGCCGGCGGCATCTGGCCCGGCGCCCACTCCCTGCTCGCCCCCGTGATCGAATCCCTGCTCTGGCCGGTGGTGAGCGTGGTCCTGCTGGCACCGCAACGCAGAGCACCGGATCCGGATGAAAATAGGCCCTTATGAGGCCTTGCGGGACAGACCGAGAGCGGCGGGACGCCGCGTCGCTCTGTCCCCAACTGACTAGAGTGCTCGAACTCCCCCGGCGCAGGCGCGCAAGCGCCGTCAGAGGCACACCCCTTGACTGAACTCAGAAACGTCGAAGCCGACCTCTCGCGTTTCCGCGGGCGGGTGCTCGCGGCCAGCCTGGTGGTGCTGGCCTGCTTCTTCCTGCTGTCGTTGCGGCTGGTGTACCTGCAGGTGCTGCGGCACGACGACCTGAGCGAGCAGGCCGAGAACAACCGCACGGCGATCGTGCCGATCGTGCCCAACCGCGGCCTGATCCTGGACCGCAACGGCATCGTGCTGGCCACCAACTACTCGGCCTACACGCTGGAGATCACGCCCTCGCGCCTGGCCGGCAGCCTGGAGGCGACGATCGACGCGTTGTCGGCGGTGGTCGAGATCCAGCCGCGCGACAAGCGGCGCTTCCGCAAGCTGCTGGAGGAGACCAAGGGCTTCGAGTCGCTGCCGATCCGCACCAAGCTCACCGACGAGGAGGTGGCCCGCTTCGCGGCGCAGCGTTTCCGCTTCCCCGGCGTGGAGATCAAGGCGCGCCTGTTCCGCAACTATCCCTGGGGCGAGCTCGCCAGCCACGTGATCGGCTACATCGGCCGCATCAACCAGGCCGAGAAGAAGCAGATGGAGGAGTGGGACGAGGAGGAGCAGGCCAACTACCGCGGCACCGAGTACATCGGCAAGCTGGGCGTGGAGCAGAGCCTGGAGCGGCAGCTGCACGGCAACACCGGCGTCGAGCAGGTCGAGACCTCCGCCGGCGGGCGCGCCGTGCGCAAGCTGGCCAACACCCCCGCCACGCCGGGCAACACGGTGATGCTGTCGATCGACATCAAGCTGCAGAAGCTGGTGGAAGACCTGTACGGCGACCGGCGCGGCGCGCTGGTGGCGCTGGACCCCAAGACCGGCGAGGTGCTGGCCTTCGTCTCCAAGCCGACCTTCGACCCCAACCTGTTCGTCGACGGCATCGACACCGAGAACTGGCAGGCGCTGAACGAATCGATCGACAAGCCGCTGCTCAACCGCGCGCTGCGCGGCACCTATCCGCCGGGCTCCACCTACAAGCCCTTCATGGC
>JAKFEA010000349.1:0-2575 GCA_036675905.1 Acidovorax sp. | reverse complement strand
CATCATTCGCAGCGAGAGCGATCCGAGCCAGGTCAAGAGCTGGCAGCCGGGCGCCAACAACAGCGTAACCAGCGCCGCCGGCGCCTCCACCAGCGGTAGCTTCTGAGCCCGCCGGGCAGGCGGAGCGATCCGCCTGCCCGGTCCTTATCGACCGGAGAGATCGATGCTGTCCGCCATTGTGAACAGGTTCGCCGCGTTCGAATTCGGCTTCCTGCCCCGGCTCTACCTGCTGATCGCGGCGCTGGCCTTGTTGCTGGTGCTGCTGGGCGGCGGCAGCCTGGGCGCCATCGCCGACCTGCAGGGCAACACCGAGCGCCTCGCGCAGACTGCCGCGCGGTTGCAGGCCGGGCAGAACTTCTTCAGCGCCCTGCAGGGCCTGACCCAGAATCTCTCCGATGCCCTGGCCGCGGAGCGCGCCGAGGATCTCGACGGGTTCGTCGCCGAGCATCGGCGCCGCGCCGAGCAGGCCGCCGCGTTGCTCGACGGCTTGCGCGGCCAGGATTCGGCAACCGACGAAGCTGCTCTGGCGCTGCTGGTGCAACTGCTGCCGCAACTGGATGCCCAGAGCCGGGCGCTGCTGCAGGCGCAGCGCGCGGTGCTCGAACGGGTCGACAAGACCGCGGTGGCGCTGCGCGACCTGCAGCTGCAGTTGTCGCGCTTCAAGCAGGACCTGCTCAGGGTGCAGTTCGCCACCAAGGACGACTACGTCGCCTACTCGGTCAAGCAGTTCATCCTTCCCCTGGAGCAGGTCGAGGCGCTGCTCTTCGATGCGCTCGGCACGGCGTCGCCGCAGCGCCTGCAGCAGGCCGAGGTCAAGGTCAGGGAGCGCCTGCCGAACCTGCGCGACAAGCTGGGCAAGGTACTCGCCGACCTCGAGCCGCACCAGGACAGCCGCACCGACTACACCCACACCTACCTGGGCGAATTCGCCGAGATCGAGCGCAACATCCTCCTCGACGGCCAGGGCACCCTGGCCCAGTACGCCGCCTGGCTGGCCGACAGGCAGGGCAATCGCGAGCGCAGGCGCCTGTTGCAGGGGCTGCAGGAACAGCTGCGCGAACAGCTCGGCCTGCTGATCGCGGCGGCCGAGCAGGACGGCCAGGCTCAGCTCGGCCAGGCCCGGGCGACCTATAGCCGCGGTTTCGACCGCCTGCTGTGGCTCGCCGCGCTGTCGCTCGGCATCGCCGCAAGCATGGGCATCTGGCTCAGCCGCACCATGCGCCGGGCCCTGGGCGCGGTGTCCGGCGCGCTGACCCGGCTGGCCGAGGGCGACCTGCGCGGGCAGTGCGAGTACCGCCGCCGGGACGAGTTCGGCCGGGTCGCCGCGGACGTCAACCGGGTCGCCGGCAACCTGCGCGATGCCCTGGCGCAGCTGGGCCGTGCCGCCGACGAGCAGGACGCGCTCGCCCGCGGCAATGCCGGCTCCTGCGCCGAGGCGCGCCAGGGGCTCGACCAGCAGCGCTCGAGCATCAGCGTGCTGGCGACCAGCATGAGCCAGATGGAGTCGAGCTTCGCCGAGGTTGCCCGGCATGCCGAGCAGACCACCTTGCGGGTCGACGGCGTCGAGGCCTGCGTCGGTGCCGGCGGCGAGATCATGGCCGGCACCATCCGCAGCACCCAGGAACTGGCGCAGCAGCTGCAGGGCAGCGTGCGCGAGATCGCCCAGGTCGAGGCGTTCGGCGAGCAGATCGGGCAGATCCTCGCGGTGATCCGCGGCATCGCCGAACAGACCAACCTGCTCGCGCTCAACGCCGCGATCGAGGCCGCGCGTGCCGGCGCGCAGGGCCGTGGCTTCGCCGTGGTCGCCGACGAGGTGCGCAACCTGGCCCTGCGCACGGCCAGCTCGACCGGCGAGATCCAGCTGCGCATCGAGCGCCTGAGCCAGGGCATCCAGGCGGCGGTGCAGGCGGTGGAGCTGAGCCGGCAGCGCATGCAGGCCAACCTGGCCCAGGTGGGCCAGGCCGATGGCATGATGCAGCAGATCCGCGAGCAGGTCGGGCCCATCGCCAGCATGTCGCGGCAGATCAGCCAGGCCACCGCCCAGCAGCGCCTGGCCGCCGAGGAGGTCGCGCGCAGCGTGCAGGAGATCCACGGGGTGGCCGAGCGCAATACGCAGCGCCTCGTCGGCATCACCGAGACCAGCGTGCGCCAGGCCGCCATGGTCGCCGAACAGCAGGCGCTGTGCGGTCGTTACCTGACCTGAATGTCCGACTACCGCCGCGCCCGGGATGCGGGCGCCTGCTATTTCTTCACCCTGGTGACCCACCAGCGTCGGCCTCTGTTGACCGAGGCCCCTTTACGCACCGCCTTGCGCGGGGCCTTCGCCCAGGTGCGCCAGCGCCATCCCTTCGTCATCCATGGCTGGGTGCTGCTGCCGGATCACCTGCATTGCCTGTGGCAGCTGCCGCCGGATGATGCCGACTACGGTTTGCGTTGGTCGCTGATCAAGCGCCTGACCAGCCAGGCCGTGCCGAGCGTGCAGGGCGTCAGCCTGAGCCGTCGCCTGCGCCGCGAGACGGGGCTGTGGCAGCGGCGCTTCTGGGAACACCGCATTCGCGATGAAGCGGATTACCGC
>JAKFEA010000348.1:0-1524 GCA_036675905.1 Acidovorax sp. | reverse complement strand
CAGCGGCCAGTTGGAGGCCGGATCGACCACCACCGGTTCCAGCTGCTTGCCGAGCACGCCGCCCTTGGCGTTGATCTCGTCGATGGTCATCAGCGCCATGTCCTTCAGCGAGGTTTCGGAAATCGCCATGGTGCCGGACAGCGAATGCAGGATGCCGACCTTGATGGTCTCGGCGGCCTGCAGGCTGAACGGGAACAAACCGCTGAGCAGCAGGGCGCTGGCGGCGAGGGTGGACTTCAGGAAGGGACGGCGGTTCATGGTTATGGCTCCGTGCGCGACTGTTGGGTGGGGCGCCAGTCCAATGGCAGCATCCGTGCCAAACCGCGCAAGGCCTTGTCGCAGAAGGGCTCCATGGCTTTTCCTGATCCCCCGTGGAGGCGTCGGCGCGCCGATCTGGTGCGCGCGCGGACCCGTTCCATGGGGTTTGCGCTGGCTTGCACCGTTTTGATACCTGGTTGCCGCGCCCTGGCGGCGCGCCCCGAAAAGGCTCGTCGTGGCCCATTACAGCCGCCTGTGCTCGCTTGCGGTGCCTGCGATTACCACCGTCGGTATCGTGCAGTTCATTGATATTCAAGGGGATATTGCCAGTTTCAGGCTGCTGGCACAGGCCTTGCTGAGTGCCGGATAACAACGACTGCGCCAACGGCGGTGCAGGGTTGAACAGACAAAGACGTCGTGCCAGGTGCCCGGATTTCGGTTGGGGCGTCGCGGCACGGCTTTTTTTTGGACTCGACTTCGAACATTTACGAAGGAGGGGGCCGTGCTGATCGACCCTGGCAACGCCGCGATCATTCCAGTTGCACCGCTACGCGCCACC
The DNA here is from genome assembly GCA_036675905.1 of Acidovorax sp. Classification (GTDB taxonomy): domain Bacteria; phylum Pseudomonadota; class Gammaproteobacteria; order Burkholderiales; family Burkholderiaceae_C; genus Ramlibacter. Next base: position 707 of record JAKFEA010000348.1, on the reverse strand, counting down.
GCCGCCGCACCGTTGGCCATCATCGGCGCCGGCCCGGTGGGTGTGCGCTGTGCCCGCGAACTGCTGCAGCGCGGTTATCCGGGCGAGATCCTGCTGTTCGGCGACGAGCCCTGGGCGCCCTACGACCGGGTGCGGCTCAGTGCGCTGCTGGCCGGCGACACCGACCTGGACGGCATAGTCGTGCCCCTGCCGGTGAGTTCGCCGGCGCGCTTGCACAGTCACCTGGGCTGCCGCATCGTGCGCATCGAGCCTGCGGGAAAATACCTGGAGGATGCCCAAGGCCAGCGCTACCGCTACAGCCAACTGATTCTCGCCACCGGTTCGCGCGCGCACCTGCCCAGCGTGGCGGGCATCGAGCTGCCCGGCGTCTTCGTCTTCCGCGACCTCAAGGACACCGCCGCCTTGCTCGCACGCACCGCGCGCAGCCGCCACTGCGTGGTGGTCGGCGGCGGCCTGCTCGGCCTGGAGGCCGCCCGCGGCCTGCAGCGCAGCCACACCCGGGTGACCCTGGTGCAGCAGGCACCGCGCCTGCTGAACCGGCAGCTGGACGAGGCCGCCGGCGTGCTGCTGCGCCTGCAGGTCGAGGCCCTGGGCATCGAGGTGCTCACCGGCAGCGGCCTGGCCGCGGTGCTGGGCGACAGCCAGGTCAGCGGCGTGCGTCTGCGCGATGGCCGCGAGATCGCCTGCGATACCCTGCTGCTGGCCAC
>JAKFEA010000347.1:0-1890 GCA_036675905.1 Acidovorax sp. | reverse complement strand
TCCTGCGCAGCTGCGTGCATTGCGGCTTCTGCAACGCCACCTGCCCGACCTACCAACTGCTCGGCGACGAGCTGGACGGCCCGCGCGGGCGCATCTACCTGATCAAGCAGGTGCTCGAGGGCAGCCCCGTCACGGCCAAGACCCAGCTGCACCTGGACCGCTGCCTGACCTGCCGCAACTGCGAGAGCACCTGCCCGTCCGGGGTGGACTACCACAACCTGCTGGACATCGGCCGCGCGGTGGTCGACGCGGCGGTGCCGCGTCCGCTGGAGCAGCGCCTGCTGCGCCAAGGCCTGCGCGCGGTGCTGCCGCGTCCGGCGCTGTTCAAGGCGCTGACCCGGCTCGGCGAGACCTTGCGTCCGCTGCTGCCGGCCAGCCTCGGGGCCAAGCTGCCGCGCCAGGTGCGTACGGCCAAGCCGCGTCCGCCGCTGCGCCACGGGCGGCGCGTGCTGCTGCTTGAAGGCTGCGTGCAGCCGGGCCTGTCGCCCAATACCAACGCCGCCACCGCGCGGGTGCTCGATCGCCTCGGCATCAGCGTCACGCCGATCCGCGAGGCCGGCTGCTGCGGCGCCGTGGACTACCACCTCGACGCCCAGGAGCAGGGCCTGGCCCGCGCCCGGCAGAACATCGACGCCTGGTGGCCGGCCATCGAGGCCGGCGCCGAAGCCATAGTGCAGACCGCCAGCGGCTGCGGCGCCTTCGTCAAGGACTACGGCCACTTGCTCGAGCAGGACCCGGCCTACGCGGCCAAGGCCAGGCGGGTCAGCGCCCTGGCCAAGGACCTGGTCGAGGTGCTGCAGGGCGAGCCGCTGGAACAGCTGGGGGTGCGCGCCGACCTGCGCCTGGCCTTCCATTGCCCCTGCACCCTGCAGCACGCGCAGAAGCTCGGCGGCGCGGTGGAGGGCGTGCTGACGCGTCTCGGCTTCCAGCTCAGCGCGGTGCCCGACAGCCACCTGTGCTGCGGCTCGGCCGGCACCTATTCGCTGACCCAGCCGGCGCTGTCCCGGCAGTTGCGCGACAACAAGCTGGATGCCCTGGAAAGCGGCCAGCCGCAGGTGATCGCCACCGCCAACATCGGCTGCCAGACCCACCTCGACGGCGCCGGACGCACCCCGGTGCGGCATTGGATCGAGCTGGTCGAGGAGGCCATGGGCTGAGATGAGATCACCGGCTACCCGTTCGCGAACCCCATGCAGATCAATCACGAGGTATCCCATGCAACACAAAGCCGTACTGAGCCAGACCGAAGTCGCCCGCATCATCAAAGCCGCCCGCGCCGAGGCGCAGCACAACGGCTGGGCCGTGGCCATCGCCGTGGTCGACGACGGCGGCCACCCGCTGGCCCTGGAGCGTCTCGATGGCTGCGCGCCGATCGGCGCCTACATCGCCGGCGAGAAGGCGCGCAGCGCGGCGCTCGGCCGCCGCGAGACCAAGGGCTACGAGGAGATGGTCAACGGCGGGCGCAGCGCCTTCCTCAGCGCGCCGCTGCTGACCTCGCTGGAGGGCGGCGTGCCGGTAATCGTCGAGGGCCAGGTGATCGGCGCGGTCGGCGTGTCCGGGGTCAAGGCCGAGCAGGACGCCCAGGTGGCCAAGGCCGGAATCGCCGCCCTATGAACATGCGGCGCAGCCGCCAATCCATGACCTTCTCCCGCCGGGAGAAGGTGTCACGCAGTGACGCAAGAGGGTGCTGAGCGGCGCACGGCCCAAGCACCCTCACCCCTAGCCCCTGTCCCGAAGGGAGAGGGGCATAGAAGACAGGAGAAACCAGATGACCGAACGCGTGAACTGCCAGCGCCTGCAGGTGGCCGCCAACCTGCAACGTTTCGTCGACCAGGAGGTGCTGCCCGGCACCGGCATCGAGCGCGAGGCGTTCTGGGCCGGCTTCGACGC
>JAKFEA010000346.1:0-1620 GCA_036675905.1 Acidovorax sp. | reverse complement strand
GCGCCTCGCCGAAATCGCGCGCGACCACCACCTGGCCGAAGGCCTCGCGGCCATAGTCGGTCGCCTCCAGCCGGGTCCTGCCGAAATCGCCCTGGCGGCTGACATGGATGCGCCGGATCGGGCCGGTCGGTGCACGCAGCTTCGCCATCACTCCGAGCGCGGCCAGCGCATTCACGGTAGCGCTGGCGAAACTCAGGCTGCGCTGGTCGAACACGGCTGGCATCACTCCGGCGGGCGTGGATTCCACCAAGCCCACCCGCAACCCCAGCCGGTCCAGTGCGATGGCCAGGCTGGCGCCGACCAGGCCGCCGCCGACGATGAGTACCTCGTGTCGTTCGCTCATCCCGCCATGATAAGCCCGCTGCCCGGTGCTCTCCGTTAGAATGGCCGCCTGCAGCCCCGGAATCGCCCCGCATGAACACCAACGCCCAGCGCGCCATCCTCTTCGTCCTGCTCGCTCTGTTGATGGTTTCGACTCGACTCCATCTGCCCACTTCGCTCACCCATTTCGGCCCCGTTCCGGATGCATCGTGGGCGGCGTTCTTCCTCGGCGGCTTTTACCTGCGCGGCTGGAGCCGCTGGGCGTTCCCGGTGTTCATGGCCCTGGCGGTGCTCGTCGATTACGTGGTGATCAGCGGCCAGGGCATGGATTTCTGGGCGCATTACTGCATGTCGGCCGCGTACTGGTTCCTGGTGCCGGCGTACTTCGCACTGTGGCTGGGCGGCCTGCTGCTGCGCCGGTCCTACAAGGAAACCAACGGCAAGGCGCTGGGCGTGCTGGTCGCGAGCCTGTTCGGCTCCGTGGTGCTTTGCCACTTGCTCAGCCAGGGCAGCTTCTACTGGATCAGCGACAGCGTGGCCGAGCCGAGCTTCGCCGGCTGGTGGAAGAACTACAGCGACTGGTTCGTGCCCTACCTGCGTACCACCGCGATCTACGTCGGCCTGGCGGTGATCGTGCACGTGGGCGTGCAGCAGGCGGCGCGGTTGCAGGCGCAGGCCAAGTCCCCGCGCTGAGCAGAGCCACGGACCGGAGGCAACGTCATGGGTAACCGCCTCTCCAAGATCTACACCCGCACCGGCGACGACGGCACCACCGGACTCGGTGACGGCACCCGGGTCGGCAAGGACTCGGCACGGGTCAATGCCTACGGCACCGTGGATGAAGCCAATTCCAGCATCGGCGTGATCCTGGCGACGCTGGTGCCCGACGATATTCGTGCCTTGCTGACCACGGTGCAGCACCAGTTGTTCGACCTGGGTGGCGAACTGTGCATTCCCGGCCACGCGGCGATCAACGCCGATGACGTCGACGCGCTGGAGCGTGAGCTGGACCACTACAACGAAGCCCTGCCCGCACTCAAGGATTTCATCCTGCCGGCAGGAGGCGAAGCGGCGGCGCGCTGCCACCTGGCGCGTACCATCGTCCGCCGTGCCGAACGCGAAACGGTGACCCTCGCGCGCCACGACGCAGTGCGGCCGGAAGCGATCCGTTATCTCAACCGCCTGTCCGACCTGCTGTTCGTGCTGGCACGGGTGCTGGCGCGTGCCGATGGCCAGGGCGAAGTGCTGTGGAACCACGACCGCCGCCGCGCATGAGCTGAAGTTACGTCGTGATCATCT
>JAKFEA010000345.1:0-17523 GCA_036675905.1 Acidovorax sp. | reverse complement strand
GTGGCCAATGCCGACGCGCAGTTCCTCGGTGCCGGCGATACCCATGTGGACAGCTTCACCGTCACGTCCCTGGACGGCACCAGCAAGGATGTCAGCTTCACGGTACACGGCGTGAACGATGCGGCCGTGATCGGGGACCCCACGAATGCTTCAGTGACCGAGGACGCTGATGTGGTGGCCGGTGACCTCACGGCAACTGGCACGATCTCGATCAGCGACGTCGACCAGGGCGAGGCATCATTCCAGGCGGGTGCCGTTGCTGCGGCCGGCGCACTGGGCTCGCTGGCGCTTGCCACGGACGGAAGTTACACCTACAGCGTCGCCAACGCCGACGTGCAGTTCCTTGGCGCCACGGACAGCCAGGTCGATACGTTCACTATCTCGGCGCTGGACGGCACGACCAAGGACGTCAGCTTCACGATTCAGGGGGTCAACGACGCCGCCGTGATCGGTGATCCCACCGACGCTTTGGTGACGGAAGACGCCGGCGTGGTGGGCGGCAACTTGAGCGCGACGGGCTCGATCTTGATCAGCGATGTGGATCAGGGTCAAGCGTCCTTCCAGACGGGCGTTGTTGCGGCCGCAGGAGCGCTGGGCTCGCTGGCGCTTGCCAGTGACGGCAGCTACACCTACAACGTCGTCAACGCCGACGTGCAGTTCCTGGGTGCGACCGACACCCAGGTAGACACCTTCATCGTCACGGCGCTGGATGGCACGACCAAGGACGTCAGCTTCACCGTGCAGGGTGAGAACGACGCCGCCGTGATTGGCGACCCCACCGACGCTTCGGTGACCGAGGACGCCGATGTCGTGGCCGGCAACCTGAGCGCCACAGGCTCGATGTCGATCAGCGACGTCGACCAGGGCCAGGCGTCGTTCCAGACGGGCGTAGTGGCTGCGGCCGGGGCGTTGGGCTCGCTGGTGCTCGCCAGTGACGGCAACTACACCTACAGCGTCGCCAACGCCGACGTGCAGTTCCTGGGCGCAATCGACGCCAACGTCGACACCTTCACGATCACGGCGCTGGACGGCACGAGGAAGGACATCAGCTTCACCATCGAGGGCGCCAACGACGTCGCCCTCATCTCGGGCGTGGCCAGCGCCAGCGTGCAGGAGGACACCGGCGCGGTCGGCGGCCAGTTGCTGGCCGGCGGACTCCTGAGCGTGTCCGATCTGGACGCCGGCCAGTCCGGCTTCCTGGCACAGGCGGCGACCGCCGGCAGCTACGGCACCTTCACGCTGGCCGCCGACGGCACCTGGGCCTACTCGGTGTCCAACAGCCTGGCGGCGGTGCAGGGCCTGAACACGGGGCAGTCGCTGACCGACAGTTTCACGGCCCAGTCGCTGGACAGCAGTGCCAGCCAGGTGGTCACGGTGACCATCCAGGGACTGGACGACACGACCGGAACGACCGGCAATGACACTTACAGCTTCGCCGCCACCGGAAGCGGCGTTCACGCGATCAACGACCCCGGCGGCAACTCCGACCGGATCCAGATCACCGATTCGAACGTGGCGCTGTCCACCTTGAACTTCGAGAGGGCTGGCAACGACCTGCAGGTCCAGGTCAACGGCCAGAGCATCACCATCCAGAACCACTTTGCCGGCAACGCCATCGAGGAGATCAGCTTTGCGAGCGGCCAGGCCCATGCCGGGTATTCGCTTACCGGAACTTTCAACATCTTTTCCGGCGGGGGCTTCGTCGCCGGCAATGGCAGCAGCGCCGACGTGGTGGCCGGCACGTCCGGCGGCGAAACCCTGGACGGTGGCGCCGGCGCCAGCGGCCGCGACCTGCTGTTCGGCAACGGCAGCGACGACATCCTGATCGGCCGCAACTCGGGCGACCTGCTGGTGGCGGGCGCCGGCAACGACAGCCTGCAAGGCGGCGACGGCAACGACGTGCTGGTGGGCGGCGCCGGCAGCGACACTTTCCTGTTCAACACCGGCCTGTCCGCCGCCAGCAACGTGGACCGGATCGCCGACTTCGAAGCGGGCGCGGCCGACTTCGTGATGCTGTCCAAGGCGACCTTCGCCGGCCTGAGCACCTCCGGGTCGGCCGGAGGCACGGCGCTGCAGGGCAGCGAGTTCCTCGCTGTCGCCAATGCCGGTGCGGCGAGCGTCGGCGGCGGCATCCACGTCCTGTACGACGCCAGTACCGGCAACCTCTACTACGACTCGAACGGCGGCAGTTCGGCCGGGCGCACCCTGTTTGCGACCCTGGATCCGGCCGGCCTGACAGGCACGGTGGACGCATCGGACTTCAAGGTCGGCCTCTGAGCCGCCGGCGATGGACGCACTGGCTGCCCTGCTGCGCCGACCGCTGTGCTGGGTGGCGGCGTTGTCGCTGCTGGTCAACCTGCTGCTGCTGGCCCCGGCGCTGTTCATGCTGCAGGTGTTCGACCGCGTGCTGGCCAGCCGCAGCCAGGAAACGCTGGCCGTGCTGCTGCTGGGCGTGGGGCTGGCGATCGGCTTCATGCTGGTGCTGGACCTGCTGCGCAGCCGTTTGCAGGGCGTGATCGGCAGCCTGGTGGCCGATGCACTGGCGCCGCGGGTCGCGTGCGTGCTGCTGGCGCGCATGGCGCGCGCGCGCGAACGCGTGCCGGGCGAGGCCTTGCGCGACGTGCAGGCACTGCGCAACCTGTTCTCGGCGCAAGGGTTGGTCGCGCTGCTGGACCTGCCCTGGGTCGCCGTGTACGTGGGGGTGATCTGGCTCGCGCACCCCTCGCTGGGCATGGCGGCGCTGGCGGCATCCGTGGCGATGCTCGTGCTGGCGCTGGCCAACGACCTGGCCACCCGGCGCGGCATCGAGACGGTGCAGACGCAGGCGGCGCAGGCCACCCGCGCGCTGGAAGCCTCGTTGCAGAACGCCGAGGTGGTGCAGGCACTGGGCATGGCGCCGGCGGTGCTGCAGCGCTGGCAGTCGCTCAATGCCGCCTGCGCGACGGTGCAGCAGGCACTGGCCCGCCGCTCGGTCCCGCTGGCGGCCGCGACGCGCGCCATGCGGCAGGCGGTGCAGGTGCTGATTCCTGCGCTGGGCGCCTGGCTCGTGATCAGCGGCGAGGCGACCGCGGGCGTGCTGGTCGCCACCACGCTGCTGCTGGGCCGCGCACTGTCGCCGGTGGAGCAGGTGGTCGGCAGCTGGCGCATCCTGGCCGAAGGGCGGCTGTCGTTCCGGCGGCTGTCGGCGCTGCTGGCGAGCGCCGATGGCGAGCCGGCGCGCATGGCCCTGCCGCCGCCGGCCGGCCGGCTGGAAGCGCAGGGCCTGGTGTTCCGCGCGCCGGATGGCGAACGCCTGCTGCTGGCGGGGGTGTCGCTGCAGCTGGCGGCCGGCGAGTCGCTGGCGATCGTGGGACCCAGCGGGGCCGGCAAGTCCACGCTGGTGCGGCTGCTCACCGGGCTGTGGCAGCCCAGCGCCGGCTGTGTCCGCCTGGACGACGTGGACCTGGCCCAGTGGCCTCGCGAGGAGATCGGCCCCTGGCTCGGCTACGTTCCGCAGGACGTGGAACTGTTCGCCGGCACGGTGGGCGAGAACATCGCGCGCATGGGGCCGGTGGACGCCGACAAGGTGGTGGAGGCGGCGCGCCGCGCGGCAGTGCACGAACTGGTGCTGTCGCTGCCCCAGGGCTACGACACGCCGCTGCAGCCGGGCGGCACGCTGCTGTCGCCCGGCCAGCGCCAGCGCATCGCCTTGGCGCGCGCGCTGTACGGCCAGCCGCGCCTGCTGGTGCTGGACGAGCCCAACTCCAACCTCGACGGCGACGGCGAACTGGCGCTGGAGGCGCTGTTGCGTGCGCTGGCGGGGCAGGTGACGACGGTGGTGGTGACGCACCGGGTTTCGCTCGTCCGGCACGTCGACAGGATGCTGGTGCTGGAGTGCGGCCGCGTGCGGCACTACGGCGCCCGCGAGGAGGTGCTGCGTGCCATGAAGCCCCGAGGCGCGGCGTCGGGCGGGGCACAGGTCATGCCGCTGCCGCGCGCCGACGCCTTGCCGCAGCGCCGCGAGCCGCTGGCGGAGAGCGCGGCATGAGCAGCGCGGCCATGGCGGCGGCCGCAGCGGCCGCATCGCCGCCCATCGAACGGCACCTCGCGGACGCACGGCGCCTGTGCCGCATCGCGGCCTGCGTGATCCTGGCCGGCTTGCTGCCGCTTATGGCGTGGATGGCCCTGGCGCCGCTGGCATCGGCGGTGGTGGCCAGCGGTCACGTGAAGGTGGACCTGGACCGCCGGCCGGTGCAGCACGCCGAGGGCGGCACGGTGCTGCAGGTGCTGGTGCGCGACGGCCAGTCGGTGCGGCAGGGCGACCCGATGCTGGTGCTGGGCGACGTGTCGGTGGACGCCGATCGCAATCGGCTGGCGTACCGCGTGCTGGCCGAGCGCGCCAGCCTGGCCCGGCTGGAGGCCGAACAGCTGATGGCGCCGGCCGTTGCCTTCGCGGCGGAACTGCTGCAGGCAGCCGCCGCCGATGCGCGCCTGTCCGAGCAGCTGGCCAAGGAGCGGCAGTTGTTCGCGACCCGGCGTGATGCCGTGCTCAGGCAGGTGCAGCTGCTGCAGGCCCAGCGCGCGCACGCCGCCGAGGAGATCGCGGCGCTGCAGTCGCAGGTGGACAAGGCCGCCGCGTCGCTGGACTTCCAGAAGGTGGAGCTGGACACGAACCGCAAGCTGCTGGGCGACGGCTTCATTTCGCCGACCCGGGTGGCGCAGATCGAAGGCCAGGTGGCCGACTATGGCGCGAAGATCGAGGAGCGCCGCTCCGAACTGGCGCGCGCGCGCCAGCGCATGACCGACGCGCAGCTGCGCATCAGCGCGCTGGAGGGCGATTACCGCCAGCAGGCCAGCGAGCAGCGCCGCGTCACGGCTGCCCGCGTGTCCGAGCTCGAGCAGGAACTGCGCAAGTCGACGGACGCTGCCGAGCGGCAGGTGATCCGCGCGCCGGTGAGCGGCGTCGTGCTCGACCTGAAGTACCCCGCGACCGGGACGGTGATCGCGCCGCGCGAGACCATCGCCGACGTCGTGCCCTCCGATGCCCGGTTGCTGACCGACGTGCGCATCCGTCCCGAGGACATCGAGCGCGTCGCGCCGGGGCAGGAGGCGCAGATCCGCTTCACCGCGTTCAAGGCCCGCGCCACGCCGCTGGTGCTTGGCAAGGTGGTCTACCTGTCACCCGACCGGCTGCTGGACCGCGCCAGCAACACCGCCTACTACACGGTGCAGGTGGAGGTCGATCCCGGCTCGCTGGCGCAGGCGGGCGACCTGAAGCTGCAGGCCGGCATGCCGGCCGAGGTGTTCCTGCGGGGCGAGCGGCGTACGCCGCTGCAGTACCTGCTGGAGCCATTGTCGGACTCGATGCGGCGCGCCGCGCGCGAGCGCTAACCGCGACGGCCTGCGCGGATGCGCGCTGCGCGCAGTGGACTCAGTTCGGACTGGAAGCGCTGCGTTGCGGCGCTGCGGCTCGCGCTGCCGGGCCTGCGCCGCCGGCGACTGCGCGGCGGAACTCCGCCAGCTTGGTTTTCAGCCGCCGGCGCTGGTCGGGGCCCATGCGCAGCAGGATCTTCTGCCCCGCGGGCAGGGCCTGCAGGCTCTCGTCGGTGAACTCGTAGCGCACCCAGGGCCGCTGCGAGGGGTGCGGGCCCTTGATCTCCAGCAGCTGCACCGCCAGCGGGCCCGACGGCTCCGGCGTGCGCAGCAGCACGTCGATCACTTCGACCAGGCGGTCGTTGAAGTAGCGCTTGCCGAAACCCAGGTTCTCGTAGGCCTGCTGGAACAGCGGGTAGGCGCCGATGTACAGGTCGACCGCAGCGGCCGTGTCCACCTTCTCGACGAAGTCGACGAAAGCCGCATAGCGCTTGGCATTGTCATCTGCGATCACCGTGCCATCGCCTCGCGCGCGGGTGGTGAAACGGCCCGGCGTGGGCAGCACCGGCCAGGCTGCTGCGGGCGCGTGCTCGCGTGCGAGGTTGTCCACGGTGGCGACGAACCGGGCGGGAAAGTCGGTATCGCGCAGCAAGGCCATGCCCGTGCGGCCCGCCAGCGCCTGCAGCGCCGCCGCGAAATCGGCGGGCGCCTGCGCCGCGGGGACGGGGTGCTGGATGGCCGGCTCGCTGGCCGCCGGGGCCGCGGCCTGCACCGGTTCGGCCGGCGCTTGCACCTGGGCGGGCGCCGGCCCGCTGTCGCGCCCGTACTGGTACCAGAGCAGCGCGCCAACTGCGACGGCCAGCGCCACCAGGAGGCCCACCCCGATGCGCCGGCGCGCCGCCTTGGGCGCATAGCCGGCGGGCCTGAACATCAGATCGTCTTGCTGCGGCATCGGTCCACTGTGCACCGATGCGGGCGGGCGTTCAATCATGGATGACCCTGTCCGGGCCATGCCGGTCGGATGCGCTCAGGCGGCGACCCGCCGGACCCAACCGCCAGGACCGCGCCGCCGCAGCAGCATGCGCAGCGGCGCCAGCAGCAGCCAGCAGGCCAGGATGCCGCCCGCCAGCGCGACCGTGCTGTGCAGCGCCGATGCGAGGCGCAACGTCGACTGCGGGGGCGGCCCGGATGGCGCTGCGGCCGGGAGGGCCTTCGCGTCGGCGGCCGGGGCGTCGCAAGGCGCGTCGCTCAGTTGTTCGCTGCGCTGCCCCTGCGAGTCGAACACAACCACGCGACAGCGCGCCTGCATGCGGGCATCCGGCGCGCCCACCAGCGACAGCGCGTAGCCCGGTGGCGTGCCGGTGCGTGTCCAGGGCAGTGCGGCCAGGTAGAACGCAAAAGCCATCAGCGGAATCGACAGTGAACACCACAGCGCCACGAACAGCCGGAAGCGCATCGGGGTCATACCCGGCGTGCTGCGGCGCTGGGCCTTGCAACTGCGGCACACGCGCACGCGCGAGGACAGCGGCGAGCCGCAGAAAGGGCAGTTCAGCTGATGGGTTTGTGCGGGCATGCGGGGGCCAGTGCCGAGTTCCGGATCATGCGCCAGCTCGGCGGGCCCGTGGGGCGCCGTGAGGGCTTCACCCGATCGTCGAGATCGACCAGCTGAACAGCATCGCGGCCTCCTGTCTCAGCAGGCCCCCAGCGCATGGATTGCCCACAATGGGCATCTCGACTGGGAGCCCCTTGCCCGTGAAACCGAACATCCCGAACGCCGAGCTGATACAGGCCGTCCTGAACGGCCAGGTGGTCCAGGTCACGCCCAATGAGGACGACGGCTGGACCGACATGGATCCCTCCGTGGCGGTCACGACGCTGGTGCGCGCCGCGCCGGGCCTGAAGTTCCGCCTGAAGCCGCAGACGCTGGTGCATTGGCTGCCGGTGTATCGCCACGAGCGCGATGGGGCCGGCATAGGCAACGTCTACGTCGACCGCAGCCGCGTGCCGCGCGAACTGCCGGCGGGGCCGGTGGTGAAGCTGCTGCGGCTGGAACTGGATGCCGAAACGCTGGAGCCGATCTCCGTGACCAGCGAGCAGGTCACGGGCCAGGCCTGACTTTCCCTAGCGCAGGCGGGCGGCAGTCGGGGCTACAGTCGTGCCGTTCACCCTGGACGGAAACGACATGTCGCTAGCCTGGCTCAACGATTCGAATCTCATGGCGCCGCCGCGTGCCGTGCGTGTCCAACTCGACGAAGGCTGCTTCGTGCTGCGTTCGCCCGAGCAGCTCAAGCACTACGCGCGCTGCATCGGCGAATGGCTGGAGCACTGGGCGGCCGAGACGCCGCAGGCGCCGGCGTTCGCCGAGCGCAATCCGGATGGAGCCTGGCAGCGCCTGAACTGGGCGCAGGCGCGCGAGCGGGTCGGCCGCATCGCGCAGTCGCTGCTCGACATGCAGCTGGCGCCCAACGCGCCGGTGGTGGTGCTCTCCGACAACGGCATGGAGCACCTGCTGCTGGCGCTGGCCGCGATGCACGTGGGCATCCCGGTGTGCACGGTGTCCAGCGCCTACTGCCGCATGACCAGGGACTACAGCAAGCTGCACGGCATCCTGAACACGCTGGGGCCGGCACTGGTGTACGCGTCGGATGCGGCGGTGTACGGGCCGGCCATCGCCAGCAGCGGCCTGGATTGCCCGGTGGTGCTGGGCCGCGGCGCCGAGCAGGTGCCGCGCGCGTTGCCGTTCGGCCTGCTGCTGGAGAAGAAGGAAGGCCCGGGCGTGATGCAGGCCTTCGAGGGCATCACGCCGGACGTGCATGCCAAGTACCTGCTGACCTCCGGCTCCACCGGCCACCCGAAGGTGGTGATCAACACGCATCGGATGCTGTGCGCCAACCAGCAGATGATCGCGCAGGCCTGGCGCTTCCTGGCGCACGAGAAGCCGGTGCTGGTCGACTGGCTGCCCTGGAGCCACACCTTCGGCGCCAACCACAACCTGCACATGGTGCTGCGCAACGGCGGCACGCTGGTGATCGACGAGGGCCGGCCGGCGCCCGGCCTGATCGAGAAGACCCTGGCCAACATGGCCGAGGTGCAACCCACCCTCTGGTTCAACGTGCCGCGCGGCTTCGACATGGCGCTGCCGCTGCTGGAGAACGATCCCGAGCTGGCGCGCAAGGTGTTTGCGCGCATGCGGGTGGTGTTCTATGCCGGCGCCGCGTTGCCGCAAGCCAGTTGGGAGCGGCTGCAGGCCGTGGCGCGCAAGGCGCGTGGCGAAGAGGTGTGGCTGACCACCTCCTGGGGCGCGACCGAAACCTCGCCGGCCGTCACCAGCGCGCACTGGCAGCTGGACCGGGCGGGCGTCATCGGTGGCGTGCTGCCGGGGCTGGAGCTGAAGTTCGTGCCCGACGGCGAGAAGATGGAGATGCGGGTGCGCGGCGTCAGCATCTTTCCCGGCTACCGCAACTCGCCGCGCCAGACCACGCAGGCTTTCGACGACGAGGGCTACTACTGCCTGGGCGACGCCGGCTACCTGTTCGACGAGGCCCGGCCGGAGTGCGGCGTGGTGTTCGACGGCCGCGTGGCGGAGGACTTCAAGCTGACCACCGGCACCTGGGTGTCGGTCGGCACGCTGCGCGTGCGCGCGGTGTCGGCGCTGGCGCCGCTGGCGCAGGACGTGGTGGTCACCGGCCACGATCGCAGCGAGATCGGGATGCTGGTCTTTCCGACGCCTGCGGCCGCTGCGATGGACAAGGGCGAGCTGGCCGCGAAGGTGGCTGGCGCGCTGCGCCAGTTGCGCGAGGAGGCGGGCGGCAGTTCATCGCACAGCCCGATGCGCGCGCTGGTGCTGGGCGAGCCGCCCAGCGTGGACACCGGCGAGATCACCGACAAGGGCTACATCAACCAGCGCGCCGTGCTGCAGCGCCGGGCCGAGCTGGTGCAGCGGCTGTATGAAGGCGGCGAAGGGGTGATCCTGCCGGCGTGACGGCCGGCCCCCTCCGTCATCCCCGCGAAGGCGGGGATCCAGTGCTTCCCTTCGGGATTCCCGCCGTCGCGGGAATGACGGAATGAACCGAGGAAATTGCCCATGAACGAAGAACGAGTCCGCATCAGCATCGACCCGCACGGCGTCGCCGAAGTCATCCTCTCGCGCCCCGACAAGATGAACGCCCTCGACCCCGCGATGTTCGAGGCCATCACCGCCGCCATCGAGCGCCTGCGCAGCGACGCGGCCGTGCGTGCGGTGGTGTTGCACGGCGAGGGCCGCGCCTTCTGCGCCGGCCTGGACAAGGGCAGCTTCGAAGCCATGATGCGCGGCGACCGCAGCTTCGGCGACATCGAACGACGCACGCACGCGCTCGCCAACGTCTGGCAGCAGGTGGCCTGGGGCTGGCGCGAGCTACCGGTTCCGGTGATCGCGGCCGTGCAGGGCGTCGCGTTCGGTGGCGGCTTGCAGATCGCGCTGGGTGCCGACGTGCGCTACGTGCGCCCCGACACGAAGTTCTCCGTCATGGAGATCAAGTGGGGCCTGGTGCCCGACATGGCCGGCTGCGTGTTCATGACCGAATTGCTGCGGGCCGACGTTGCGCGCGAACTCACCTTCGGCGGCCGCGTCGTCGAAGGCGAAGAGGCCGTACGCATCGGCATGGCCACTCGCACTTGCGAGGACCCGCTGGCCGACGCGCGTGCTCTGGCGCGCCAGATCGCCGGCAGCAGCCCCGACGCGATCCGCGCGGCCAAGCGGCTGCTCAATGGCGCATCGCCCGTGCGGGCCGACGCCGTGTTGCTGGCCGAATCGCGTGAGCAGCAGAAGCTGATCGGCAGCGCCAACCAGGTCGAGGCGGTGAAGGCGGGGTTGGAAGGGCGGGCGGGGGTGTTCCGATAGGGGCGCCAACGCATCGAAAGGGTCGCGGCCAGACAAGCGGGTAGCCGCATGGACCTGCTCATCAACATCGATGTCGACGACCTGGAGCGGGCGGTCCGCTTCTACACCGGCGCCTTCGACCTGCAGGTTGGCCGGCGCTTCGACGACGAAGCGGCGGAACTGCTGGGTGGGACGGCGCCGATCTACCTGCTGGCGAAAGCAGCCGGCAGTCCGGCCACGCCCCGCTCGCTGCAGGGCAGGAACTACTCGCGGCATTGGACCCCCGTCCACTTGGACATCGTCGTGGAAGACATGGCGGGCGGGGTCGAACGCGCGGTGCAGGCCGGCGCCACGCTGGAGCAGCCGGTGCAGTCGCGCAACTGGGGCAAGCTGGCGCTGATGGCCGACCCGTTCGGCAACGGCTTCTGCCTGGTGCAGTTCGTGGGCAGGGGCTACGACGAGCTTGCCACCCGCGAGCCGGAGTGAACGCGCAAGGCCAGGCGCGGGGCGCGGGCGCAGAAGAAGAGAAGGCGCTCAGGCGGCCAGGGTGTCGAGCGGACTGGCGGTGCCGCCGGCAGCGACCTTGAGCACGTGCGTGTAGATCATGGTGGTGCTGACGTCGCTGTGGCCCAGCAGCTCCTGCACCGTGCGGATGTCGGTGCCGGCCTGCAGCAGGTGGGTGGCGAAGCTGTGGCGCAGCGTGTGGGCGGACACCGGCTTGTCCAGGCCGGTCTTGCGGGCGGCTGCCTTCAGGGCGCGGTGCAATCGCTCTTCGTGCAGGTGGTGCCGCCGCACCACGCCGCTGCGCGGGTCGGTGGACAGGGCGGGGGAGGGAAACACCCAGAACCAGCCCCAGGTCTGGCCCACGCGCGGGTACTTGGCCTCGAGCGCATGGGGCACGTCGACGCCGGCCTGCTGCTGGCGGTGATCGAGCTGCCAGAGCACGCGAGCGTGGGCCATCTGCGCACGCAGGTCGGCAGCCAGCGACTGCGGCAGCATGACGACCCGATCCTTGTTGCCCTTGGCTTCGCGCACGACGATGACGTGCCGGTCGAAATCGACGTCCTTCACGCGCAGGCGCAGCGCCTCCAGCAGCCGCATGCCGGTGCCGTACAGGAGCCGTGCCACCAACCGCATCGGATCTTCCATCGCCAGCAGGAGCGAGTGGACCTCCTGGCGCGTGAGCACCGAAGGCAGGCGCCGCGCCTGCGCGGGGCGGCGCACCTGCTGCATCCACGGCAGATCGGCGCCCAGCACTTCCCGATAGAGGAACAGCAAGGCGCTGAGGGCCTGGTTGTGGGTGGCGCTGGACACCCGCCGTTGCGCGGCCAGCATGGACAGGAAGGCTTCCACTTCGGGCGCGCCCAACTCGCGCGGGTGGCGCCGGCCGTGGAAGTGGATGAAGAAGCGGATCCAGTGGAGATAGGCCTGCTCCGTGCGCAGGCTGTAGTGCAGATAGCGAAGCCGCTCGCGCACCTGATCCAGCAGCCTCGGCGCCGGCCGGCCGGGCAAGGCGGCCGCCGACACTGGCGAAGGCAGGGAGGAAGGTGAATGGAGCACGACAGACTTATACTGGATGGCCGTACAGTGTTCAAGTGACTTGTTCACCGGAACGGCGGCTGGCAGACTCGCCCGGGGCCAGACAGGAAGAGGGTGCCGCAGCTAGCACGACGCGGCGAAGCAGGTCGCCAGAGCAAGGACCTGCATATCGACAAGAGGGAGGCAAAGTGCAGATGCATCAACAACTTGCGCGCCCCGCGCCGGCGGGTTTATTCCGCGAGTGCAGGGTTGCAGGTCCGCTCGTGCGGGGGATGGCTGCGTGTGGGGCGGGGTCTACATTACGTTAGGCCGTCATGCCGGTATACCGACTCTTCTCGTCAATCCAAGCCGCCTGGCAGGCAATTGAGCAAGTCGATCACGCTCACAACTACGCGGGGACGGGTCAAACTTGGGGCGTACCCGTCGAGCACCCGTACAAGGACGAAGCCCTTGTGCGGTACCGTCCTGAGATGCTGAATGCGGACGCCCAGACTGCGTTCGCAGGCACACAGGAAATCGACCTTGAGGAGGCTGCCAGGAGGGAGTACTACATCGGTCCGTTCCCAGGGCGCTTCGGCAAGTCAAGAGCCAAGCTTGAAGAGGCACAGATTCTGTTTGACGCCTTGTTGGAGGAGCGGAGTCGACCGCATCAGCCTGTCGTACGAGCCCTGTTCTTTGCTTTCCTTTCGACACTGTACGCACTACGGGAATCGATGAAGAAGGTGAGCATGGCCAAAGGCGAGCCGCTCCGATCGTGGTGGAAGGAGCGTCAAGCGGAGCTCGACAAGTCAGGTGAGCTACTTCAATACTTGCTGTTTGTGGTTAATCGTGACAAACACAATGCAAGTGGCTATCTTCAGTATCAGTCTAGGATCTACCGCTCTTACTACAAGAGCGCAGAGGTTCCGCCTGGAACTGCCAGCATACGTGAGTCTTCCGAGGGCCAACTCGCGTATGTGTACCCAGACACGCCGAAATTCCGCAGAATTCCCATTGGTACGGTCGAGGGCGAGTTCTTCGTCCAGTTGGTTGGCGCACCTGCGCTTCATCTTGGGCAGCAGGTCGCCGGTGGCGACATGTTCATCGTAAGCGTCCAGCGAACACATCTTGATCTGCTGGCCGGCCAGTAGGAGGCTCTGGCCGCTTGAGATGGCGGACACGTGTCCGCTACGAATAGGCGGACACATGGACACTTACGGGCTTGACTTGATGGGCCGGCGCAGGCGTCGGCGGCACTCGGCGGAATTCAAGGCAGCGGTCATTCAGGAGTGCATGCGAGCGGGCGTGTCGGTGGCGGCGGTGGCCCTGGCGCACAACCTGAACGCGAACATGCTGCGCAAGTGGGTCATCGAGGCCGAGCACAGAGCCGTGCCGCCCGCTGCCTCGCCTGCGGCAGCACCGACCGGCGGCCAGGCAATGCCGACGTTCGTCCCTTTGGCGCTGACTTCGTCCGGCTCGGCGCCGGCCGGCGAGATCCAGATCGAGCTGCAGCGCGCCGGAACCACGGTAAAGATCTCGTGGCCGACTGCGGCGGCGCACGAGTGCGCGAGCTGGCTGAGGGACTGGCTGCGGTGATCCGCATCGACGCAATGTGGATCGCTACCGAACCGATGGACATGCGCGCCGGCGCCGACCGTCTGCTGGCGGCGGTGGTGCAGGTGTTCGGGGCGGCGCAGGCCCACCACGGCTACCTGTTCGGCAATGCCCGCGGCAGCCGCGTCAAGCTGCTGGTGCACGACGGCTTCGGGGTGTGGTGCGCCGCACGGCGGCTCAATCAGGGGCGCTTCCAGTGGCCCGCGCGCGGCTCGGTCGTGCCGGCGTCGCTGACGCGCCAGCAGTTCGATGCGCTGGTGCTGGGGCTGCCTTGGCAGCGGCTGGAGCAGATGCAGCGCATCGTGTACGTGTAGCCGGGCCTTCGGCACACCCAGGGGCAATCGGCAGATGCCCCGATGTGCGCAGCTCAGCGGCTGCGCACAATCCTTGCCTGATGGACCTCAGCGCGCTGCACCCCGAGCACCTCAAGGCGCTGAGCCCGGACGAGGTGACCGAGCTGGCCCGCCGCATGCTGGTCGAGCTGACGGTCAAGACGCGCAAGCTGCAGCAGCACGAAGAGCTCGCCCAGCGCTACGAGCGGGAGGCGGCCTTCAAGCAGGCCACCATCGACAAGCTCACCCATGAGAACGCGGTCTTGAAGCGGCTGAAGTTCGCCGCTCAGTCCGAGCGCTTGAGCGCCGAGCAACGCAGCCTGCTGGAGGAGACGCTCGACGCTGACCTGCAGGCCGTGGCCGAGGAAATCGAGCGGCTAGCGCCATCCGACTCCGCGCAACCGGCTCGCCAGCAGCCCAAGCGCCAGCCGCTGCCGGCGAACCTGCCGCGCCGCGAAGTGCGCCACGAACCCGAGAACACCACCTGCGCCTGCGGCTGCCAGATGAAACGCATCGGCGAGGACGTGTCCGAGAAGCTGGATTACGAGCCGGGCGTGTTTACTGTGGAGCGTCACGTCCGCGGCAAGTGGGCCTGCGCAAAGTGCGAGAAGTTGATCCAGGCGCCGGTGGCCCCGCACGTGATCGACAAGGGCATCCCCACCGCCGGGCTGCTCGCGCAGGTGCTGGTGGCCAAGTACGCCGACCACCTGCCGCTGTACCGCCAGGAAGGAATCTTTGCCCGCGCCGGCCTCGCAATCCCGCGCTCAACCCTCGCGCAGTGGGTGGGCTCGGCCGGCGTGCAGCTGCAGCCCCTGGTCGACGCCATGAGGGCCGACTTGCTTCAGCACCGCGTGCTGCACGCCGACGAAACACCGGTGGCGATGCTCGATCCCGGTGCCGGCAAGACGAAGCGGGCGTATCTGTGGAGCTACTGCACCACCGGCTATGACAGCCAGAGGCTGGTGGTGTTCGACTTCGCCGAGAGCCGCGCCGGCCGGCATCCGATGGAGTTCCTGGACCACCCGGGCGAGCACGCCTGGCGCGGCGCGCTCGTGTGCGACGACTACGCGGGCTACAAGGCGCTGTTTGCCCAAGGCATCACGGAAGCGGGTTGCCTGGCGCACGCACGGCGCAAGTTCCATGAGCTGTGGGCCAACCACAAGAGCACGCTGGCCGAGCAAGCCTTGGCGCTGTTCGCCAGGCTCTACGAGATTGAACGCGAGGTCGCCGCACTGCCAGCCGACGAGCGCCTGCGGATTCGGCAGCTCAAGGCCAGGCCGGCAGCCGACGCGCTACACGCCTGGTTGACTGCGCAGCGGCAGAAGGTGCCGCCGGGGTCGGCCACTACAAAGGCAATCGACTACAGCCTCGGTCGCTGGCCGGCGCTGGCGCGCTACATCGACGACGGCGACCTGCCGGCAGACAACAACTGGGTCGAAAACCAGATCCGGCCGATCGCGATCGGCCGCAACAACTGGCTGTTTGCCGGATCACTGCGCGCGGGCAAGCGCGCTGCCGCGATCATGAGCCTGGTGCACTCGGCCAAGTTGAACGGCCATGAACCGCACGCGTACCTGAAGGACGTCATGGAGCGCCTGCCGACGCAGCCGGCCAGCCGCATCGGCGAGCTGCTGCCGCATCGCTGGCACCCGGCGCAGGACTGAGCGCCTGGCGCGTCCCGTCAAGACGGGATCACCGGACGCTTACTGTTCATCGCCTGCAAGACTGCGCTCGAGTACTTCGAACAAGTGGTCTTCGATGCGGAGGTGCTTGAGAAGCGCCGGTTCGATGCTGACAAGCAAGCACGTGAGCTTGCGAGTGGAGCGGCCTAAGGAAGGTCTGAACAAGGCGGAAACGTGGACACGATTTGCGCGTCAGATTGCGCGTGAGCGCGAAGTGCCGTTTCCGGGTCCGGGGTTGAGGCACTTTGGCCCCTTTTTCTGTGCCTCATGCTGTTTTCGGACGGACTACTCCCGTCATCGCCATCAACTGCTTTCGCGCCATCCACAAATTCGACAGGGCGAACAGCGTCACGACATGCGCGGTGTTCTTGGCCAGTCCGCGGAACCGCACCTTGACCAACCCGAACTGGCGCTTGATGACGCGGAACGGATGCTCCACCTTGGCGCGAATGCTGGCCTTGCGGTGCTCTTGCTTCTGCACCCGTTTCCTCGCTCTGCCCTCGGGCATCCTGGCGATGTCACTGGGCCGCGCAGCGATGTGCCATTGCAGTTCTTCGCGATTGACGCGGGCCTGGGCACCTCGATAGCCGGAGTCGCCCCAGACATGTTCTTCCTTGCCGTGCAGCAGGTCGGCTACTTGCTCTACATCCGACTCATTGGCTGCGGTGGTCGTGACCGTGTGCACCAGGCCGCTGTCAGCGTCCACTCCGATGTGCGCCTTCATTCCGAAGAACCACTGCTCGCCCTTCTTCGTCTGGTGCATGTCCGGGTCGCGCTTGCCTTCGGCGTTCTTCGTGGAACTGGGCGCAGCAATGATCGTGGCATCGACGATGCTGCCTCGCTTCAGCAGAAGCCCCTTGCGAGAGAGGTGCGCGTTGACGGCCTTCAGGATATCTTCGGCCAAGTCGCTTTCTTCCAGCAGGTGCCGGAAGTTCAGGATGGTGGTCTCGTCAGGGATCGCTTCGTTCAGGCTCAGCTGCGCGAAGCTGCGAAGCGACGCAATCTCATACAGGGCCTCCTCCATGGCCGGGTCACTCAGCGCGAACCAGTTCTGCATCAGGTGCACCCGCAGCATCGAGTCGAGCGGGTACGGCCGCCGGCCGCGGCCGGCTACCGGGTAGTGAGGCTCTATGAGCTTGAGCAGCGCCTTCCACGGCACCACCAGCTCCATCTCCTCCAGGAACACCTCGCGCCGGGTCTTCTTCCTCTTGCCGGCGTACTCCGCATCCGAAAAACTGATCTGGCTCATCAGGAGTCAACGCGCCACTGC
Source organism: Acidovorax sp. (assembly GCA_036675905.1). GTDB lineage: Bacteria > Pseudomonadota > Gammaproteobacteria > Burkholderiales > Burkholderiaceae_C > Ramlibacter. The sequence goes on along the minus strand of JAKFEA010000345.1, from coordinate 894 downwards.
ACGATCGGTGGACTTGTTCAGACCTTCCCTAATAGCGCGTCATCCGTGTAGGCCAGTCAGCTCCTCGTCGAAACGGTCTACGTCAAGGCCTCCTAGAGCAAGGTAGGTCTGATGGGCGTACATCAACAAGTACCTCACGAGTCCATCGAACACGTCGTAGTGAATGCGAATCGGGGCTGTCGACTCTGGCGACCTGACTTTCAAAACGTAGATGGAACCATCTTGCGGGCTCAGGAGGAGTGTTTGGTCGATGAACTCAAGGTGCTGCACCGCGCCAGTGCCAGACAGTCCTAGCTTCTTGAGGACACCTTCCGAGAAAGCCTTCTTGTCTGTCACGATGCCACGAGAGTGCACGATTTGGTGCCGCATCTGACCGATGAGCGTAACGGCCACGAGCAAGTCGCACTCCATTCGATTTTGCGTCTCTGCGTGCTTTAAGCGCGGCAACACTTGCCCGAGTTGCCGCAGCATGCTCAAGGGAGCATCCTTCTTCGCGCGAGATTGTTCCAAAAACCAGTCGAACCCCTTGGCACTCACGTCCGCCCACTGAATGCTGCCGAAGTCTCGTAGGGGCCAGCGGCCAGGTGAAGCCATCCCCATGAAGGCATACGCGCGTTTGATGAACTCCTCAAACAGCTCGTAGGCTTCGGCGAAGGAACCACTGGTGCTGCCGGTTCGTATGCCGCACCAGAGAGTGAAGCGCGTCATCGACGGTGAGCTGGCGGAACCCGTAGAAGATCGGCTTGCCAGCTACCGGCTCCTGAAAGAACATGTTGTGGCTGCTGCTGAACACGTCATCCCGACCCTGCGCAGCCATGACCTTCTTGTTCTCCATCAGCCGCCGCAGTTCACTGTCGGCTGCGGATTCGCAGCCGCTTCGGTAGGTCTCTATGT
>JAKFEA010000344.1:0-9026 GCA_036675905.1 Acidovorax sp. | reverse complement strand
GCCACGTCCTGGAACGTCCCCCCGCCAGGATTGCTGGCCTTCAGCTTCTCCACCTTGCGGACCTGGACGGGGTTTTGTCCATCGCGCTTCTGCAGCCGTGCTGCATCCCGCGCTCGCCGAGCCTCCGCCAAGCTGACGGCAGGGTAGCTCCCCAACGCCATCCGACTTTCCTTGCTGTCCACGTACAGCTTCCAGAACCAGCGCTTCGAGCCTCCGGGGCTCACCTCCAGGTAGAGCCCCCCAGAGTCCGTGAACCTGACCCTCTTCTTGTCGGGGGGGCAAGCGGCGTTCTTGCATTGTTTGTCGGTCAGCATTGGTCCCCGGTCGCCCAGACCGGGGAACAGACCCCGTTCGGCTTCGACTTTTTGGCTTTGTTCCCCTGATTGTTCCCCTCCGCTGAACTGGATGTCAATGGATGAGGCCGGACGATGCCAGACCACAAGTCGTTGATGCACATAGGAAAAAAGCCGTCCGGTGGATGTCACCGGACGGCCTTGGAGGGTGTAGTGGTGGAGCTGGCGGGAATTGAACCCGCGTCCGCAAGCCTTCTCCGAGCAGTTCTACATGTTTAGCGTTCTGGTTTGGATCTCGCCACCTTCATCGCGCAGACGCACGCTATGCCGGCCGCCAGTGCCCTATTTTCTCGTCCCGATCCAAGGCACCCGGATCAGGACCAGCCCATGTTGATTCCCTCACAGCCTGGAGCTTGCGCCCCTTGCCCAGCCCATAGGCCAACTGTTGTGAGGCTCACCGGTGTTTAAGCGGCGAGTGCGAAACGTTCGTCGTTTGCAGTTACTTTGTTTCAGCGGATTAACGAGGTGACTGAACCTCGACATGCCCTGCTGCGTGTCCGAACCCACGTCGAAACCGGTGCAGCCCCAGGACCTCGTATTTTAGGCCGGGTCGACTCACTTCAAGAGCGAAAGCAGTTCCAGCGGCGAAGAAATGCGCGCATCCGGGTTCCAGCGGTCCACGTCCGCCGTACCGCCGAGGTAGCCGTAGGTGGCCGCGATCGTCGGCATGCCGGCGGCACGGCCGGCCGTCATGTCACGCTCGTCGTCACCCACGTACACGCACGCGGACGGCGGCAGGCCAAGGCGCCGCGCCGCTTCCAGCAGCGGCTCGGGATGCGGCTTGGCAAAGGGCGTGCTGTCGCCACCGACGATGGCGCCGGCACTCGCGAAGAGGGGCATGGCCTGCGTCAGTGGCCCCGTGAAGCGCATGGACTTGTTGGTGACCACGCCCCAAGCCAGGCCGCGCCCGACGATTTCGGACACGAGACCGGCCACGCCGTCGAAGGCCGCGGTGGAGGCCGTCATGCGCCCCTCGTAGTTCTGGAAGAACTCCTCCCGCAGCGCCGGGTAGTCGGGGTGGTCCGGCGTGATGCCGAACGCCACGCCCAGCATGCCGCGGGCGCCTGCCCCGGCCATGGGCCGGTAACGGTCCAGCGGCAGCGGCGGCAGGCCGCGCGAGGTGCGCATCAGGTCGGCGGCACCGCCGAGGTCGGGCGCGCTGTCGATCAGCGTGCCGTCCAGGTCGAACAGCACGGCGCGGATGTCGGGAAACATGTCAGCTACGGCGCGCGGCCACCAGGTAATTCACCGAGGTGTCGCTGCTCAGGTGATAGCGGCGCAGCAGCGGGTTGTAGCCCAGCCCGCGGGTGCTCACCCACTCCAGCCCGGCCGGCCGGCAGAAGGACGCCAGCTCGCTGGGCCGGATGAACTTGAGGTACTCGTGCGTGCCCCGCGGCAGCAGGTTGAGGACGTACTCGGCCCCGACCACCGCCAACAGGAACGACTTGGGGTTGCGGTTCAGGGTGGAGAAGAACACCCAGCCGCCGGGCTTGACCAGGTCGGCGCAGGCGCGCACCACCGAGCCGGGATCGGGCACGTGCTCCAGCATTTCCATGCAGGTGACCACGTCGAAGGACTCGGGCTGTTCCAGGGCCAGCGCCTCGATGCTCACTTCCCGGTACTGGACGTCGGGGGTGGCGGCTTCCAGCGCGTGCAGTTGAGCCACCCGCAATGCCTTGGTGGACAGGTCGATGCCCAGCACCTGCGCGCCGCGGCGTGCCATGGCATCGGACAGGATGCCGCCGCCGCAGCCCACGTCCAGCACGCGCTTGCCGGCCAGCGGCACGCAGGACTCGATCCAGCCCAGGCGCAGCGGATTGATCTGGTGCAGGGGGCGGAACTCGCTTTCGGTGTCCCACCAGCGGTGGGCCAATTCGGAGAACTTGGCCAGCTCGGCCGGGTCGGCGTTCAGGCTGCTGCTCGTGGTCATGGGGTGATTGTGGCGCGGCGCCAAAGGAAAAGGCCCGGCAAGCCGGGCCTTCACTACACCTTCGCGCGAAGGCTTAACGGTTGGAGCGGGTGCCCACCACCTCGATTTCCACGCGGCGGTTCTTGGCGCGGCCTTCGCGGGTGCGGTTGTCAGCCACGGGCTGCGCTTCGCCCTTGCCTTCGGTGTACACGCGGTTCTTCTCGATGCCCTTGGAGACCAGGTAGGCCTTCACGGCTTCGGCGCGGCGCACCGACAGGCGCTGGTTGTAGGTGTTGGCGCCGATCGAGTCGGTGTGGCCGACGGCGATGATCACCTCGAGGTTGATGCCCTTGACCTTGCCGATCAGGTCGTCGAGCTTGGCGCGGCCTTCCGGCTTGAGCACGGCCTTGTCGAAGTCGAAGAAGGTGTCGGCGGCGTAGGTCACCTTGCTGGCGGCCGGCGGCTGCGGCGCGGGCGCGGGACGCGCGACAGGCGGGGGCGGCGGAGCCGGTTGCGCGGCAGGGGCCGGAGGCGGAGCGGGCGGCGGCGGAACCAGGGCGCCGTCGCAGCCCTTGGCGGCCGTGGCAGGGGTCCAGCTCGCGTCGCGCCAGCACAGTTCGTTGGTTCCGTTCTTCCAGACGAGTTCGCCGGTGCCGTTTGCCCAGTTGTCGACCTGCGGACCCCCATTGGCGGCGGTCACGCGAGTCTGCGCCCCCGCGGCGGTGGCCAGCGCAGCGGCGGCAAACATCAGCGCGACTTGGTTCAGTTTCTTCATGGTTCTCCTCTTGGGGAAAAAGCCGCGGCCGCGCGGCGTGAAAACTACGATTCAGGTGACCATTCACCGAAAACGTCCGGTCGATTGTGCCACACGTCCTTACACAATCAATCGGGCCCATTGGGGGGCATCGTAGGACAAAACCGCAATTGCCCACCCTGTGTTGCGGGTGCGCGACAGGGGTTTCCGCCGCGTAAAATCGCCTGTTTCTGCGCCTTCGAACACCTCCCGCATGACCCAATTCGCCAAAGAAACCCTGCCCGTCAGCCTCGAAGAGGAGATGCGGCGGAGCTACCTCGACTACGCCATGAGCGTGATCGTGGGGCGGGCGCTGCCGGATGCGCGTGACGGATTGAAACCCGTGCATCGACGCGTTCTTTTCGCGATGCACGAATTGAACAACGACTGGAACCGTCCGTACAAGAAGTCGGCGCGCATCGTGGGCGACGTGATCGGCAAGTACCACCCGCACGGCGACCAGTCGGTCTACGACACCATCGTGCGGCTGGCGCAGGATTTCTCGATGCGCCACATGCTGGTGGACGGCCAGGGCAACTTCGGCTCGGTCGACGGCGACAACGCCGCCGCCATGCGCTACACCGAGATCCGGCTGGCCAAGATCGCGCACGAGATGCTGGCCGACATCGACAAGGAAACGGTCGATTTCGGCCCCAACTACGACGGCAGCGAGAAGGAACCGCTGGTCCTGCCCAGCCGCTTGCCGAACCTGCTGGTCAACGGGTCCGGCGGCATCGCGGTCGGCATGGCCACCAACATCCCGCCGCACAACCTCAACGAGGTCGTCGACGCCTGCCTGCACCTGCTGAAGAACCCCGAAGCCACGATCGACGAGCTGATGGAGATCGTGCCGGCCCCCGATTTCCCCACCGCCGGGATCATCTACGGCATCAACGGCGTCAAGGAGGGCTACCGCACCGGCCGCGGCAAGGTGGTGATGCGCGCCAAGTGCCACTTCGAGGACATCGACCGCGGCCAGCGCCAGGCGATCGTCGTCGACGAGCTGCCCTACCAGGTCAACAAGAAGACGCTGCAGGAGCGCATGGCCGAGCTGGTCAACGAGAAGAAGATCGAGGGCATCAGCCACATCCAGGACGAGAGCGACAAGTCCGGCATGCGGCTGGTGATCGAGCTCAAGCGCGGCGAAGTCCCCGAGGTCGTGCTCAACAACCTCTACAAGCAGACCCAGCTGCAGGACACCTTCGGCATCAACATGGTCGCGCTGGTCGACGGCCAGCCCCGGCTGTGCAACTTGAAGAACCTGGTCGACATCTTCCTGCAGCACCGCCGCGAGGTGGTCACCCGCCGGACGGTGTTCAACCTGCGCAAGGCGCGCGAACGCGGCCACGTGCTGGAAGGCCTGGCGGTCGCCCTGGCCAACATCGACGAGTTCATCCGCATCATCCGAGAGTCGCCCACCCCTCCAGTGGCCAAGGCCGAGCTGATGACGCGCAGCTGGGACAGCCAGCTGGTGCGCGAGATGCTCACCCGCGCCCGCGAAGACGGCACCACGGTCAGCGCCGACGACTACCGCCCCGAAGGCCTGGACCACGACTACGGCATGCAGGGCGACGGCCTGTACCGGCTGTCGGACACGCAGGCGCAGGAGATCCTGCAGATGCGGCTGCAGCGCCTGACCGGGCTGGAGCAGGACAAGATCGTCGCCGAGTACAAGGAAGTGATGGCCGAGATCGACGATCTGCTCGACATCCTGGCCAAGCCGGCCCGGGTGTCGGCCATCATCGGAGACGAACTCACCGCCATCAAGCAGGAGTTCGGCCAGACCAAGGCCGGCGCCCGCCGCAGCGTGGTCGAGCACAACGCGCAGGACCTGGCCACCGAGGACCTGATCACGCCCACCGACATGGTGGTGACGCTCAGCCACACCGGCTACATCAAGAGCCAGCCGCTGTCGGAGTACCGGGCCCAGAAGCGCGGCGGCCGCGGCAAGCAGGCCACCTCGACCAAGGAAGACGACTGGATCGACCAGCTCTTCATCGCCAACACGCACGACTACCTGCTGGCCTTCTCCAATCGCGGCCGCCTCTACTGGCTCAAGGTCTGGGAGGTGCCGGCCGGCTCGCGCGGCTCGCGCGGGCGACCGATCGTCAACATGTTCCCGCTGGCCGAGGGCGAGAAGATCAACGTGGTGCTGCCGCTCACCGGCGCGTTCCGCAGCTTCCCGGCCGACCACTACGTGTTCATGTCCACGTCCATGGGCACGGTCAAGAAGACTTCGCTGGACGAGTTCAGCAACCCGCGCAAGGCCGGCATCATCGCGGTCGACCTCGACGAGGGCGACTACCTGATAGGCGCCGCGCTCACGGACGGCCAGCACGACGTCATGCTGTTCTCCGACGGCGGCAAGGCGGTGCGCTTCGACGAGAACGACGTGCGCCCGATGGGCCGCAATGCCCGCGGCGTGCGCGGCATGAACCTGGAGGAAGGCCAGAGCGTGATCGCCATGCTGGTGGCCGAGGACGAATTGCAGAGCGTGCTGACCGCCACCGAGAACGGCTACGGCAAGCGCACCTCGATCACCGAATACACGCGGCACGGCCGCGGCACCAAGGGCATGATCGCCATCCAGCAGAGCGAGCGCAACGGCAAGGTGGTCGCCGCCACGCTGGTGCATGCCGAGGACGAGATCATGCTGATCACCGACCGCGGCGTGCTGGTGCGCACCCGCGTCAGCGAGATCCGCGAACTCGGCCGGGCCACCCAGGGCGTGACGCTGATCGGCCTGGACGACGGCTCCAAGCTCAGCGGCCTGCAGCGCATCGTGGAGAACGACGCGCCGGGCGCCGAAGGCGACGCCGCGGAAGCAGCGCCCGGCGGCAGCGAAGCCTGACATGCCACGCGACCTGGCGCAGCTGCGCACCGAAATCGACGCGGTCGACCGCGAGCTGCTCGGGCTGCTCAACCGCCGTGCCGCGCTGGCCAACGCCGTGGGCGACCTCAAGCGCGCCGAGGGCTCGCCGGTGTTCCGGCCCGAGCGCGAGGCGCAGGTCATCCAAGGCCTGCAGCAGCGCAACGCCGGGCCGCTCAAGGCGCAGAACGTCGCCACCATCTGGCGCGAGATCATGTCGGCCTGCCGGGCGCTGGAAGCGCCGCAGCGCGTCGCCTACCTCGGCCCGGCCGGCACGTTCAGCGAGCAGGCTGCGGTGCAGTTCTTCGGCTCCAGCATCCAGCACGTGCCCTGCGTCAGCTTCGACGAGGTGTTCCAGGCGGCCACGGCCGGCACCGCCGACTTCGGCGTGGTGCCGGTGGAGAACAGCACCGAGGGCGTGGTCACCCGGTCGCTCGACCTGCTGCTCGCCTCGCCGCTGCACATCGTGGGCGAGGTGAGCCTGCTGGTGCGCCACCACCTGCTGCGCAAGGACAACTCGCTCGAAGGCATCGAGGCCGTGCTGGCGCACCCGCAAGCGCTCGCACAGTGCCAGGCCTGGCTGGCCAAGCACCTGCCCGACGCCGAGCGCCGGGCCGTGTCCAGCAATGCCGAGGGCGCCCGCTTGGCCGCGGATCACCCGGCCTGGGCCGCCATCGCCGGCGAGCGGGCCGGCAGCGAGTTCGGCCTGCACGTGGCCGCGCATGCCATCCAGGACGAAGCCTTCAACCGGACGCGCTTCGCCGTGGTCTGCCTGCCGCAGACACTGGCGGCCCCGCAGGCCTCGGGCAAGGACTGCACCAGCCTGGTGGTGTCCGTGCCCAATCGCCCGGGCGCGGTTCACGACATCCTGGTGCCGCTCAAGCAGCACGGCGTGTCCATGACGCGCTTCGAATCCCGCCCGGCCCGCTCGGGCCAGTGGGAATACTTCTTCTTCATCGACGTGCAGGGCCACCCGTCGCAGCCGCATGTCGCGGCCGCGCTGGCCGACCTGCAGAGCCTTTGCGCCTTCTACAAGGTGCTGGGCACCTACCCGGCCAGCGACTGAGCGGTCAAACGGAGCCAAGAGCAATGTTCGAGCAGTTGGGCCTGATCGGCTGCGGCCTCATGGGCGGATCCTTCGCGCTGGCGCTCAAGCGCGCCGGCCTGGTCAAGCGCGTCGTCGGCTACAGCAAGTCGCCGTCCACCACCGAGCGGGCGCGCCAGCTCGGCGTGATCGACGTCGAGGCGCCGTCGGCCCTGCTGGCCGTGTCGGGCGCCGACATCGTGCTGCTGGCAGTGCCGGTGGCCGCCACCGAGGCCACGCTCAAGGCCATCCGCCACCTGGTCAGCAAGGACATGCTGATCATGGACGTGGGCTCGACCAAGCGCGACGTGATCGACGCGGCCCGCCGCGTGCTGCGCGACCACGTCGGCTCGTTCGTGCCGTGCCACCCCATCGCCGGCAAGGAAGCCTCGGGCGTGGAGCACGCCGACCCCGACATCTACTCGCACCGGCAGGTGATCCTGACCCCGATCGAGCGCACCCAGGTCGTCCAGCTCAACCGGGCCAGGGAGCTGTGGGAAGCGCTGGATTGCCAGGTGCTGCAGATGTCGCCGGAGGCGCACGATTCGGCCTTCGCCGCCGTCAGCCACCTGCCCCACCTGATCGCGTTCGCGCTGATGAACGGCATCGCCGCCCAGCCGCACGGCCAGGACTTCCTGTCGCTGGCCGGCCCGGGCTTTCGCGACTTCACCCGCATCGCGGCCAGCGAGCCCAAGATGTGGCGCGACATCCTGATGGCCAACAAGCAGGAGCTGCTGGAGCAGACCCAGTTCTTCCAGCAGACGCTGCAGGCCATGCAGTCGCTGATCGAGGCCGGCAACGGCGAGGCGCTGGAGGAACTGATCGCCCAGGCCAGCCAGCTGCGCTCCGGCTGGCGGATGGGCGCTCGCAAGGCCTAGGCGGCGGCGATGTTCGCCACCGAGTTCCTGGACATCCCGCCGCTGGCCTCGGCGGGCGGCACCGTCGTCCTGCCCGGCTCCAAGAGCATCTCCAATCGCGTGCTGCTGCTGGCCGCGCTGTGCGACGGCACGACGGCCGTGCACGACCTGCTGGACTCCGACGACACGCGCGTGATGCTGGATGCGCTGCGCGCGCTCGGCTGCGGCGTGGCGCAGGACGGGGCCGTCGTTCAAGTCACTGGCTTCGGCCGGGGCGGCCCGGCGCCGCAGGCGAAGCTGTTCCTGGGCAATGCCGGCACCGCCATGCGACCGCTCGCGGCGGCGCTGGCCGTGCTGGGCGGCGACTACGAGCTGAGCGGCGTGCCGCGCATGCACGAGCGCCCGATCGGCGACCTGGTCGACGCCTTGCGGCAGCTCGGCTGCGACATCGCGTACCTCGGCCAGGAGGGCTACCCGCCGCTGCGCATCGGCCGGCCGGCGCTGGAGCCGGGCGCGCCGATCCGCGTGCGGGGCGACGTTTCCAGCCAGTTCCTCACGGCGCTGCTGCTGGCTCTGCCGCTGGTGGCGCAGCAGGACATCGCGATCGACGTGACCGGCGAGTTGATCTCGAAGCCGTACGTCGAGATCACGTTGAACCTGCTGGCCCGCTTCGGGGTCGCGGTGCGACGCGACGGCTGGCAGCGCTTCACCATTCCCGCCGGCAGCCGCTACTCGTCGCCGGGCGAATTGCACGTGGAGGCCGATGCCTCCTCCGCCAGCTACTTCGTGGCGGCCGGCGCCCTCGCATCCGACAGCGGCGTGCGCATCCTCGGCGTGGGCCGCGATTCGATCCAGGGCGACATCCGCTTCCTCGAGGCCGCCCAGGCCATGGGCGCGAAGGTCGACAGCGGCCCCAACTGGATCGAGGTGAGCCGCGGCGCCTGGCCGCTGAAGGCGATCGACCTCGACTGCAACCCCATTCCCGACGCCGCCATGACGCTGGCCGTCATGGCGCTGTACGCCGACGGCCCCAGCACGCTGCGCAACATCGCCAGCTGGCGGGTCAAGGAGACCGACCGCCTGGCCGCCATGTCGGCCGAACTGCGCAAGCTGGGCGCCCAAGTGGAGGAAGGCCCCGACTTCCTGCGCATCACCCCTCCG
>JAKFEA010000343.1:0-25722 GCA_036675905.1 Acidovorax sp. | reverse complement strand
TGGGACGCCGCGTCGGCCCGGTCGTCGGCGCCCCGCGGGTCGGGGGCGGGCCTGCAGCCCGCCAGCGAAATCGCCAGGATGGCCGAGGCGATCGCAACTGCCTTGTTCAACATGAAAGCCATGGTGGTTCTCCGTCGGGATCGGGCGGCCGGGCCGCACCGGCCCAATCTAGGAACAGCTGCGTGTCCTGTCCCGCCGCCGAGGCCGCAAGCGGCTGTAGGACCACGCGCGCAGGCGCTCAGCCGCAACGGCCATCCAGGCGCCGCCCGGCGCGCTCATCCCAGCAGCCGTCGCGAGGGTCCCCCGCGCCGCCGGTCGGCCTTGGGCAGCACGGCCGCGGCCAGCATGGCTTCCGACCGGTCCTGCAGCGCCGCCAGCGAGACGTCGAGCGCTTCGAGGTGCTCCGGATCCAGCACGTCGAGCATCTCGCGATTGATCGCCGCCACCAGCGGGAACAGTTCCGCGTAGACCTGCTGGCCGCGCGCGGTGAGCGCGAGCCGCGATTCACGCCGATCGGCCGGGCCGGGCTGGCGCAACAGCAGCCCCTTGGCCACCAGTGACGTGACCGCGCGCGAGGTGCGCGCCCGGTCGAGCTGGACCCGCTCGGCCAGTTGCGAGGACATCAGCCCGGGATGGCGCGCCAGGACAGCCAGCAGCCGCCACTCGCGCCGCGTGATGCCGAAGCGGCCCTCGCACAGGCGGATCACCATGCTGCCCGCGGTGGCCAGCAGCCGCGCTATGCGGTAGAGCAGCAGGTCGTCGAGTTCCGCAGGGTGGCCGAGGCGGTGCGGCACGGATCCGGGTTTCCGAGAGGGATGGTTGATTAGATCAATCGATTGTGCGCCACCTAGAGTGAGCGCTCCCCGCGCAATCCAAGGAGCCGAAATGGGCCTGAGTAAGTCGATCCTTCCGGGCCTGCTGCTCGCCGCAGTGGCCGCTTGGACCCCTTCGGCCGGCGCCGAAGACAAACCGCCGCTGAAGATCCTGGTGGGCTTTCCGCCCGGCGGCTCCGCCGACGTGATCGCCCGGCTGGTGGGCGACGCCGTCCGCGACGACTTCGGCAGCATAGTCGTGGAGAACCGGCCCGGCGCCGGCGGTCGCATCGCGCTCAACGCCGTCAAGGCCGCCAAGCCCGACGGACAGACCGTGATCATCCTGCCCAGCGGACCGATGGTGCTGTACCCGCATGTCTACCGCAAGCTCGACTACGACCCGGTGAAGGACTTCACCCCGGTGTCGCAGCTGGCGGTGTTCCAGTTCGGCGTGGTGTCCGGGCCGGCCAGCGGCGCCAGGTCGGTGGCCGAGATGCTGTCCAAGGCCAAGGCCGATGCCAGGGGCGCGACGTATGGCTCGCCGGGCCTGGGCACGCTGCCGCACTTCATGGGCGTGCTGATGGAGCAGAGCACCGGCGTTTCGTTCACCCATGTGCCGTTCCAGGGCGGCGCGCCGGCGAACAACGCGCTGGTGGGCGGCCACATCGGCTACAAGTTCGACGTGGTCTCGGAGACGGCGGAGCTGCACAAGAGCGGCAAGGTGCGCATCATCGCGGTGACCGGCCCCAGCCGCGATCCCCAGGTGCCCGAGGTGCCCACGCTCAAGGAATCCGGCGTGGACATGGTGGCGACCGCGTGGTTCGCCATGTATGCGCCGGCCGGCATCCCGCCCGAGGCGCTGGCCCGGCTGGAGCGCTCGGTCGCCAAGGCCGTCAAGACGCCGGCGTTGCGCGAGCGCTTCCTCAAGCTCGGCTACGAGCCGATCGGCTCTACGTCAGCCGAACTGGCCGCGGCGCAGCGCGCCGACCTGGCGCGCTGGGAAAAGCCGATCAAGGCCACCGGCGTCGTGCTCGACTGACCCGACCTCTTCCCCTTCCTGCTGGAGCAACCGAATGCGAATCGCTCGACCACCCCGTCTCTTGCGCGTCCTGGCCGCTGCTGCGGCCATAGCCGCCCTGGTCGCACCGGCTGCCGCCCAGACGCCCATCTGGCCGACCAAGCCCGTCAAGGTACTGGTCGGCTCGCCTCCCGGCGGGCCGTCCGACATCACCGCCCGCACCTTCGCCGAGCAACTGGGCCGGCGCACCAGCCACCCGGTGGTGGTCGAGAACCGCCCGGGCGCCGGCAACAACATCGCCGCGGGCCTGGCCGCCAAGGCGGAACCGGATGGCCACACGCTGGTGCTCAGCCCGGACACGGTGCTGACGGTGAACCCGCTGGTCTACCGCAACACCGGATTCGACGCGCGCACCGACCTCACCTCGGTCTCGGTGCTTTCCAGCTTCACCCAGATGCTGGTGTGCAATCCCGCCACGGGCGCCGACACGCTGGCCGAACTGGTCGGCAAGGCCAGGACCGGGCAACTCACCTACGCCTCGGGTGGCCCCGGCGTGCCCGGACACCTGGCAGCCGAGATGTTCGTGCAGGCCGCCGGCGTGAAGATGCAGCACGTGCCCTATCGCGGCCCCTCGCCCGCCACCCAGGGCGTGCTCGCCGGCGAGGTGAACTGCGGGTTCCTGGCCACGCCCACCGTCATCCAGCACGTGAAGGCCGGCAAGCTCAAGGCACTGGCCGTGTCCTCGGCCACGCCGTCGCCGCTGGCGCCCGAGGTGCCCACGCTGGCCAGGGCGCTGAACCAGCCCGAGCTCGACGCCAGCTTCCGGCTGGTGCTGCAGACCGCCAGCGGCACGCCGCCGGCGGTGATCGCCGAGATCGAGCGCGCCGCCATGGAGATCATGAAGGAGCCGCAGGTGCGCGCACGCCTGCTGCAGTCCGACGTGGTGGCGCAGGGCTCGTCCGCCCCCGAGGCGCAGAAGGTGATGAAGGCCGAGATGGCGCGCTGGGCGCCCGTGGTCAACCGGCTGGGGCTGAAGTCCGACTGAGCACAGCCCTCCATCCATCGGCGCCGCCCGACCCGGCGGCGCATTCACTCTTCTGAAAGTCCCCACATGAAACGCCGCACCGTCCTTGCCGCCACGCTCGCGCTGTCCGCCACCACCGCCGCTCCGGCCCTGGCCCAGGACGCCTGGCCGTCCAGGACCGTCAAGATCGTCTGCAACTTCCCGCCGGGCGGCCCGCTCGACGTGCTGGCCCGCGCGGTGGCCGACGTGCTGCAGCGCGAGTTCAAGCAGCCCTTCGTGGTGGAGAACAAGGCCGGCGCCGGCGGCAACATCGGCGCCGATGCGGTCGCCAAGTCGGACCCGGACGGCTACACGATGCTGTTCGGCATCGACTCCACCTTCACGGTCAACCCGCACATCTACAAGAGCATGGCCTTCAAGCCGGGCGACTTGCGGCCGCTGGTGATCCTGAGCTCGTCGGGCCTGCTGGTGGGCGTGAATCCGTCCAACGGGTTCAAGACCATGGCCGACCTGGTCGCCGCCGGCAAGGCCAGGGGCGTGACCTTCAGCAGCGCCGGCAGCGGCAGTCCCGGCCACCTGGCCGCCGAGATGGCGACCGAAGCCACCGGCATGAAGATCACGCACGTGCCTTACAAGGGCAACGCGCCCGCCGTGGCGGCCGTGCTGTCGGGCGAGGTCACGGGCGGCGTGCTCGCCACGCCCGGCATGCTGCCGCACGTCAAGGCCGGCAAGGTCACGCCGATGGCCGTCACCAGCAGCAAGCGCTCGCAGCTGGCGCCCGACGTGCCCACCGTCGCCGAAGCCGGCCTGCCGCAACTGGAGCAGGAAGTGCTGTACCTGGTGATGGTGCCCGGCGCCACGCCGCAACCGGTCGCACAGGCGATGCAGAAGGCCATCGCCGAAGCCGCCGCCAGGCCGGAGATCAAGGCCCGGCTGACCTCCCTGGATATGCACTACGAAGGCACCGCCGGCGAGGCAGCGGCCAGGCGCCTGGCCGGACTGTCCGAGCGCTACGGCAAGGTGATCCGCAACACCGGCATGAAAGTCGAATGAGCGCGACCCCGCAGGACCGGCGCACGAAACGGCCCAACGTCATCTTCATCGTCGCCGACGACCTGGGCTTTGCCGACCTGGGCTGCTACGGTGGGCGCGAGGCCGTGTTCGGCCCGGTGTCGCCGGTGCTGGACGGCCTGGCCGCGAACGGGCTGAAGCTCACGCAGGGCTATGCCAACTCGCCGGTCTGCTCGCCCACCCGCTTCGCGCTGATGACCGCCCGCTACCAGTACCGGCTGCGCGGCGCGGCCGAGGAGCCGATCAACAGCCGCAGCCGGGGCAGCACCACGCTGGGCCTGCCGCCGGAGGTGCCCACGGTGCCTTCGCTGCTGCGCGCCGCCGGCTACCGCACGGCCCTGATCGGCAAGTGGCACCTCGGGTATCCGCCCACGTTCGGGCCGCTGCGCTCCGGCTACGAGGAGTACTTCGGCCCCATGTCCGGTGGGGTGGACTACTTCACCCACTGCAGCAGCAACGGCTCGCACGACCTGTTCTTCGGCGAGGAGGAAAAGCACGAGGAGGGCTACCTCACCGACCTGCTGTCGCGCCGCGCGGTCGACTACGTCGAGCGCATGGCGCAGGTCGACGCCCCCTTCTTCCTCAGCCTGCACTACACGGCGCCGCACTGGCCCTGGGAGACGCGCGACGACGAGTCGCTTGCCGGGGAGGTGAAGGACAACCTGTTCCACCTGCACGGCGGCAACATCCACACCTACCGCCGCATGATCCACCACATGGACGAAGGCATAGGCTGGGTGATGGACGCGCTGCGGCGCACCGGGCAGGCCGACGACACGCTGGTGGTCTTCACCAGCGACAACGGCGGCGAGCGCTTCTCCGACAACTGGCCGCTGGTGGGCGGCAAGATGGACCTGACCGAAGGAGGCATCCGCGTGCCCTGGATCGCGCACTGGCCGCGCGTGATCGCGCCCGGCCGGGTCAGCGACCAGCATTGCATGAGCATGGACTGGTCCGCCACCGTGCTGGATGCTGCCGGCGCCGCCGCGCACCCGGAGCACCCGCTGGACGGCGTGTCGCTGCTGCCGGTGCTGCGCGAGGATGGACACGAGTTCGAGCGGCCGCTGTACTGGCGCATGAACCACCGCGGCCAGCGCGCGCTGCGCTCGGGCGACTGGAAGTACCTGCGGGTGGACGGCCACGACTACCTGTTCGACATCCCGGCCGACGAGCGCGAGCGCGCCAACCTGGCCGCGCGCGACCCGCAGCGGCTGGCGCGCCTGCGCGAGGACTGGGAAGCCTGGAACGCCTCCATGCCCCCCATCCCCGCCGACGCGACCATCAGCCTGGGCTACGGCTACAAGGACATGCCGCAGCGTTGACGAACAGCCGGACAGCCAGGAGGCGGACAGCCGAACGCAGAAGACGCGAAAGGTGCGCAGAAGACGCAGAAAAGACTTTCGGATGTCATTCCCGCGAAAGCGGGAATCCACGAATGCGCACCAACGCGGTGTCGTGCGTGGATCCTCCGCGTTCGCGGAGGATGACCGGATAGCAAAATTCCTTCTTCTGCGTCTTCTGCGAATCCTCTGCGCCTTCTGCGTTCAAGGCGGTGCTCGCACCCCCCTCGCATCCAAATGAACCCACCGCGGCTCGCGTAAGCTCGGCTCATGCGCAGCTTGTCCCGCTGGTTTCCGTTCCTGAACTGGCCGCGGCCCACCCTGGGCCTGATGCGCGGCGAAGTGGCCGCCGCGCTCACCGTGGCGGTGGTCATGGTCCCGCAGTCGGTGGCCTACGCCAACCTGGCCGGCATGCCGCTGGTCACCGGCCTGTACGCGACCTTCCTGCCGATGCTGGCAGCCGTGCTGTTCAGCGCCTCCACCCGCCTGTCGGTGGGCCCTTCGGCGCTGAGCAGCGTGCTGGTGGGCGCTTCCCTGATCGGCATGGCCGAGCCCGGCAGTGGGCAGTGGGTGGCGCTGGCCGTCTGGCTGGCGCTGCTGGCCGGCGCGATGCAGCTGGTGGTGGGCGGCACCGCATCGGCCTGGATGCTGAACCTGGTCAGCTCGCCGGTGCTCACCGGCTTCAGCCAGGCCGCCGCCGTGCTGATCATCGCGTCGCAGCTGCCCCGGCTGCTCGGCCTGCAGGGTCCCTTGTCCTCGCTGCTGGACCGGCCGCAGTTCGAGCTGGAGGGGATGGCCTACGGCCTGGTCAGCGTCGCCCTGTTCGAGCTGGGCAAGCGGCGCTTTCCGAAGATCCCCATGGTGCTGCTGGTGCTGGCCGTCGCCGGCGCCCTGAGCGCGTTCAGCGACTACGACACGCGCGGCAGCGTGGTGGGCGCCCTGCCCGCCGGCCTGCCCGCGCTGTACTGGCCCGGCTGGCCGGGCCTGGAATCGCTGCGCGACCTGGTCGCGCCCGCGCTGGTGCTGGCGCTGGTCAGTTCGCTCGAGATGGCCGCCAGCGCCAAGATCGAGAACCAGAAGGAAGGCCGGCGCTGGGACGCCAACCAGGACCTGATCGGCCAGGGCATGGGCAAGCTGGTGTCCGGCCTGTCGGGGAGCTTCCCCACCAGCACTTCGTTCTCGCGCTCGGCGATCACCCTGTACGCGGGAGCGAAGACGGGCTGGGCCACGGTCGCCGCCACCGCCATCGTGCTGGTGGTGCTGGTGGCGCTGACGCCGGCGCTCTACCACGTGCCGTCGGCCGCCCTGGCCGCCGTCGTCGTGGCGGCCGTCATGGGCATGATCAAGCCGCGCGTGTTCAAGGCGCTGTGGCAGGTCAACCGGGTCGAGGCGGTCACGGCCGGGGTGACCGTGCTGGTCACCGTGCTGTCGGCGCCGCGCATCTACTGGGGCGTGCTGACCGGCGTGCTGGTGGGCCTGGCGCACTTCCTCTACCTGCGGCTGCACCCGCGCATCATCGAGGTCGGCCTGCACCCGGACGGCAGCCTGCGCGACCGCCACCTGTGGGGACTGCAGCCGCTGGCGCCGCAGGCCTATGCGCTGCGCATGGACGCCGAGCTGGATTTCGCCTCGGCCAGCGCGCTGGAGCGCGCCCTCGTCGAGCACCTCGCCGCCCACCCCGACACCCGCCATGTCTGCGTGTTCGCCCAGCCGATCAACCGCATCGACGCCACCGGCGTGGAGGTGTTCGGTTCGCTGCGCAAGCTGCTGCAGGGGCGCGGCATCACGCTGCACATCAGCGGCATGAAGCTGCCGGTGGAGCGGGTGCTGCGCAAGGCCGGCGAGTTGCCCGAAGGCCCGCAGCTGCGCCTGCACCGCACCGATGCCGAGGCGCTGCAGGCCTTCGAACGGCCTATCGCCTGAAAGCGAAGTGCTTGCTGCCCAGGTAGTTGAAGGCCAGGGCAACGACGGAAGCGATCGCGAAGGGCACGATGGGCCGGGCCGCCATCGCGCCGGACCCCAGCACCAGGCCGGTGTAGAGCCCGAAGTTGACGCCGGTGCCCAGGACGCTCACGGCCAGGTAGCGGCCCAGGCTGCGCAACAGGCTGCCGCCCCGTTCCGGGAAGGTGATGCCGCGGTGCAGCCACCAGGTCACCAGCACCGCCGTGGGAAAGGACACCGCGCGCGCGGCGATCGGCCCCCAGCCGAAGGCGGACACCAGCAGCTGCAGCAATCCGCCGTCGACCACGAAGCCGACGCCACCGACCAGGCTGAAGCGCAGCAGCGGGGGCCACTGGGCGATGCGCCCGGCCGGCGTCACACGAAACCCCGGAAATCGAGCAGCCGGGTGGCCACGCCGATCCCCACCACCACCGCGACGACGGCCGCGCTGGCCAGCAGCGGCCGCGGACGCCGGCGCAGCATGTCGCCCAGCAGCGGCAGCACGGCCAGCGTGCCCAGCATCACGGCGATCAGCGACCAGTAGTGGTAGCGCATGTCGGTGGCCACGCCGATCAGCAGGTAGGCGCCCGAGTAGCCCAGGGCCGAGACCGCCAGCACGCGCGCGAAGGCCACCGCCGGCACGGGCGGCTCGCGCCGCAGCAGCACCAGCAGGCAGGCGGCCCAGGTGAGCCAGGTCACGGGCCACACGCCCGGGTTCTTGCGCACGATGTCCAGCCTCACGTCGCGCGCCGTCACCACCTCCGGCGGCGGATGCGCCGGATCGCCGGTGCGGTACTCGGGGGTCAGCCGGATGTGCTTGGGCGGCACCGCGAACAGCAGCGCCGAGTTGAAGTGCTTGAGCCGGTGCTCCAGGTAGGCCACCGGATGCGCCGCGATGCTGCGCAGCCACTGCGCCACCAGCCCGTCGGGCAGCGTCGGCATCTCGACGCCGGCCGGCCGGTGCACCTTGTCCGCGCAGCGCCCCCAGGCGCTGAGGCTGTCCCACCAGTAGGGCGAATAGCAGTCGCGCAGTTCCTCGCGCGTGAAGGTCGCGCGTGGCTCGATCACGGCCGGGTCGCCGGTGTGCACCGCGATGCCCATCAGGTCGTACAGGAACAGCGACTGCACGGCGTGCTCGGCCCTGGGCTGGAACAGCAGCCGGTTGGCCAGTTGGCTGGCCGGCAGCGCCAGCACGGCCACCACCACGGCCGCCGCCATCAGGCGGCCGCTGCGCAGCCAGCTGGCGGGCGCCAGCGCGTACAGCAGCAACGGCCCCAGGCCGAACAGCGCATTGGTGCGCACCATCGCGCCGTAGAACACCAGCAGCCCCGCTGCGACCGCCAAGGCCATCGGCATGCGGCGCTGCTGCACCCGGAAGGCGTAGACCAGGCCGACGGCGGCCAGCCAGGCGACCGCCATGCCCACGTCCTTGACCACTTGAGCATTCACGTACAGGAAGGGCGGGAAGGCGCCGGCCAGCAGCACCACCCAGGCCAGCCGCGAATGGCCACTGCGCCGCACGGCAGCGGCGATCAGGCCGAACCCCAGCCAGTACAACGCGAGGTGCAGCAGCAGGAACGGCCCCGGCCCATCGCCGAACAGGCGCAGCCAGGACCACAGCCACGCCATGATCGGCGGATGCCAGTCGCCGTACTCGCCGGTCAGCGCCTGCCGGTACTGGCCGATCGAGTCGTTGTTCATCACGCCGGGGAAATGCAGCGCCACGTTGGCGGCGAACAGCCCCACCGCCAGTGCCGGCAGCCCCCAGGCCGCCAGCGATCCGGCACGCTGGCCGGGGCCGTGCCGCTCCCAGCCGAACAGGAGGTCGGAGTCGGTCTGCACGGCCGGCGTCAGGACAGCGCGAGCCGCGCGGCAGGCAAGGGCGCCGGTTCCTCGTTCGCGACGGGCGCCTGCTCCGGCGCACGCCGGGGCACGGCGGCGATCGCCCTGGCGCCGTTCGCCGCAGCGCCGTGCGGCCAGCGCGGCGCTGGAATCTCGAGATAGGCCAGTCGCTTGAGCTCGCGGCGCGAATGCGTGACGGTGTCCAGGATCAGCCCGCACACCATCGAGAGCACCGCGACCAGCATGATGCCCACCGACAGGATGGCAGTGGGAAACCTGGGCACCAGCCCGGTGTGCAGGTATTCGAGCAGGATGGGGACCGCCAGCCCGATCGACAGCAGCGCCAGCGCCGCGCAGGCGCTGCCGAAGAAGGCCAGCGGCCGCTCCTCCTTCACCAGCAGGCCGATCATGCGCAGGATGCGCAGGCCGTCGCGGATGGTGTTCAGTTTGGAAGCCGACCCTTCCGGGCGCTCCTTGTAGCGGGTGGCGACCTCGGCGGTCTTCATGCGCAGTTCCAGCGCGTGCACCGTCAGCTCGGTCTCGATCTCGAATCCGCTGGACGTGGCCGGGAAGGACTTGACGAAGCGCCGCGAGAAGACGCGGTAGCCCGAGAGCATGTCGTCGAACTGCTTGCCGAAGATCACCTGAACCAGGCCGGTGAGCATCCGGTTGCCGACCCGGTGGCCGAACCGGTACGCCTGCCGGACGTCGGTGACCCGCGCCCCGTTGACCATGTCGAGCTGGTTGTCCAGCAGGGTGCGAACCAGGTCCGGCGCGTCGGCCGCGCAGTAGGTGTCGTCGCCGTCGACCAGCACGTAGACGTCGGCGTCGACGTCGCTGAACATGCGACGCAGCACGTTGCCCTTGCCCGGATAGGGCTCGTGGCCGACGGTCGCGCCGGCCTCCTGGGCCACTTGCGCGGTGCGGTCGGTCGACGCGTTGTCGTACACGTGGATGCGCGCCATCGGCAGCGCGCGGCGGAAGTCCGCCACCACCCGCCCGATCGCCACCTCCTCGTTGAAGCAGGGGATGATCACGGCGATGTCGACGGCGTTCAGGTCATGGGGCATGCTCGGCTCTCCGTTGGACGGCAGCCTTGCGGGCGCCGTGCGGTGAAGTCGAGCCATGCTAGGGTCGTGCTCGTGCGTACGGGGCGCCGCTGGCCCCTTCGGGCCATGCCCGGCCGTTCACTTGCGGCGTGCTCCTACGCCGTGAGGATCCAGCCCTCCAGCGGGTCCAGCTCTTCCGGCAGGCCGTAGCGCGGCGCCCCTTGCCGCTGCGCCCACGCCGCCTGCAGCAGGCACAGCACCGCGTCGAGGGAGTCGCCGCTGGCATCCTCGACCAGCGCGTCGCGCTGCGCGTGGCTGAGCTTCAAGCGCAAGTCCAGCCTGGTGCGGCCGGCCTCCAGCGCCGCCACGATGTCCTTGCGGGCGATCAGGCGCTCGGGCGTCTGCTTGCTGCGCTCGTCGCTCTTGTAGCTGCGCCGGCCGACCGGCTCGCGCGCCAGCAGGCCGGGGTAGGCCTCCAGCGCGACGCGGCTGCGGTCGCCGTCATGCAGGCCGGGAATGTGGACGCCCGCCTGGATCAGCAGCGGGATCGCCGCGTGCAGCATGTACGCCACCGGCGGATTGACCCATTTCATCGACGGGCTGGAGCCGGCCCGCTTGTCGAAGGCCCGGTGCGCGAACTTGTCGCCGGCCGGCCGGGCCGCGCAGTACGCCGCGAAGGTTGCGCGGATCCGGACGCGGTCCAGCGTGGCGTAGTGCGCCATGCAGGCTTCCCACTCCAGCGGCCAGCCCAGATGCTCGACCAGGGCGCGCGGCAGGCCGAATGGAAAATCGAAGCCGGCCACCCAGGGACCGGGCTGTTGCAGCCACTGCGAGAAGCCTTCCAGCGTGGGAATGCGTTGCAGGCGATCGAGGATGACGCGACCGCCCTGCGCGCGGCCGAAGGCCAGCACGATCGGCTTTCGGGACGTCGGGCTGCTGGAGAAATCGCAGCCCACCAGCGGCGCCGGGGCGCCGGCCTCGGTCACGCCGCGGCCGGCTCGCCCATGGCCTCGCGCAACTCCGCCGGGATCGGCATGCTGCGCAGCGGCGAGCCGGGGCCCGCCTCGTAGCGGCACCACACCCGCGCCTCGGTGCCGCGGGCCAGGGGCTTGTCCTGTCCCAGCAGGAAGAACTCGTGCTGCAGGGTGAAGGAGCTGCGGCCCCAGCGGGCCACCGAGGTGTGGACCTCGCACTCGTCGCCGAAGGTGGGCGAGCTCATGAAGGCGCACTGCGAGTCCACCAGCGGCACGGCCAGGTGCTCCTCGCGCATGCGCTGCGCGGGCCAGCCGCAGCGCGCCAGCAGGGTCCAGCTGGCGGCGTCCATCCAGCGGTAGTAGGTGGGGTAGAAGATGATGCCGGCGGGGTCGCAGTCGCCCCAGCTCAGCAGCCGGGGCAAGCGGAAGATCGTGGCCATTCGGGGGTGTTGCTGGTTGTCAGGTGTTGCGCCCGCAGATGGAGGCGGAGGCCATCAAATCCTCCAGCAGCGCGAGCGACACCTTGCCGGACGTGGCGTACGGGTCCAGCCCGGGCTTCTCGGAGTACTTGAGCAGGATGTTCTGGTTGACCTTGTCCAGGTTCACCATGCCCATGGTCCAGCCGCCGAAGCGGCGCTCGGAGATCTCTTCGTAGTGCAGCAGCGCCACGTCCTTGTGGCGCGGATCCTTCTGGATCTCGCCGAACAGGTGCGACACCGGCATGCGGCCGCCCTCGATCGCCTGCAGGAAAAGGCCTCCGCCGAAGCAGAGGATGCCTGTGATGCCCGTGGCGGGGTTCTGCCCGCGGGCCTGGGACAGGATGGCCTCCACGGCCGCGGGCGAAGTGTCCACGGCCCGGCTGCAGTACAGCAGGCGAACCAGCATGATCAGCTCCCGTTGCGTCTGGGGATCAGGGAGAGGAATTCACGGCGCAGCGACGGGTCCTTGAGGAACACGCCGCGCATGACCGAGTTGATCATCTTGCTGTCCATGTCCTTCACCCCGCGCCAGGCCATGCAGTAGTGGCTGGCTTCCATCACGATGGCCAGCCCGTCGGGCTGGGTCTTTTCCATGATGAGGTCGGCCAGCTGCACCACGGCCTCCTCCTGGATCTGCGGGCGGTCCATCACCCATTCGGCCAGCCGTGCGTACTTGGACAGGCCGATCACGTTGGTGTGCTCGTTGGGCATGATGCCGATCCACAGCTTGCCGATCACCGGGCAGAAGTGGTGGCTGCAGGCCGAGCGCACCGTGATCGGCCCGACGATCATCAGCTCGTTCAGGTGCTCGGCGTTCGGGAACTCGGTGATGGTCGGGCTCTTGATGTAGCGGCCGCGGAACACCTCGGTCAGGTACATGCGGGCCACCCGCCGGGCCGTCGCGGCCGTGTTGTGGTCGCTGTCGGTGTCGATCACCATGCTGTCGAGGACGCCCTGCATCTTGTCCTCGACCTCGCGCAGCAGCGCCTCGAGCTCGCCCGGCTCGATGAATTCGGCGATGTTGTCGTTGGAATGAAAGCGCTTGCGCGCGGCCTTCAGCCGCTCGCGAATCTTCACCGACACGGGCGTGCCCTCGTCGGCGGCCGCGGGGATCAGCGGAGTCGATTCGGCTTTCATGAGCATGGGCAATGCTAACACCCGGGGGTTGCCCGGCCACCCTGCGGGGAAACTCAGCCGGAGCCGCCGGCGGCCCCCAGCAGGGCCTCCAGGTCGGCCCGGGTATTGGCCTCCCGCAGGGGCTTGTCCCGGCGGATGCGCAGCATGCGGGGGAAGCGCACGGCGATGCCGCTCCGGTGGCGGGTGCTGCGGTTGATGCCCTCGAAGCCCAGCTCGAACACCAGCGAGGGCCGCACGCTGCGCACCGGCCCGAACTTCTCCACCGTGCTGCGCCGGATCAGCGCATCGACGTCGCGGAACTCCTCGTCCGTGAGGCCGGAGTAGGCCTTGGCAAAGGGCACCAGTTGCAAGGCGCCGGGCGCAGGCGGCTCCTTGCGGGCGATGGCGTCCAGCACCGCGTCGACCTCGGACTGGTCGCGCGGCTCGCGGCTCCAGACCGCGAAGGTGTAGTCGGTGTAGACGGAGGCGCGCCGCCCGTGCCCCGCCTGGGCGTAGACCAGCACGCAATCGACGCTCATGGGGTCAATCTTCCACTTCCACCACAGGCCGTCGGCCTTGGTGCGGCCGGTCCCGTAGGCCGCGTCGAGGCGCTTGAGCATGAAGCCTTCGACACCCAGCTCGCGCGACCGCCCGCGCCGTTGTGCGAAGTCGATCCAGGACGGGGCGGTCTCGACCGGCGAAACCTTGAAACCGGTATCGGCCAGCAGGCTTTGCAGCCGGTCGCGCCGTTCCCGCTGGGGCAGCGCCCGGATGTCCACGCCGCCCTGCTCCAGCAGGTCGTAGGCCATGAAGCTGACCGGCGCCTCGGCCAGCACCTTGCGCGTGAGGTTCTTGCGGCCTATGCGCTGCTGCAGCAGCGCGAATGGAGCTGGACCTTCCTTCCAGACCAGGATCTCGCCGTCCAGCACCGTGCCGTCGGGCAAGGCCTGGGCCAGCGCGACGATCTCGGGGAAGCGCTCGGTCACCAGTTCCTCGCCGCGCGACCAAAGCCAGACCTGCCCCTGCCGCTTGACCACCTGTCCGCGGATGCCGTCGTACTTCCATTCGACCTGCCAATCCGTGACCGGCCCCAGGCGCGAGGCGAACACCTCGGCGGGGGCATCGAGGGGGTGGGCGAGGAAGAAGGGATAGGGCTGCCCGGCGTCGGCCGGCGACGGCTCGCCGCCCTCCTCCGCCCGGGCCAGCAGCGCGGCATAGCGTTCGGCCGAAGGCATGACCTTGCCGTCGGTGTAGCCCATCATGCGCTGGGCGATCCGCTTGGGGTCCAGCCCCGCGTGCGCCGCCAGCGCGCGCTGCACCAGCAGCTTGCTCACGCCCACCCGGAAACCGCCGCCCACCAGCTTGGTCAGCAGGAAGCGCCCCTGGTCGTCCAGCTCGCGCCAGTAGCCGCGCACGCGTCCGGCCATCTCCTGCGGCGGCAATCCGCGCAGCGGCAGCAATCGCTGCTCGACCCACTCGGCCAGACCCACCTCGGAGGTGTCGCCGCTATCCGGCAGCACATGGGCGATGGTCTCGGCCAGATCGCCCACGGCCTGGTAGCACTCGTCGAACAGCCAGGGCGCGATGCCGGCCTCTTCGCACGCGAGCTGCGCCAGCAGCGCCATCGGCATGACCTGGCGCGGCTTGCCGCCGGCCAGGAAGTACACGGCCCAGGCCGCGTCCGCGGCGGGCGCAGCGGCGAAATAGCGCTGCAGCGCATCGACCTTGGCGTTGGTGGAGGTGGTGGCGTCCAGCTCGGCGAACAGCTGCGAGAAGCGCTTCATGGCCCCTCCTGCCGCGCAGGGTCGGCCGCCTGGTCCGCCTCGATGCGGTCGTCGCCGTATTCGGTGTCGAAAGAGCCGGCGTCCAGCCCCTGCTCGCACAGGTAGCGCACCATGGCGGCGGCGCTGCCATGGGTGACGATGACGCGCTGCGCGCCGGTGGCGGCAATGGCCCCGAGCAGGCCCGGCCAGTCGCCGTGGTCCGACAACACGAAGCCGCGGTCGTAGCCGCCGCGCCGGCGCGCGCCGCGCAGC
Source organism: Acidovorax sp. (assembly GCA_036675905.1). Lineage (GTDB taxonomy): Bacteria > Pseudomonadota > Gammaproteobacteria > Burkholderiales > Burkholderiaceae_C > Ramlibacter. The sequence goes on along the minus strand of JAKFEA010000343.1, from coordinate 11,020 downwards.
TGCATCCAGCCGCTGGCGAAGGCAGTGCCGGCATCGCCGAAGCGCCGCATCCAGGGGCTGGCGATGGCCGAGGGCGGGCACAGCACGAGCGCGCGCCGTAGCTCGGCGCGGTCCTTCACCTCGGTGGCCAGCTGCGTGCCCGGCAGCGCGACGCCGGCGGCCCGGTAGGCCTCGTTGAGCGGCTGCACCGCGCCGTGCACCAGGATCGGGCCGAGGGTCGGGTCGACGCCGGCCAGGATGCGCTGCGCCTTGCCGAAGCTGTAGCAGCCCAGCACGCTGGCGCGGCCGGCCAGCAGGTTGTGCGACCACCAGTCGTTGACCGACGCAAACAGCTCGGCGTCGGGCCGCCAGCGGTAGATCGGCAGGCCGAAGGTGGACTCGGTGATGAAGACGTCGCAGCGCACCGGCTCGAATGGGGCGCAGGTGCGGTCGGGCGCCACCTTGTAGTCGCCGCTGGCCACCCACACGCGGCCGCCGTGCTCCAGCCGCACCTGGGCCGATCCGAGCACGTGGCCGGCGGGGTGCAGCGAGACGCGAACCCCGTGACGGGTGATGGCCTCGCCATAGCCCAGCAACTGGAGGTCGATTTCGCCCAGCCGCGCGCGCAGCACCCCCGCGGAGGGCGCCGCCGCCAGGTAGTGGCCGTGGCCGGCGCGCGCGTGGTCGGCATGCGCATGCGTGATCACGGCGCGGTCCACCGGCCGCCAGGGATCGATGTAGAAATCGCCGGGCGGGCAGTACAGCCCTTCGGACCGCTGGACGACCAGGTCCTGCATGGCTTACCAGTAGGTGCGCTTGCCCTGGATGGCCAGTGCCAGCCGCATCAATGCCAGCGCGATGCGTTCCAGCGCGCGCTCGCGCAGCGGCCGCTGCGCGTACTGCGCGGCGTCCATGCGCTGGCCCTCGTGTGCCACCGCATGCAGCAGGCGCGCGCGCAGCAACTGCGCGAAGCCCCGGTCCTCGATCAGCACGTTGGCCTCGCGTGCCAGCAGCAGGCTGAGCGGATCGATGTTCGACGAGCCCACGGTCGCCCAGCGCCCGTCGACCACCGCCACCTTGGCGTGCAGGAAGCCGGGCGAGTATTCGTGGATGTCCACGCCGGCGCGCAGCAGGGCGCCATAGACGGGCCGGGCCGCGTAGTACTGCATGAAATACTCGTAGCGGCCCTGCAGCAGCAGCACCACCTTGACGCCGCGGCGAGCCGCGCTCGCCAGCGCCTGGCGCATCTTCTGGCCGGGCACGAAATACGCGCTCGCAATGATCACTTCGGAGCGCGCCCGCCCGATGGCGCGGCGATAGGCCCGTTCGATGTCGGTCCGGTGCCTCACGTTGTCGCGCAGCGCGAGCGCGGCGCGGCTGCCGCGGCGGTGGACCGTGGCGTGCGCCGCGGGCGCCGGCCGGCGTTGCCCGCGCAGCGAAGTCAGCGCCCCCGCCAATCCGCCGTGCTTGAGCTCGTCGAACGCGCGCATGCGCTGCCACAGCTGCAGCATGGCCGCGCGCGCATGCGCCACCAGCGGCCCCGACACCTGCACCGCGAAGTCCAGCCGGGGCGCCTCCAGCGCGCCATGGTTGGGATCGTGCAGGTCGTCGAGGATGTTGATGCCGCCGCAGAACGCGACCTGCTCGTCGACCACGCACAGCTTGCGGTGCAGCCGCCGCCAGCTGGCCGGCCGCAGCACGCCGAAGCGTCCGGGCGGCGCGTAGGTGCGCCAGTCCACCCCGGCCACGAGCAGGCGCATGCGCCAGGCCGGCGGCAGCTCGCCGGTGCCGAAGCCGTCGGCCACCACGCGCACGTTCACGCCACGGCGGGCGGCGCGCTCCAGCGCCCAGGCGACCTCGGCGCTGTCGCCGGTGAAATCGAAGATGTAGGTCTCCAGCCAGACCTCCTGCCGGGCGTGGTCGATGGCCTCCACCAGGGCCGGGAAGTACTGTGCGCTGCCCTCCAGCAGCCGCAGGGTATGGCCGGTGCGCAGCGGCGGGATCCGTTGCGCCATCGCCGTCAGATCCGGAAGGAGGCGATCAGCGGCAGGTGGTCGGACATCTGCCCCCACACCCGTCCGCGCGGAACCTCCAGGCCCTGCGGCTTGAGCCCGCGACCATAGACATAGTCGAGCTGGGTCAGCGGCAGCCGGGACGGATAGGTGCGGGCCTTCTCGTCCACGAAATCCTTCAGGCCGATCTGCTGCATGGCGGGCCGCAACTTCCCACCCCAGTCGTTGAGGTCGCCGGCGACGACCAGCGGGGCCGTCCGCGGCACTTCCCGGTCGATGAAGCGCGCCAGCTGCTCCACCTGGCGCGACCGGCTGCCCGCAATCAGCCCCAGGTGCAACACGACCACATGCACGTCGTGCCGGCCGACCTGCACCTGCGCGTGCAGCAGCCCACGCTGCTCGAAGCGGTGGTCCGACATGTCCTCGTGTCCGTGCGACACCACCGGCCAGCGCGACAGCATGGCGTTGCCGTGCTCGCCGTGGCGCGTGGTTGCGTTGGTCTGGTACACCGCGGCGTAGCCCTCGGGGCACAGGAACTCGGCCTGGGGCAGCTCGGGCCAGCGGGTGAAGAAGCGCTCTTCGCGGCGGTGCAGCTTGCGCACCTCCTGCAGGCAGACGACGTCGGCGTCGAGCTGCTCGACCGCATGGCCGAGGTTGTGGATCTCCAGCCGCCGCGCCGGGCCTATCCCCTGCACGCCCTTGTGGATGTTGTAGGTCGCGATGCGCAACACCGTCATGCCAGAAATTGTGGCAGCAGCAGGATGGCTTCGGCGTTGGACGGCGAGAAGCAGGCATCGGCCGCCTCCCGCCACGGCAGCCACTGGAAGGCCGTGTGCTCGCGCGGATGCAGCCTGACTTCGGTGCCCACCGGCACCTGCAGGCCGAACACGTGCTCGGTGTTGTGCGTCACCCCCTCCGCATAGCGGTGCCGCCAGCACGGGTAGATCTCGTAGACGTTCTCCAGGCCCCAGTCCCGCAACACGCCGGCGCGGGCGGCTATGCCGGTTTCCTCGAAGACCTCGCGCACGGCGGTCTCCTCCAGGGGTTCGTCCTCGCGATTCCTGGAGCCGGTCACCGACTGCCAGAAGCCGGCCGCGTCGGCGCGGTTGATCAGCAGCACCTCCAGGCTGGGGGTGTGGATCACGACCAGGACCGACTGGGGGATCTTGAAGGGCTTGGGCACGACGGCATTCTGCCCAGCCAGCGAGCTTCCGCGCGCTAGGGTTGCGAGGCCGTCTGCAGATTGCGCAGCCGGATGTGCAGTTCGCGCAGCTGCTTCTCGTCGACCGGCCCCGGGGCTTGGGTGAGCAGGTCCTGGGCGCGCTGGGTCTTGGGGAAGGCGATCACGTCGCGCAGGCTCTCGGCCCCCGTCATCAGCATGACGAAGCGGTCCAGGCCGATGGCAATGCCGCCGTGCGGGGGCGCGCCGTACTGCAGCGCGTCCAGCAGGAAGCCGAACTTGGCCTGCGCCTCCTCCGGGCCGATCTTGAGCGCGCGGAACACCTTGCTCTGCACGTCCTCGCGGTGGATCCGCACCGAGCCGCCACCCAGCTCGATGCCGTTGAGCACGGCGTCGTAGGCCTTGGCCATGCAGCGGCCGGGGTCGGTTTCCAGCCAGTCCTCGTGGCCGTCCTTGGGCGAGGTGAACGGGTGGTGCACCGCGTTCCAGCGCTGGGCGTCGTCGTCGAACTCGAACATCGGGAAGTCCACTACCCACAGCGGCTTCCACTCGCCGGCCATCAGGCCGTGCGACTTGCCGAAATCGCTGTGCCCGATCTTCACCCGCAGGGCGCCGATCGCGTCGTTGACCACCTTGGCCTTGTCGGCGCCGAAGAACACCAGGTCGCCGTTCTTCGCGCCGGTGCGCTGCAGGATCTCGGCGATCGCGCGGTCGTGCAGGTTCTTGACGATGGGCGACTGCAGGCCCTCGCGGCCGGCCGCCGCGTCGTTGACCTTGATCCAGGCCAGGCCCTTGGCGCCATAGATCTTGACGAACTCGGTGTAGCCGTCGATCTCGCCGCGGCTCATCTCGCCGCCGCCGGGCACGCGCAAGCCGACCACGCGCCCGTCGGCCTGGTTGGCCGGGCCGGAGAAGACCTTGAAGTCCACGTCCTTCATCACGTCGGTCAGTTCGGTGAACTCGAGCTGCACGCGCAGGTCGGGCTTGTCCGAGCCGTACAGGCGCATGGCGTCGACGTGCTTCATCACCGGGAAGGCGCCGATGTCGATGCCCAGCACGTTCTGGAAAGTGCTGCGGATCATGCCCTCGAACATGGTGCGGATCTCCTCCTCCTTCAGGAAGGAGGTCTCCACGTCGATCTGGGTGAACTCGGGCTGGCGGTCGGCGCGCAGGTCCTCGTCGCGGAAGCACTTGGTGATCTGGTAGTAGCGGTCGAAGCCCGACACCATCAGCAACTGCTTGAACAACTGGGGCGACTGCGGCAGCGCGAAGAACATGCCGTCGTGCACCCGGCTGGGCACCAGGTAGTCGCGCGCGCCTTCCGGCGTGCTCTTGGTGAGCATCGGCGTCTCGATGTCGATGAAGCCGTTGGCATCGAGGAACTTGCGCACCTCCATCGTCACCTTGTAGCGCAGCATCAGGTTCTTCTGCATGTACGGGCGGCGCAGGTCCAGCACGCGGTGCATCAGGCGGGTGGTCTCCGACAGGTTCTCGTCGTCCAGCTGGAACGGCGGGGTGACCGAGGGGTTGAGCACCGCCAGTTCGTGGCACAGCACCTCGACCTTGCCGCTGCGCAGGCTGTCGTTGGTGGTGCCGGCCGGGCGCTCGCGCACCAGGCCCTTGACCTGCACGCAGAACTCGTTGCGCAGGCCCTCGGCCGTCCTGAACATCTCGGGGCGGTCCGGATCGCAGACGACCTGCACGTAGCCTTCGCGGTCGCGCAGGTCGACGAAGATCACGCCGCCGTGGTCGCGCCGGCGGTTCACCCAGCCGCACAGGGTGACGGTCTGGCCAAGCAGCGACTCGTCGACGAGGCCGCAATAGGTGGTGCGCATTTGTTGTGATGACATGGAAGCAACCTTGGGGAAAGGACGCGCCGCCGCAGCGGCGCGGCTAGCGGGCGTCGGGGAGCGCGGGAGGCGCGGCGCTGACGGGAGCGGCCGTGGCCGCCGACGCGGAGGGCGATACCACGCCCATGGAAATCACGTAGCGCAACGCCTCGTCCACGCTCATCTTCAGCTCGATGCAGTCCTTGCGGGGCAGCAGCACGAAGTATCCGCCCGTGGGATTGGGCGTGGTGGGGACGTAGACGCTGACGAAATCGCCGTTCAGGTGGTTGGCGACGTCGCCGCCGGGCGTGCCGGTGATGAGCGCGATCGTCCACACCCCGGGCCGCGGCCACTCGATCAGCACCGCGGTGCGAAAAGCGTTGCCGGAAGGCGAGAACAGGGTGTCGGAAACCTGCTTGACGCTGGAGTAGATCGACCGCACCACCGGGATGCGGTGCAGCAGCGCGTCGCTCCACTCGATGACCTTGCGGCCGACGATGTTGCTGGTGATCGCACCAACCGTCAGCAGGATGGCCAGCGCCAGCAGCACGCCCAGGCCGGGGATGCGGTGGCCAAGCAGGCGATCGGGCTGCCACGAGTCGGGCAGGATCAGCAGCGTCTGGTCGAGCGTGCCGACGATCCACTGCAGCACCCACAAGGTGATGCCCAGCGGAGCCAGCACGAGCAGGCCGGCGAACAGCCAACGGCGGAGAGCGGCCATCGCGGTCCTGGAAGGGTGCGGTCAGTGGCAGGCGCAGGCGCTGCCACAGCCTCCGGCGGAGGCCGCCGGCGCGTCGGTCTTGGCCGCGCCGCCGTCGGCGGGCTTGGAGTCGGCGGGCTTGTCGGCCGACTTGGCATCACCCGATGCGGGCGCGTCGCCCGCGGGCGGCCTGGGGGCGCTGCCGCTGTTGCGGAAGTCGGTCGCGTACCAGCCCGAGCCCTTGAGCTGGAAGCCGGCAGCGGTCAGCTGCTTGGTGAACGTGCCGGCTCCACAGGCCGGGCAGGTCGTCAGCGGGGCGTCGGAGATTTTCTGCAGGACGTCCTTGGCATGGCCGCAGGACCCGCATTTGTAGGCGTAGATGGGCATGGCAGGGAGTTGACCACGAGGGGTGGCAAAGCCCTCAATTATAGGCAGGGGCCCGGATCCCAAGCCCCTCCGCGCTGCCCGCCCCGGCGCGCCGTCAGGCCGTGGCGCCGGTCTCGAAGCGGTGCAGATGGCCCTTGTGGTTGGCGACCCATTGCGGCGCCAGCGAGCCGGCGACCATGCCGGTGAAGGCCGCGATCAGCCCGGCCAGCTGCTGCGGGAAGGCCTCGGCCAGCGGCGGGCTGACCACGAAGAACAGCCAGGTGCCCAGGCCCGCCGTCACCGAGAACAGCGCGCCCTGGGTGGTGGCGCGGCTCCAGTACAGGCCCATCACCAGCGGCACGAAGGCGCCGACCAGCGGCACCTGGTACGCGCCGGACACCAGTTCGTAGATCGAAGTGCCCTGCATCACTATGGAGTAGGTCAGCACGATGGCGGTGAAAACCACCACGGAAACGCGCATGGCCTTGAGGGTGGCCTGGTCGCCCATGCCGGGCACGATGTTGCGCAGGATGTTCTCGACGAAGGTGGTGGCCGGCGCCAGCAGCGTGGCCGAGGCGGTGGACATGATCGCCGACAGCAGCGCGCCGAAGAAGGCGATCTGCAGCATCACCGGCATCTTCTGCATCACCAGGGTGGGCAGCACCTTCTGCGGGTCGTCGGCCAGCAGCTTCGCGCCGTCCGCGCCCAGCACCATGACGGCCGCCGTCACCACGAACATCGGCACGAAGGCGAACAGCAGGTAGAGCGTGCCGCCGATGATGGGGCCGCGCTTGGCCGTTTTCGCGTCCTTGGCCGACATCACGCGCTGGAACACGTCCTGCTGCGGGATCGATCCCAGCATCATGGTGATCGCGGCGGCGAAGAAGAAGGTCCAGGTCTTCGCGTCGCCGCTCTCGGGGAAGAACTGGAACTTGCCCTCGGTGGCCGCGTACTCGAACACCTTGCCCGCGCCGCCGGCCAGGTCGGCGGCGAACCAGGCGATCGCCAGCAGGCCCGCGGCGATCACGATCATCTGCATGAAATCGGTCAGCGCCACCGACCACATGCCGCCGTACAGGGTGTAGACCAGCACGATGAGCGTGCCGATCACCATGCCGCCGGTCACGGACACCGTGTCGGGCATCAGCACGTGGAACACCAGACCCAGCGCCGTGATCTGCGCGGCCACCCAGCCCAGGTAGCTGATGATGATCATGATCGAGCACAGCACCTCGATCAGCCGGCCGAAGCGCTGGCGGTAGTAGTCGGCCAGCGTGATCAGGTTGCGCTGGTACAGCTTGTAGGCGAAGAACAGGCCCACCAGGATCAGGCACATGGAGGCGCCGAACGGGTCCTCCACCACTTCGCCCAGGTTGCCGGAGACGAAGCGTGCCGGCACCCCCAGCACCGTCTCCGAGCCGAACCAGGTGGCGAAGGTGGTGGCGACCACGATCGCCAGCGGCAGCTTGCGGCCGGCCAGGGCGTAGTCGGTGGTGTTCTGCACCCGCCTCGCGGCCAGCAGGCCGATGGCGACGGACACGAGCAGGTAGAGCACGACGAAGGTGATCAGCATGGGGGTCTCCGGCAGGTAGTGCGTGGGGCCGTCTGGGCGGCTTCGGGCGGCATTATGGCAACGGATGGGCCGGCGCAAACGCCTGCCTCGCGTCGAGGCCCTAGAACAGGCGCACGCCCCCCAGCACCTGCATCGCCAGCAGGCCGAGCGTGAAGCCTATGCCGCCATACAGGAAGGCCTGCAGCAGCCGGTTGGTGCGACGCTGCTCCTCCAGCAGCGTCTCCAGTTCGCGCCGGTGGCCCTCGGGCCGGTTGCGCAGGAAGTCGTACATCAGCCGCGGCAGTTCGGGGAACATCTTGGCGTAGCGCGGCGCCTGGTCGCGCAGTTCGTCCAGCAGCCGCTGCGGGCCGACCTGCTCCAGCATCCAGCGCTCCAGGAAGGGCTTGGCGGTCGCCCACAGGTCCAGTTCGGGGTCGAGCTGGCGGCCCAGGCCCTCGATGTTCAGCAGCGTCTTCTGCAGCAGCACCAGCTGAGGCTGGATCTCGACCTGGAAGCGGCGCGAGGTCTGGAACAGCCGCATCAGCACCATGCCCAGCGAGATCTCCTTGAGCGGCCGGTCGAAGTACGGCTCGCACACGGCCCGCACGGCCGACTCCAGTTCGTCCACCCGCGTGCCCGGCGGCACCCAGCCCGACTCGATGTGCAGCTCGGCCACGCGCTTGTAGTCGCGCCGGAAGAAGGCGTTGAAGTTCTGCGCCAGGTACTCCTTGTCGAACTCGGTCAGCGTGCCGATGATCCCGAAGTCCAGCGAGATGTAGCGCCCGAAGGTGGCCGGGTCCAGGCTGACCTGGATGTTGCCCGGGTGCATGTCGGCGTGGAAGAAGCCGTCGCGGAACACCTGGGTGAAGAAGATGGTGACGCCGTCGCGCGCCAGCCGCCGCAGGTCGACACCGGCCTGCACCAGCCGCTCGGCGTGGCTGATCGGCACGCCGTACATGCGCTCCATCACGATCACCTCGGAGTGGCACCAGTCCCAGAACATCTCGGGGATCAGCACCAGGTCCAGGCCGTCCATGTTGCGGCGCAGCTGCGCCGCGTTGGCCGCCTCGCGCAGCAGGTCCAGCTCGTCGTGCAGGTACTTGTCGAACTCGGCGACCACCTCGCGCGGCTTCAGCCGCTTGGCGTCGGCCGACAGGCTCCCGACCCAGCCGGCCATCATGCGCATCAGCGCCAGGTCGTTCTCGATCACCCCCAGCATGCCGGGGCGCAGCACCTTGACCGCGACCTCGCGGGTGCGGCCCTCGCGGTCGCGCAGGGTGGCGAAGTGCACCTGGGCGATGGACGCGCTGGCCACCGGCTCACGCTCGAAGCTGGCGAAGATGGTGTCCACCGGCCGGCGGAACGCGCGCTCGATGGTGGCGATGGCGATGGCCGGGTCGAACGGGGGCACCCGGTCCTGCAGGCGCGCCAGCTCGTCGGCGACGTCGCCGGGCAGCAGGTCGCGCCGGGTGGAGAGCACCTGGCCGAACTTGACGAAGATGGGCCCCAGCCGCTCCAGCGCCAGGCGCAGGCGCTGGCCGCGCGGCGCATGCAGGCGGCGGCCGAAGCTGATGATGCGCGCCACCCGGTGCAGCCAGGGCCGCTGGAAGCTGCTGAGGACGAGCTCGTCCAGCCCGTAGCGCAGCGCGATCCAGACGATGAAGGCGCCGCGCAGGTAGCGCGTCATCCCGGTCACGGACCTGCCGGCCCGCCCGGCGGCGTGCCGCCGGAACCGCCCGCGCCCGAAGGCGCCGCCGGTGCGCCACCCGGGCCGGGGGGCACGAAGCGGCGCAGCGCCGCAGCCATCGCGCGGGCGCCCTGGCCCACGGCATGGGCCGGTGCATCGCCGATCAGCCGCGAGAGATCCTCCTCGAGGTCCCAGCGCACGTGGTCGACCAGCCAGTTGACCTCGGCGGCGAACTGCACGTCGCCCTCGATGCGCACCGGAGGCTTCTCGCCGCGCAGCGCGCCCTGGGTCAGCCGCCAGGGCGAGTCATCGGTCACCGTGAGCGTCAGGTCGGGTGCCGCAGCGGACGCAGCCAGGTCCAGCAGGCCCGCCGGGGTGGCGACCAGCCGCACGGTGAACACGCGCCAGCGGCCCTCGACCGTGCGGCCGGCCTGCCGCCGCAGCCGCTCCATGGCCTGGGGCTCCTGCATCAGGACGTGGTTGAGCAGCAGCACCAGCCGCCGCTGCGCTTCCTGCACCGCCCAGGGCGGCGGCGCCAGCCGCTGGCCGACTGCATCCAGCAGGCTGTCCACGAAGGGAAAGGGGGACCTTGTTGCCATGGCCCCGATTATTGATGACGAATGACCGCGGCCGTCCTGCGTCGGAAATGACGAAGGGGCCCGCAGGCCCCTTCGTCATGGGTCACTCTCCATTCGTCATTGCAGGGCTTGCACGCCCGCCACCAGCCAGCCGCTGCCGCCGTCGCGCGGCTTGGTCATGTTCCAGACTTCGCGGAACGGGCTGGGGCCGGCCGAGGGCTGCTCGCGGATCATCCCGGAGAACTCGACGCTCGCCATGTAGGCGTCACCCAGGTCCTCGATGCCCAGCACCTGGGCCTGCAGCATGACGACCTCGGTCTTGTTCGGCTGGCCGCCGGAATGCTTCTCGCGCTCGGACAGTTGCTGGCGGATCTCGGCCAGCATCTCGTCGGTCATCATCGAGCGCAGCGTGGCGATGTCCGAGCGGTCCCAGGCGTCCTGCAGCGTCATGAAGTTGCGCTTGGCCGCATTGACGAAGCCGTCCGTGTCGAAGCCGGCCGGCACGCCCCAGTTCTGCGAGCCGCCCAGGGCCGAGCCGATCTGCACGCCACCGGCGGACCGGCCCGCGTCGAAGGCCATGCTGCCGCGCTCCCACGGACGCGCCGAGGCGTCGTTGCCCACCTTGTCGGGGCTGTACTGGCGCGGTGCGGTGGCCAGCTCGGGGCCGCCCTGCCAGCCCGCCGCCCGCCCTGCCGGCGCAACGCCGCGGCGGCGCATCACGAAGCCGATCGCCACCATGATCACCAGCGCCAGCAACGCGAACAGCATGAACTGGGCGAGCGCCGGGCCGAAGCCCAGCATGTTGGCCAGCCACGCCAGGCCGAGGCCGGCGGCCAGCCCGCCAAGGATGCCGCCCAGTAGCGTGATCAGCGGTACGCGATTGCGCCTGAAACCGACCGCATCGGCCAACCCATCCACCGCGAAGGGCGCATAGGCTTCCAACTGCCGGTAGCCGGCCTGGCGCGCACGGTTGGCGGCGGCCAAGAGCGCGTCCGCCGTCGAAAATTCCGCCAGCAAGCCGTAATTGTTCATGTGTCCTCCCGGTTTTCCATTTGTCGCGGCGTTGCAGATTGCGCACCCTGCCCCACGCTTTCCTTGACCAGCTCGCGCATTTCCGCCATCGAAATCACCGGCAGG
>JAKFEA010000342.1:0-25669 GCA_036675905.1 Acidovorax sp. | reverse complement strand
CGGGACCGCAGCCCCTCCGGCAGCAAGTCGTCGAACATCTCGCTGATTTCGGAGATCTGTTCCAGTGCCGCCGCTTCACCGAGGTTGCGCGACAGCACGGCCATCAGCTCGCCGCGCATGAACCACAGGGCTTCGACGCTCACCGCGTAGCGGATGCGGCGCCGCACGGTCGTCAGGCGCTCGGATTCCGCCTCGGCCGCCAGCAGGTCCAGCATGCGGTGGCGGATGTCCTCGATCGTGATGATCGTGTCCGGGTCGTCCTGCGGTGCCGGCAGCCCGGCGCTGAAGATGGCGTGCAGGCTGTTGCGCAGATTGGGCTTGAACCAACGCATGGGGTGCTCCTGTGGGCGCTCAGGCGGCGCCTTCGCGGGTGGGGTCGGTCGCTGCCTGCGCGTCGCGCAGGTCCAGCAGTTCGGTAACGGCAAGCTGGGCCAGGCCGGGCGGGATGGCGCCTGGGTGCGGTTGCAGGGCGGCCAGTTCCTCCAGCCGCGCAAAGCTCGCCAGCAGGGGGCGGTTGTCGGGGGAAGGGCGGGGCACGCCGAAGCTGACGCGGCGGCGCTCGTCTGCCGGCAGCTTGCCGATCAGGTTGCGCGTGATCCAGATGGCGCCGGAGCGCGCGCTGCGCGACAGCTGCGCAGCGTGGTCTGCGGCCCCGCCGACCACGGTGAGCTCGATGGGTTCGGCCAGCCGCAGCGGCCCCAGCCATTCCTGGCCTTCGTCCACGCCGGTATTCATGAACAACTCGAGGTCCCAGCCCTTGCGCGCCTGCCAACGGCTGCTGACCTGGCGCATGACCTCGCGCGCCTGCTGCGCGGCGGAGATCGCGCTCCACAGGTAGCTGCCGGATGGCTGCGGCAGGAAGTGGCAGACCATGCCTTCGCCCGGGTGCTTGCCATGGCGGCCGCCGTGGCTGGCAAAGATGCGGTCCAGCTCGATCCAGATCTCGTTGACCAGCTCGAAGTACTCGCCGGCCGGCAGCTGCAGCCACAGGTCACCGGCGCCCTGCAGGGTGCTGACGAGGACGGCGACCGGCGTCAGGATAGGCGCGGGCGCGCTGCGCGTGGGCAAGGGCGGATGGGCCGGGCCTGCTTGCGCCCCTTGCGGATGGGCGCGCGAGGGGGGCGGCATCACGCTGCCCGGATAGTCGAACGGGGGTGGCGCGTTGGGTTTCCCCGCCGTCACGGGTACCGCGCCCTCGGCCAAGTCGCGCGCCGACGGGATCGGTGCCGGCGAGTCCGGGCCACCGCTGAAATGCGCCGCGATGCGGGCCATGGTCCACCCCTGGCGCTTGAGGCGGTGGATCTGCTCGATGCGCTCGACCGTGCCGTCCGGGAAGTAGCCGATGCGTGGCGCCGCACCGTGCTCGGGGCCGGGCGCTTGCACGTCCGGCCTGGGGATGAGGCCGGTGGCGATGTAGTTGTTCAGGGTGGCCCGCGAAATGCCGGTCCGCTCCAGAACTTCCTTGCTGGTCAGCACGGGTGGATCTCTGTTTGAACAGTCTTGGACTATGTTCAAGTGTCCAAGACACTATGTCAAGACAGATCAGTGCTTGGTGTTGCCTTGTCGATACAAATTGCAGCTCTGATTGTCTAAGTATGTGTCTAAGAGCAACTTAGACAGTTAGACAAAGCTGATCCTAGGACGCCCGCCAGCCAAGGCGCGCCAACGCCTCCCCCAGTCGCCCGCGCGAGTAGGCCAGCCCGTGATAGATCACCATGGCGCCCTGCGCCCACGCCAGGTACAGCCGTTTCCAACGCAAGGCCCTGGCCAGCCGGAAGACCGCTGGGCTCCAGCGTGAGACGTGAGCCCTGATGCGGTACAGCAGCTTGCGGGGGCGCGGCAAGGAGCCGCCGCCGGGCGCCACCCGCTTGCGGGGCACGAGACGGCCGTGCCGCGGCCAGGTGAGCCGGTAAGCCAGACCTTCGCGCCGTTGCCGCAGGCCGGCGGCCTGGGTGCGGCGCACGAAATCCGCATCGACCGGCGCCAGTGCCAGCCGTCGCTGGGCGATGGCCGAGGCCACCAGTTCATGCAGGAGCGGCGATCGCACAAGCACGACGTTGGTGCCGCGGCCGTCCTGCGTGTAGGGCTCGACCCAGGCGTCGCCGAAGGAGATGTCGGCGGTCTCGGCCACCACGTCGTCGCAGAAGTTGCAGGCCCTGTTCTGGAAGAAGCCCGAGCCCCAGTCTCCTTCGGCCAGGTGGAACCAGTCGCGCTGCAGGGTGCGGCCATCGCGCAGGCGCAGCTGGGCGGTGTACCAGCTGGCCGGCCGATCCGGGTCCTTCAGCCGGTAGTCCACTCCGGCCACGTCCGCCAGGTCGACCCCCAGCTGCCAGGCAAAACTTTCCAGCAGGCGGGCGCTTTTCATGTGGCCGCAGAACAGGCCCAGGGTGAAGCGGATGCGTTCGCGCATCACGGGGTCGTCGCGGCGCAGCAGCTGCACGGCCTTGGTGAGGCAGGGAATGCCGACCACGGCGTAGCGGTCCGGCGTGCCGCGGATCTCCTCCAGCACCTGCGACAGCTCCACCGGGTAGTAGCGCGACTTGGCGCCGGCGGCCAGCTGCGCGGGCGTGCGCGACAGCCGGTAGCGGAAGAAGCGGCCATCGGCAGCGGGGTCGGCGGTGGGCACCACGTGCGCAACGGCGTCGACCAGGCCGCGCTGCAGCAGTTCGGTGGCCATCCAGGACACCATGCCGCCCGAGCTTCCCTGTTCGCGGAACCGCCCCTCGGCCGCGGCTCCGACGAAGGCGCTCCGGTAGCGGCCGACCAGCGGATCGATGTGCGGGGCGCCGGGGAAGAGCGCCTCGGCAAGTTCGTCTTCGTCGGCCGCCCAAGGCGAAGAAGGGCAGATCCGGGCGAGTTGCGCATCGGGCCGGGTGATGGACGGGCGAGGCCCGGCCGGCTTGAGCTGGCCATCGCGGTCCCAGGCCATCCGCCGGCCGTGGGCGCCGGGCTGCGCGGCACAACTGCCGCAGCCCACGCACAGGCCGGAGCGCAGCAGGTCCCTGGGGGCGAGCTTCGGCAAGGAGGGCGGCTGCGCGTGCCGGTTCATGCCACTGCCCGGTCCGCCTGCAGGGCGTCGGCCAGGCTGGCGTGCGAGGCTTCCCGGCATTCGGCCAGCCGCTGGTTCAGGACTGGCGAGAGCGGCGTGTCCAGTGCGTCGGCCAAGGCGCGGGCGCCCGCCGATTCCATGGCCAGGCGCTCGCCGCAATCGAGCTGCTGCAGCAGGCTGCGCACCTTGATCGAGCGGTAGGGGGAGTCCTCGCAGGCGAAGGGCTTGCCGAAGCGCAGCGCGAACACGCTTCCGTGGAAGAAGTTGGTCAGCACGACGCCGGCCCCGGCCAGCAAGGCGGCGAAGCCTTCCGGGCCGGCGTCCAGCCATTGCCGGTCGGCCCAGTCATTGCGGTAGCCGATGCTCACCAGCTTCACACCGCGGCGTCGGGCCCAGCGAAGCGCTGCCTGCCGGAACCAGGGGCTGAAGCTGTGGCCGTAGAGGACGGCCAAGCGCCCGTCGGCGGGCGTGGCGTCCGCCGGCGCCGGCGCGAACTGCAGGCAAGGGTCCAGGGCCAGCGGGCAGTCGATGCCGGCGGCGTCGCGAAGCAGATCGCGCGAGTTGTGGTCGCGCACCGAGATGCTGTCGAATTGCAGCAGCCGCCGCGTCCACTCCGGCTGCAGGCCGCGGGCGGCCGGGTAGTTGCCGAAAGTGCAGGCATGCGCCACCAGCCGGCGCGCGCGGATGCCCTCGCCGAAGAACAGCCGGCAGGCGGCGAACCAGGGGTGGTGGAAGTTCCACATCTCGTCGCTGCCGATGACGACGGCGTCGAAGTCCTCGACGACGCAGGGCTCGTCCAGGCTGAACGAGGACGTGCGGGGCAGCGCATCCACTGCCTCGGCGAGCCGGCGCACCTTGCGCGCGTAGGCCGGCCGATCGGCGGCCGGCGAGGGCAGCGGCAGCAGGGGCCGCAGCGCGCAGCGGTACTCCACGCGGTCTATCCGTGGCGTGCGGTGGTCCAGCAGGCGGGCGTCGTGCCCGAGTGCGCGCAGGCCCTCCAGCAGGCAACGCGCCTGCCAGTACGAGCCGTAATTGATGCAGCGGTGCAGGGTGAGCAGGGCGACCTTCACGCCCGTCCCCCTGCACTGCCGGAAGTCCCGACTTCCGTTGCCATGGGGGGCGCAAGGTGGAAAAGGCGGACGGCGCGGACCATGGGTGCATGGATGCTGCCGTAGCCGCAATGCGAGGGCGATCAGCGCGGGGACGCAGGGGGTGTAGGGCGCGGCTGACAGCCGGGCCGGCGAGGGGTCACGCCGCGGCGCACCCGGTCGAGGCCGGCGCCGCGCGGGCTCCGGCCGGACCGGGGGCCTGGATGCATTACTGCATTTGCTGCTTCACGCTGGAGATTTCCTGATGGGCGCGCTGCACCGCCTGCTGCGTCTGCTGGTCGACGTTGCTGCCGGCCTGGCGGCAGGCCTGCATGGCGCGATCGGCGGTCTGCTCGAGTTGCGCCACTTGCTGTCGCAGTCCGCTGTCCTGGCTCACCTGCTGGCCCATCTGCTGCTGGCCGCTGCTGCAAGCCTGCTGCAACTGGCGCGCCTGCTGGTGCATGTCCTGCACGCACTGGCGCAGCTCGGGCGTGGCCGATCCGTTGGCCACGGCCCGCTTGGCGTCGTCGGTGCACTGCTCGATCTGCTCGATCCGCTGCTTCAACTGGTTTCCTTGCATGGGGTCTGCTCCTTGTTGGGGCGCCCCGGGTGGGCGCCGCCTCCTTGGGGGCAAGGCGCATGCCCGGCATTGCCGACAGTGGGCGCCGGAGGTACCGCCCAGCCGCGAAGACTCAGGCCGAGGCCCCCGCCTTGCCGGCCTGGATCATGCGCATGGCGGAGCCGATCAGCGTCGACACTTCGGTCATGTTGGCCGGCACGATCAGCGTGGTCTGCGACTCATTGGCCACGTTGCGGAAAGCGTCGATCGCCTTCTCGGCCACGTCCAGCTGCACGGCCTGCTCGCCGCCGGGCTGGCGGATCGCTTCGGCCACCTTGCGGATGGCTTCGGCCTTGGCTTCGGCCACTGCGAGGATGGCGGAGGCTTCGCCCTGGGCCTGGTTGATCTCGGCCTGCTTCTCGCCTTCCGAACGCGCGATGAACGCCTCGCGCTCGCCGGTGGCGATGTTGATCTGCTCCTGTCGGCGGCCTTCGGAGGCGGCGATCAGGGCCCGCTTCTCGCGCTCGGCGGTGATCTGCGACTGCATGGCGCGCAGGATCTCGGCCGGCGGCGTCAGGTCCTTGATCTCGTAGCGCAGCACCTTCACGCCCCAGTTCAGCGCCGCCTCGTCGATGGCCTGCACCACTTGCACGTTGATGATGTCGCGCTCCTCGAAGGTCTTGTCCAGCTCCATCCTGCCGATCACGCTGCGCAGCGTGGTCTGTGCCAGCTGGGTGATGGCCACGACGTAATTCGAGGAGCCGTAGCTGGCGCGCATCGGATCGGTCACCTGGAAGTACAGGATGCCGTCCACCTGCAACTGGGTGTTGTCGCGCGTGATGCAGACCTGGCTGGGTACGTCCAGCGGGATTTCCTTCAGGCTGTGCTTGTACGCCACCTTGTCCACGAACGGGATCAGGAAGTTCAGCCCGGGCGACAGCGAGGCGTTGTACTTGCCCAGGCGCTCGACCACCCAGGAATTCTGCTGCGGCACCACCTTGATGGCGCGCACCACGAAGATCACCGCGATGACGAACAGGACGATTGCGATTTCCATGCTTCTTCTCCTCCGGGGATTTGGGTTCGTTCAGGCTTTTTCGACGACGAGGCGGCTGCCCACCACCTCGCGCACGCGGTGCAGGCCGGCGACGGGAATTTCACCCGGCAGGTGCGAAACGGTCCAGCTCGCGCCGCGGTAGCGCACTTGCGCCGTGCCATCGGGCTGCCAGCGCTCGACCATCACGGTCTCGCCCACGTCCAGGTTCACGTCGCGGTTCTCGCCGGCCGGCGGGGCCGAGGGCAGGCGGCGGCGCACGAAGTAGCAGGCGACCACCGCGCCGCCGCCCACGGCGGCAGCCGTGACCAGTTGCGCCGACAGGCCCAGGCCGAGGTGGGCCGCCAGCGCGCCGGCGGCCAGGCCGATGGCCCCCATCAGCAGGTAGAAGGTGCCCGTGACCAGTTCGGCGGCCACGGCCACCCCGGTCAACAGCCACCACAAGGTCGAATCCGCCATCTGCGCCTCCTGTCTGCTGGCTCGTCTTTGCGGCGATTGTCGTCGCAAGCCCTGCAAATGCGTCAGCCCGCGTCGAAAGCTGCCCGGATCGTGCTCAGGCTCCGGCGAAGGGATTGCCCGATTGCATACACTTCGCGCCTTGTCCGTTCGCCCGGCGCCGGGAGTCCCGCATGAAGTTCCGCTTTCCCATCGTCATCATCGACGAAGACTACCGCTCCGAGAACACCTCGGGCCTGGGCATCCGCGCGCTGGCGCAGGCCATCGAGGCCGAGGGCATGGACGTGCTCGGGGTCACCAGCTACGGCGACCTGTCGCAGTTCGCGCAGCAGCAAAGCCGCGCCAGCGCGTTCATCCTGTCGATCGACGACGAGGAGTTCACCTCCGTCGGCCCGGAGGAGGTGCCCGCGGTGCTGAGCCTGCGCGCCTTCATCCAGGAAGTGCGGCGCAAGAACGCCGACGTGCCGATCTACATCTACGGCGAGACCAAGACCTCGCAGCACCTGCCCAACGACGTGCTGCGCGAGCTCCATGGCTTCATCCACATGTACGAAGACACGCCGGAGTTCATGGCGCGCCACATCATCCGCGAGGCCAAGTCGTACCTGGAAGGGATCCAGCCGCCGTTCTTCAAGGCGCTGCTGGACTACGCCGAGGACGGTTCGTACTCGTGGCACTGCCCGGGTCACTCCGGCGGCGTGGCCTTCCTCAAGAGCCCGATCGGCCAGATGTTCCACCAGTTCTTCGGCGAGAACATGCTGCGCGCCGACGTGTGCAACGCGGTGGACGAACTGGGCCAGCTGCTGGACCACACCGGCCCGGTGGCGGCCAGCGAGCGCAACGCGGCGCGCATCTTCAATGCCGACCACTGCTTCTTCGTGACCAACGGCACCAGCACCTCGAACAAGATGGTCTGGCACCACACGGTGGCGCCCGGCGACGTGGTGGTGGTGGACCGCAACTGCCACAAGTCCATCCTGCACTCGATCATCATGACCGGGGCGATCCCCGTGTTCATGAAGCCGACGCGGAATCACTTCGGCATCATCGGCCCGATCCCGCAGAGCGAGTTCTCGCCCGAGGCGATCAAGGCCAAGATCCGCGCCAACCCCCTGCTGGCCGGAGTGGATGCCGAGCAGGTCAAGCCGCGCATCCTGACGCTGACCCAGTCGACCTACGACGGCGTCCTGTACAACACCGAGACCATCAAGGGCATGCTGGACGGCTACGTCGATGCGCTGCATTTCGACGAGGCCTGGCTGCCGCACGCGGCCTTCCACCCCTTCTACGGCTGCTTCCATGCGATGGGCAAGAAGCGCCCGCGGCCGGAGAAGTCGCTGGTCTACGCCACCCAGTCCATCCACAAGCTGCTGGCCGGCATCAGCCAGGCCAGCCACGTGCTGGTGCAGGACGCCAAGGCCAACAAGCTGGACCGGCACCTGTTCAACGAGGCGTACCTGATGCACACCTCGACCAGCCCGCAGTACTCGATCATCGCCAGTTGCGACGTGGCCGCCGCGATGATGGAGCCGCCGGGCGGCACGGCGCTGGTGGAAGAAAGCATCCTGGAAGCGCTGGACTTCCGCCGCGCCATGCGCAAGGTCGACCAAGCCTACGGCAAGGACTGGTGGTTCAAGGTCTGGGGTCCGGACAAGCTGGCCGAGGAGGGCATAGGCCGCGCCGACGACTGGATCATCAAGGGCGAGGCGCGCACGGCCAAGTGGCACGGCTTCGGCAACCTGGCCGAGGGCTTCAACATGCTGGACCCGATCAAGTCCACGGTCGTGACGCCCGGGCTGGACCTGAACGGCAAGTTCGCCAAGACCGGGATCCCGGCCTCGATCGTCACGCGCTTCCTGGCCGAGCACGGGATCATCGTGGAGAAGACCGGGCTGTACTCGTTCTTCATCATGTTCACCATCGGCATCACCAAGGGCCGCTGGAACACCATGCTGACGGCGCTGCAGCAGTTCAAGGACGACTACGCGCGCAACCAGCCGATGTGGCGCATCCTGCCGGAGTTCTGCGCCCAGCAGCCGCGCTACGAGCGCATGGGCCTGGCCGACCTGTGCCAGCACGTGCACGAGCTGTACGCGAAGTACGACATCGCGCGGCTGACGACGGACATGTACCTGTCGGACCTGACGCCCGCGATGAAGCCCAGCGACGCCTTCGCCCACATTGCCCACCGCAAGACCGAGCGGGTGGAGATCGACGAGCTGGAGGGGCGGATCACCACCTCGCTGGTGACGCCTTACCCGCCCGGCATTCCGCTGCTGATCCCCGGCGAGGTGTTCAACCGCAAGATCGTCGACTACCTGAAGTTCTCGCGCGAGTTCAACGAGGCCTGCCCGGGGTTCGAGACCGACATCCACGGCTTGGTGGAAGAGGTCGACGAGAGCGGGAAACGGCGGTACTACGCGGACTGCGTGAGGCGGTGAGTTCGGTCGTCCCCGCCAAAGCGGGGGCGACGCCTGCCTACTCCTCGATCCCGATCGCCACCTGGCTGAAGCCGCCGTCCACGTAGCTGATCTCGGCCGTCACGCCTGCGGCCAGGTCGCTCAGCAGGAAGGCGGCGACGTTGCCGACGTCCTCGATCGTGACGTTCCGGCGCAGCGGCGCGGACTTGGCCACGATGGACAGCAGGCGCGAGAAATCCTTGATCCCGCTGGCCGCCAGGGTCTTGATCGGCCCGGCACTGATGCCGTTCACCCGGATGCCGCGCGGCCCCAGCGAACCCGCCAGGTAGCGCACGGACGCCTCCAGCGAGGCCTTGGCCAGGCCCATGGTGTTGTAGTGCGGCACGATGCGCAGCGCGCCCAGGTAGCTCAGCGTCAGCAGGGACGCGTTGTCGGCCAGGTAGGGCAGGGACGCCTTGGCCATGGCCGGGAAGCTGTAGGCGCTGATGTCCTGGGCCACCCGGAACGCCTCGCGCGACAAGCCGTCGAGAAAATCGCCGGCGATCGCCTCCCGCGGCGCGAAGCCGATGCTGTGCACGAAGCCATCCAGCTTCGGCCAGTGCGCAGACAGGTCCGCGAACAGCTTTTCGATCTGGGCGTCGTCGCCGACGTCGCAATCGAAAACCAGGTCGGAATTGAACTCCGAGGCGAACTCGACGATCCGATCGCGGAAGCGCTCGCCCACGTAGCTGAAGGCCAGCTCCGCCCCTTGCTGGTGGCAGGCCCTGGCGATGCCATAGGCGATCGAGCGGTTGGACAACACGCCCGTGATCAACAATTTCTTGCCTGTGAGGAATCCCATCGGTCTCATCGTGATGAAAAGTCGGCAGAATTGTCGCATGCGGGCCTGGCTGCTTCTGCTGACATGCATGGCGGCGGCGGCGGCGCCTGCCTGGGCCGCCCACGCCTATGCCCAGTTCGGCGACATCAAGTACCCGCCGGACTTCACCCACTTCGCCTACGTCGATCCCAAGGCGCCCAAGGGCGGCGAGATCCGCATGGTGCCGCCCACGCGGCCGACCAACTTCGACAAGTTCAACCCGTTCACGCTCAAGGGCACCGAGCCGTACGGCATGACGGTGCTGATGTTCGACAGCCTGCTGACCGGCAACTTCGACGAACCGACCACCGCCTATGGGCTGCTGGCCGAGGACGTCGAGGTCGCGCCCGATCGCCTGTCGGCCACCTTCCGGCTGCGGCGCGAGGCGCGCTTCCACGACGGCAAGCCGGTGCTGGCGGCCGACGTGGTGCATTCGTTCCGCACCCTGGTCAGCGACAAGGCGGCGCCCCAGTTCCGCACCATCTACCAGGAGGTGAAGCGGGCGGTGGAGGTGGACGCGCGCACGGTGCGCTTCGATTTCCTGTCGCCCAACCGCGAGCTGCCGCTGATCGTGGGCGGCCTGCCGGTGTTCAGCCGCGAGTGGGGCAAGGGCAAGCCCTTCGACCAGGTGGTGCTGGAAGTGCCGATCGCATCCGGCCCTTACCGCATCGCCAGCCCGCAACTGGGGCGCGACGTCACCTACGCGCGCGACCCGGACTACTGGGCGAAGGACCTGCCGGTGCGCCGCGGCCAGTTCAACTTCGACCGCGTCAGCTTCAAGATCTACCTGGACGAGACGGCCCGCTTCGAGGGCCTGAAGTCCGGCGAGTTCGACTTCATGCGCGAGTTCACCTCGCGCAACTGGGCGCGCCAGTACAAGGGCAAGCAATTCGAGAGCGGCGAGCTGAAGAAGGCCACCTTCGAGAACCGCAACCCGGGCGACTTCCAGGGCTACGTGTTCAACCTGCGCAAGCCCAAGTTCCAGGACATCCGGGTGCGCCAGGCGATCGGCCTGGCCATGGATTTCGAGTGGATGAACCGGCAACTGTTCTACGGCTTGTACAAGCGCGTGCACGGCTATTTCCCGAACAGCGACTTCCACGCCGAGGGCCTGCCCAAGCCGGAGGAGCTGGCGCTGCTGGAGCCGCTGCGCGACAAGCTGCGGCCCGAGGTGTTCGGGCCGGCGCTCATCCCGCCCAGCACCCTGCCGCCGGACAGCCTGCGCGACAACCTGCGCAAGGCCCAGCGGCTGCTGGCCGAGGCGGGCTGGACCTACCGCGACGGCGCCCTGCGCAACGTCCAGGGCGAGCCCTTCGTGATCGAGTTCCTCAACGACCAGCCCTCCATCGTGCGCATCGTCGCGCCGTTCGAGCAGGCGCTGGCCAAGCTCGGCATTGGCTGGGTCTACCGGCAGGTCGACTTCTCGCTGGCCAAGGAGCGCATGGACCGCTTCGACTTCGAGCTGACCACGCGGCGCATCCCCGGCCGGGTGGCGCCCGGCGGCGAACTGCTGGAGTACTTCGGCTCCGAGGCCGCCAGGACCAACGGCTCGGCCAACTACTGGGGCATTGCCGATCCCGCGGTCGACGCGCTGCTGCAGAAGGTGGTGCAGGCCAGGACCCGGCCCGAGCTGAATGCCGCGATGCGGGCGCTGGACCGCGTGCTCTCGCACGGCCACTACTCGATCCCGCAGTACTACAGCGACGCCTTCTTCATCGGCTATCGCGCGCAACGCTTCGTGCTGCCGCCGGTGATCCCGCCCTACTATGAGGCGGACATCTGGGCCATGGCCACCTGGTGGGCTTCGCCGGAGAATCGCGGCCAGCCATGACCGCGTACATCCTCAAGCGCCTGCTGCTCATGATCCCCACGCTGCTGGGGGTGCTGCTGGTGACGTTCGCCATCGTGCAGTTCGTGCCCGGCGGGCCGGTGGAGCAGATGGTGGCGCAGCTGCAGGGCCGCGACTCGGGCGGCGAGCGCGCCGCCGCCAGCGGTGCCGGCTACCGCGGCCGGCAGGGCATCGATCCGCAGCGAATCGAGGAGATCAGGAAGCTGTACGGCTTCGACAAGCCGGCGCACGAGCGCTTCTTCCAGATGCTGGGTCAGTTCGCCCGGCTCGACCTGGGCAAGAGCTTCTACCAGCACAAGGACGTGTGGCAACTGGTCAAGGAGAAGCTGCCGGTCTCCATCAGCCTGGGGCTTTGGACCTTTTTCCTGAGCTACCTGATAGCGGTGCCGCTGGGCGTGGCCAAGGCGGTGCGGGCCGGCACGCGCTTCGACTTCCTCACCACGCTGATCGTGCTGGTGGGGTACGCGATTCCCGGCTTCGTGCTGGGCGTGGCGCTGCTGGTGGTGTTCGGCGGGCAGTTGCAGTGGTTCCCGCTGCGCGGCCTGACGTCGGCCAACTGGGACCAGCTCAGCCTGGCCGGCAAGATCGTCGACTACCTGTGGCACATCGCGCTGCCCGTGACGGCCATGGTGTTCGGCAGCTTTGCGGTCACGGCCATGCTGACCAAGAACGCCTTCCTGGAGGAGATCCGCAAGCAATACGTGCTGACCGCCCGGGCCAAGGGGCTGGACGAGCGGCGGGTGCTGTGGAAGCACGTGTTCCGCAATGCGCTGATCCCGATCATCACGGGCTTCCCGTCGGCCTTCATCGGCGCCTTCTTCACCGGGTCGCTGCTGATCGAGACGCTGTTCTCGCTCGACGGGCTGGGCCTGCTGTCGTACGAGAGCGTGATCCGGCGCGACTACCCGGTGGTGCTGGGGACACTGTTTCTCTTCACCTTGATCGGCCTGGTCACCAAGCTGATCAGCGATTTGTCTTATGTATTGGTAGACCCCCGTGTCAAATTCGACTGACCCCCCCGAAGCGGCCTTCGGCCGCCTCCCCCCCGGGGGGGCGCCACCAGCGGCCCGGCAGAGCCGGTTCCGCGGTGGCCCTGGACTGGGAGGCAGCGCTCCTGTTTCCGTTTCGCCGTCGAGGCGGGCATGGCAGCGCTTCCGGCGCAACCGGCTGGGGTTCGTCAGCCTGGTGATCTTCTCGGTGCTGGTGGTCCTGAGCCTGTTCGCCGAAGTGTTGTCGAACGACAAGCCGCTGCTGGTTCGCTACGAGGGCAGCTTCTATGTCCCGGTCCTGCGCGACTACCCCGAGACCACGTTCGGTGGCGACTTCCACACGCCCACCGACTACCTGGACCCGTTCGTCAAGAAGCAGCTCACGCAGGAAGGCAACTGGGCCGTCTACCCGCCGAACCCCTATGGGCCCCGGACGCTGAACTACTTCGCCAGCCAGCCGAATCCGGCGGCGCCGTCGAGCGAGAACTTCTTCGGCACCGACGACCGCGGCCGGGACCTGCTGGCGCTGTTGATCTACGGCTTCCGGGTCAGCGTGCTGTTCGGCCTGGCGCTCACCGCCATCGGCGTGGTGGTGGGCGTACTCACCGGTGCCGTGCAGGGCTTCTTCGGCGGCAAGACCGACCTGGCCTTCCAGCGCTTCATCGAGATCTGGGGTTCGATGCCCGAGCTGTACCTGCTGATCATCTTCTCCGCGATCTTCGTGCCGAGCGTCGCCTTGCTGCTGATCCTGCTCTCGCTGTTCGGCTGGATGGGGCTGTCGGACTACGTGCGGGCCGAGTTCCTGCGCAACCGGCAGATGGACTACGTGCGCGCCGCGCGGGCGCTGGGTGTCGGCAACGGCCGCCTGATGTGGAAGCACATCCTGCCCAACAGCATGGTTCCGGTCGTGACCTTCCTGCCCTTTCGCATGAGCGCGGCGATCCTGGCGTTGACGGCGCTGGACTTCCTCGGGCTGGGCGTGCCGCCGGGGACGCCGTCGCTGGGCGAGTTGCTGAACCAGGGCAAGGCGAACCTCGATGCGTGGTGGATCTCGATCTCGACATTCGCCGTGCTGACCGTGACCTTGCTGCTGCTCACGTTCATGGGCGACGCGCTGAGGGATGCGCTGGATCCGAGGAAGGCGAGCACATGAAAGAGCTCCTCGACGTCCGCAGCCTCCGCGTTGCCTTCGACGCCAAGGAAGTCGTGCACGGCGTCGACTTCCGGATCCACGAAGGCGAGAAGCTGGCCCTGGTCGGTGAATCGGGCTCGGGCAAGACGGTGACCGCGCTGGCCTTGCTGGGCCTGGTGCAGAACGCCACCGTCACCGGCTCTGCGCAGTTGGCGAACGTCCGGCCCGAAGGCCGCACCGTCGACCTGCTGCAGTTGCCCGAGCGCGAGCTGCTGGGCATTCGCGGCGACGACATCGCCATGATCTTCCAGGAGCCGATGACGGCCCTGAACCCGCTCTTCACGGTGGGGGACCAGGTGGCCGAGGTGCTGGAACTCAAGCAGGCGCTCAGCAAGCGGCAGGCCTGGGACGCGGCGATCGAGGCCTTGGCCGCCACCGGCATCCCCGATCCCGGCCGCCGGGCCCACAGCTTTCCGCACCAGCTCTCGGGCGGCCAGCGCCAACGCGCGATGATTGCCATGGCCCTGGCGAGCCGGCCGCGGCTGCTGCTGGCCGACGAGCCCACCACGGCGCTGGACGTGACGCTGCGCGCGCAGATCCTGGGCCTGCTCGACGACCTGCAGCGCCAGGCCGGGATGGCCGTGCTGCTGATCACCCACGACCTGAACCTGGTGCGCAAGTTCGCCGACCGCGTGGCCGTGATGGAGAACGGGCACCTGGTCGAGGAGGGCGCCGTCGATGCGGTGTTCGCCCGCCCGGAACACGCCTACACCCGCAAGCTGATCGACAGCCGGCCCGTCCGCGACGTGGAGGAAGGCGGAGAGCGGGCTGCGACCGTGATGCGGGCGAGTGGGTTGCAGGTGGCCTATCCGGTGCCCCTCCCGGGCGTGCGCGGATGGTTCAGGCACGGCGAGTTCGTCGCGGTCCGGGGCGCCGATTTCGGCATTCCGGCCCGCCGCACACTGGGCGTGGTCGGCGAGTCGGGCTCGGGCAAGTCGACCCTGGCGCTGGCGGCGCTGGGCCTGATCGCGCACCGCGGCAGCCTCGACGTGGTGAGCCACCGATGGGGAGCGAACGCCGCGGCCAACCGCCCGATCCGCCGGCAGGTGCAGGTGGTCTTCCAGGATCCGTTCTCCTCGCTGTCGCCGCGCATGACGGTGGAGGAGATCGTGGGCGAAGGCCTGCTGGTGCACGAGCCGCAGCTGCCGGCCGCGGCCCGGCGCGAGCGGGTGCTGGCCGGATTGGCCGAAGTGGGCCTGACCGAGGCGCAGTTCCCCGGCCTGCTGGACCGCTACCCGCACGAGTTCTCCGGCGGCCAGCGGCAACGGCTGGCCATTGCCCGCGCACTGATCGTCGGGCCGCAGTTGCTGGTGCTGGACGAGCCCACCAGCGCGCTGGACGTGACCATCCAGAAGCAGGTGCTGGGCCTGCTGCAGCGCCTGCAGCGCGAAAAAGGCCTGGCCTACCTGCTGATCACCCACGACGTGGACGTGATCCGGGCCATGGCGCACGAGGTGCTGGTGATGAAGGACGGCGACGTGCTGGAGTCCGGCCCCGTCGACCAGGTGCTCGGCCAACCCTCGCACGACTACACGCGGGCGCTGGTGGCCGCGGCAGCCTGAGCCATGCCGCTGCGGGGCAGGTCGACCGAGATTCCGCCGGAGGAGGTGGAGATCACGGCCATCCGGGCCCAGGGCGCCGGCGGCCAGAACGTCAACAAGGTGTCCAGCGCCGTCCAGCTGCGCTTCGACATCCGGGCCTCTTCGCTCGCGCACGAGCACAAGGCCCGGCTGCTGGCGCTGCAGGACCGCCGGATCACACGCTCGGGCGTGCTGGTGATCAAGGCCCAGGTGCACCGCAGCCAGGAATTGAACCGGGCCGAGGCCTGGCAGCGCCTGCAGGAACTGGTGGACGGCACGGCCGAGCCGCCGCATGTGAGAAAACCCACCCGGCCGCCCGCATCGGCGGCCCGGCAGCGGATGGCGGACAAGCGCCGCCGGTCCGAGGTCAAGCTCATGCGTTCGGGCCGCGATCAGGGGGACTGAGCGGCCCGCGCGAGTTGCGCAGGCAGGTCATGCACGGTACAATCTTTGCTTCACGACCAAACGGGCGGGTACTCACCGCCCGTTTTTTTTGGGCGGGCGGCAAGCACTTGGCGCGAGTCGGCCGGCAAGTGGGTCGGGTGAACTTCAGGGAATGACGCGAACAGTGGCGCTGCAGGACATCGCCCAGCAGACCGTGACCGGGCTGGGATACGAGCTGGTGGAGATCGAACGATCCGCCAATGGCCTGCTGCGCGTGACGATCGACTTGCCCTGGCAGCCCGGGGTCGAGGCGGCCTTCGTCAACGTCGAGGACTGCGAGAAGGTTACGCGACAACTGCAATACGCGCTGGAAGTCGAGGGCATCGACTACAAGCGCCTGGAGGTGTCTTCGCCGGGGCTGGACCGGCTGCTGCGCGACGAGCGCGACTTCGAGCGCTTCGCCGGCGAGGTCGTGGACATCACGCTGAAGGCGCCGGTGGGCGCCGCGGCGGCGGGCCAGGTGCCGGCCAACCGGAAGAAGTTTCGCGGCCGGCTGGGCCGGATCGACGGTGGCTGGCAGCTGGTGTGGAGCGACGAGCCCGAGCGCAAGCCGGGGCAACGCGTCAGCCGCAAGAAGGAGCCGGCGCCGCTGCAGGCGATCGGCTTCACGCTGGACGAATTGAAGGAGGCGCGGCTCGCGCCGGTGGTGGATTTCAAGGGCCGCAGGCCCTCGAGCGAGGCCGGGGACTAGTCCCCGGTCCCTGGTAATTGGAGTGACGGAAATGAACCGCGAACTGTTGATGCTGGTGGAAGCGATCTCTCGCGAAAAGAACGTCGAGCGCGACGTGGTGTTCGGCGCGGTGGAGTCGGCGCTGGCGCAGGCCACCAAGAAGCTCTACCAGGGCGAGGTGGACATCCGCGTGGCGGTCGACCGCGACAGCGGCGACTACGAGACCTTCCGCCGGTGGCTGGTGGTGCCCGACGAGGCCGGCCTGCAGAACCCCGACGCCGAAGAGATGCTGATGGACGCGCAGGAGCGCGTGGCGGACGTCGAGCCGGGCGACTACATCGAGGAGCCGATCGAGTCGGTGCCGATCGGGCGCATCGGCGCCATGGCGGCCAAGCAGGTCATCCTGCAGAAGATCCGCGACGCCGAGCGCGAGATGCTGCTCAACGACTTCATGTCGCGCGGCGACAAGATCTTCGTGGGCACCGTCAAGCGCATGGACAAGGGCGACGTGATCGTCGAGAGCGGCCGCGTCGAAGGGCGCCTGCGCCGCGGCGAGATGATCCCCAAGGAGAACCTGCGCAACGGCGACCGCGTGCGCGCCATGATCATGGAGGTGGACCTGACGCTGCGGGGCGCGCCCATCATCCTGTCGCGCTCGGCGCCCGAGTTCATGATCGAGCTGTTCCGCCAGGAAGTGCCCGAGATCGAGCAAGGCCTCCTCGAGATCAAGAGCTGCGCCCGCGACCCCGGCAGCCGCGCCAAGATCGCCGTGCTGTCGCACGACAAGCGCGTCGACCCGATCGGCACCTGCGTCGGCGTGCGCGGCACCCGCGTCAACGCCGTCACCAACGAGCTCGCCGGCGAGCGGGTGGACATCGTGCTGTGGTCCGAGGACCCCGCGCAGTTCGTCATCGGCGCGCTGGCGCCGGCCAACGTCTCCTCGATCGTGGTCGACGAGGAAAAGCACGCGATGGACGTGGTGGTGGACGAGGAGAACCTCGCCATTGCCATCGGCCGCGGCGGCCAGAACGTGCGGCTGGCCAGCGAGCTCACGGGCTGGAAGATCAACATCATGGACGCCAACGAATCGGCCCAGAAGCAGGCCGAGGAGAGCACCGCCATCCGCTCCCTGTTCATGGAGAAGTTGGACGTCGACGAGGAGATCGCCGACATCCTGATTTCCGAGGGTTTCACCAGCCTGGAGGAAGTGGCCTACGTGCCGATCCAGGAGATGCTGGAGATCGAGTCCTTCGACGAGGAGACCGTGCAGGAGCTGCGCGCCCGCGCCAAGGACGCCCTGCTGACGATGGAGATCAAGCGCGAGGAGAGCGTCGACGAGGTTTCGCAGGACCTGCGCGACCTGGACGGCCTGGACCCGCAGCTGATCGGCCCGCTGGCCGAGGCCGGCGTGCACACACGCGACGACCTGGCCGACCTGGCCGTGGACGAATTGACCGAGATCACCGGGCAGTCGGCAGAAGAAGCCACCGCCCTGATCATGAAGGCGCGCGAGCACTGGTTCACCAGCGCTCCCGTGGCGCAAGAGTAAGAGGGGAGGGTCGAAACACCCATGTCCAGTACGACCGTCGCCGAGTTCGCCAGCGAACTCAAGAAATCACCCCAGACGCTGCTCGAGCAGCTGCGCAGTGCCGGCGTGTCCAAGTCGGCGCCGACCGACGCGCTGTCCGAAGCGGACAAGCAGAAATTGCTGGGCTACCTGCAGGCGAGCCACGGCACCGCCGCGCCCGAGCGCAAGAAGATCACGCTGGTCAAGAAGTCCACCAGCGAGATCAAGCAGGCCGACGCCAGCGGCAAGGCCCGCACCATCCAGGTGGAAGTGCGCAAGAAGCGCACCTTCGTCAAGCGCGATGACGGCAGCGACACCGCCGTGATCGAGGCTCCCGAACCCGAGCTGCGCCAGCCGTCCGCCCCGCGCATCGACGAGGCCGAGCTGTCCCGCCGCGAGGAAGAGGCGCGCCGCCAGGCCGAGCTGATCCGCCGGCAGGAAGAAGACCTGGCCGAGAAGCGCCGCCAGCGCGAGGAGCAGGAGCAACGCGAGCGGGAAGCCGCCGAGCGCGCTGCCGCCTACGCCGCCGGCGAAGAGGCCAAGCGGGCGGCTGCGGCCAGCGCCGAGGTCGAAGCCGGCGCCGAAGCGGCCGCCGCTGCGGCCGAGCGTGCCGCAGCCGTGGCCGAGGCCCGCGCCAAGGCCGAGGCCGAGTCCAAGGCTCGCGCCGACGAGGAAGCCGTCCGCGCCAAGGACCTGGAAGACCGCCGCCGCAAGGCGCTGGCCGAGGCCGAGGCGATCCGCGCCATGATGGCGGCACCGCGCAAGGTGCTGGTGGCCAAGAAGCCGGAAGAAGCCAGGCCGGCCGCCAAGCCGGGCGAGGCGGGCAAGCCCGCCGCCAAGGGCACCCTGCACAAGCCGGCGGTCACGACCCGCCCGGGCGCCCCTGCCGCGCCGGGCGCCGGCAAGGAAGTCAAGTCGGCCAAGCTGTCGTCCAGCTGGGCCGCGGACCCGTCCAAGAAGAAGGGCATACCCACCCGCGGCGACTCCTCGGGCGGCGTGGGCCGGAACAGCTGGCGTGGCGGCCCGCGCGGGCGTCGCGGCAGTGACCGCGACCAGCGCGACGATTCGCCGCAGATGCAGGCCGAGCACCGCGTGATCGAAGTGCACGTGCCGGAGACCATCACGGTCGCCGAGCTGGCGCACAAGATGGCGATCAAGGCGTCCGAGGTGATCAAGGCGCTGATGAGGATGGGCCAGATGGTCACCATCAACCAGCCGCTGGACCAGGACACGGCCATGATCGTGGTCGAGGAAATGGGCCACAAGGCATTGACGGCGGCGCTCGACGACCCCGAAGCCTTCACCGAGGAAGAAGTGTCGCAAGCCGACGCCGAGGCGCTGCCGCGCGCGCCCGTGGTCACCGTCATGGGCCACGTCGACCACGGCAAGACCTCGCTGCTCGACTACATCCGCCGCGCCAAGGTGGCCGCGGGCGAGGCCGGCGGCATCACCCAGCACATCGGCGCCTACCACGTGGAAACGCCGCGCGGCGTGGTGTCCTTCCTGGACACCCCCGGCCACGAGGCCTTCACGGCCATGCGCGCCCGTGGCGCGCAGGCCACCGACATCGTCATCCTGGTGGTGGCGGCCGACGACGGCGTGATGCCGCAGACGCGCGAGGCGGTCAAGCACGCCAAGGCGGCGGGCGTTCCCATCGTGGTGGCAGTCAACAAGATCGACAAGCCTTCCGCCAATCCCGATCGCGTCAAGCAGGAACTGGTGGCCGAGGAAGTGGTGCCCGAGGAATACGGCGGCGACTCGCCGTTCGTCAACGTGTCGGCGATCACCGGCCAGGGCGTCGACGACCTGCTGGAGCAGGTGCTGCTGCAGGCCGAAGTGCTGGAACTCAAGGCGCCGGTGGACGCGGCTGCCAAGGGCCTGGTGATCGAAGCCCAGCTGGACAAGGGCCGCGGCCCGGTCGCCACCGTGCTGGTTCAGACCGGCACGCTCAAGACCGGCGACGTGGTGCTGGCGGGCCAGACCTACGGCCGCGTGCGGGCCATGCTCGACGAGGATGGCCGGAGCATCAAGTCGGCCGGGCCCTCCATCCCGGTGGAGATCCAGGGCCTGACCGAAGTGCCGCAGGCAGGCGACGAGTTCATGGTGCTGACCGACGAGCGGCGCGCGCGAGAGATCGCCACCTACCGCGCCGGCAAGTTCCGCAACACCAAGCTGGCCAAGCAGCAGGCCGCCAAGCTGGAGAACATGTTCTCCGACATGACGGCCGGCGAAGTGAAGATGCTGCCCATCATCGTCAAGGCCGATGTGCAGGGCTCGCAGGAGGCGCTGTCGCAGTCGCTGATCAAGCTGTCGACCGACGAGGTCAAGGTGCAGCTGGTCTATGCGGCCGTGGGCGGCGTGAGCGAGTCGGACGTCAACCTGGCGATCGCTTCCAAGGCGGTGATCATCGGCTTCAACGTGCGTGCCGATGCCGGCGCGCGCAAGCTGGCCGAGGGCAACGGCGTGGACATCCGCTACTACAACATCATCTACGACGCGGTTGACGAGCTGAAGGCTGCGATGTCGGGGATGCTGGCGCCCGAGAAGCGCGAGGAAGTCATCGGCTCGGCCGAGATCCGCACCGTGTTCGTCGCCTCCAAGATCGGCACGGTGGCGGGCTCGTACATCACATCCGGCCAGGTCACGCGCGGGGCGCACTTCCGCCTGCTGCGCGACAACGTGGTGATCTACACCGGCGAGATCGAGTCGCTCAAGCGGATGAAGGACGACGTGCGCGAGGTCAAGGAAGGCTTCGAGTGCGGCATCAAGCTGAAGAACTACAACGACATCAAGGAAGGCGACCAGCTCGAGTTCTTCGAGATCAAGGAAGTCGCCCGGACGTTGTAAGGTGCCCAAGAAGATCACCAAGCCCAATCGCAGCTACCAGGTCGCGGACCAGATCCAGCGCGACCTGGCCGAGCTGATCCGCGAGGTCAAGGACCCGCGGCTGGGCATGGTCACGATCAGCGCGGTGGAGGTCACGCCCGACTACGCCCACGCCAAGGTGTTCTTCAGCGTGCTCAAGGGCGATCCGCAGGAATGCGAGGACGCCCTCAACCACGCGGCCGGCTTCCTGCGCAACGGCCTGTTCAAGCGGCTGCACATCCACACGGTGCCGACGCTGCACTTCCAGTTCGACCGCACCACCGAGCGCGCGGCCGACATGAACGCGCTGATCGCCCGCGCGGTCGCCTCTCGTTCCAAAGACGGCGAGGAGTAGGCATGGGCGCACCACGGGCACGGGTCGTGAGGCGCCCCGTGCACGGGGTGCTGCTGCTGGACAAGCCCAAGGGCCTGTCGAGCAACGACGCGCTGCAGAAATGCAAGTGGCTGCTGCGCGCCGAGAAGGCCGGCCACACCGGCACGCTGGACCCGCTGGCCACCGGCGTGCTGCCGCTTTGCTTCGGCGCCGCCACCAAGTTCAGCCAGCTTCACCTGGACGCGGACAAGACCTACGAGGCCGTGGCCGTGCTCGGCATCCGCACGACGACCGGTGACGCCGAAGGGGAGGCCGTGTCCGATCGGCCGGTGCCGGCGATCCCGGCACAGCGGCTGGCAGAAATCGAGCGGCAGTTCACCGGCCCGCTGCGCCAGGTGCCGCCCATGCACAGCGCGCTGAAGAAGGACGGCAAGGCCCTGTACGAATACGCGCGGGCCGGGCAGGAGGTCGAGCGCGAGGCGCGCGACGTCGTCATCCACGAACTGAGCCTGGCGCTCGCGGAGGAGGGCGGCCGCGCCGCGATCCGCTTCACCGCCCGCGTGAGCAAGGGCACCTACATCCGCACGCTGGGCGAAGACATCGGCGAGGCGCTGGGATGCGGGGCGCACCTGTCCTTCCTGCGCCGCACCGCAACCGGGCCGTTCGGCCTGGCCCAGTGCGTCACGCTGGAACGGCTGGAAGCCATGACGGAGGCCCAGCGCGAGGCGGCATTGCTGCCGGTCGAGACGCTGCTGGAGGGCCACGTGCGCGTGACGCTCGGCCCCGAAGACGCCGGCCGTTTCCTCTCCGGCTTGCGCCGGCGCGGGTCCTGGCCCGATGCCGGACGAGTCGCCGTTTTCTCACCCGAGGCGATCCTCCTCGGCACGGCCCACGCCAAGGCCGGCGAACTGATCCCGGGGCGTCTGCTGAGCCCCATCGAAATCCAGCAAATCCTGCATGCCAGCGGGCATGCCACCGAACCATGAGCACCCACCAGATCCGCAACATCGCCATCATCGCCCACGTCGACCACGGCAAGACCACCATGGTCGACCAGCTGCTGCGCCAGTCGGGCACCTTCGCCGAACACGAGAAGGTGGTCGACACCGTGATGGACAACAACGCCATCGAGCGCGAGCGCGGCATCACCATCCTGGCCAAGAACTGCGCCGTCAGCTGGAAGGACACCCACATCAACATCGTCGACACCCCCGGCCACGCCGACTTCGGCGGCGAGGTGGAGCGGGCCCTGTCGATGGTCGACGGCGTGCTCCTGCTGATCGACGCCCAGGAAGGGCCGATGCCGCAGACGCGCTTCGTGACCAAGAAGGCGCTGGCCCTGGGGCTGCGGCCGATCGTGGTGGTCAACAAGGTCGACAAGCCCGGCGCCGCCCCCGACAAGGTGATCAACGCCGCCTTCGACCTGTTCGACAAGCTCGGCGCCACCGACGATCAGCTGGACTTCCCGGTGGTGTACGCCTCCGGCATCAACGGCTGGAGCTCGCTCGAAGAAGGCGAGTTCGGCGAGCAGTGGGGCCCGGACATGTCGGCCCTGTTCGACACCATCCTGGCGCACGTGCCCGCCCACGCCGGCGACCCCGCAGCCCCGGTGCAGCTGCAGATCTCGGCCCTCGACTTCTCCACCTTCGTCGGCCGCATCGGCGTCGGCCGCATCAACGCCGGCACCCTGCGCCCCGCGACCGACGTGCTGGTGATGGAAGGGCCGGACGGCCGCGCGTACAAGGGGCGCGTCAACCAGGTGCTCACCTTCCAGGGCCTGGAGCGCGTGCAGGCGACCGAAGCCGGGCCGGGCGAGATCGTGCTGATCAACGGCATTCCCGACATCGGCATCGGGGTGACCATCACCGATCCGGCCAACCCGGCGCCGCTGCCCATGCTCAAGGTCGACGAGCCGACGCTGACCATGAACTTCTGCGTCAACACCAGCCCGCTGGCCGGCCGCGAAGGCAAGTTCGTCACCAGCCGCCAGATCTGGGACCGGTTGCAGAAGGAACTGCAGTCCAACGTGGCGCTGCGGGTGAAGGAAACCGACGAGGAGGGCGTGTTCGAGGTGGCCGGGCGCGGCGAGCTGCACCTGACGATCCTGCTGGAGAACATGCGCCGCGAGGGCTACGAGCTGGCGGTGTCCAAGCCGCGCGTGGTCTTCAAGGACGTCGACGGCGAGCGGCACGAGCCGATCGAGCTGGTCACCGCCGACATCGAGGAGCAGCACCAGGGCGGCGTGATGCAGGCGCTGGGCGAGCGCAAGGCCGACCTGGTGAACATGGAACCGGACGGCCGCGGACGGGTGCGCCTGGAATACCGCATTCCCGCGCGGGGGCTGATCGGCTTTTCCAACGAATTCCTGAACCTCACGCGCGGCTCCGGCCTGATCTCCAACATCTTCGATCGCTACGAGGCCTTCCGCGGCGAGATCGGCGGGCGCAAGAACGGCGTGCTGATCTCGATGGACGACGGCGAGATCTTCACCTACGCGCTGGGCAAGCTGGACGACCGCGGCCGCATGTTCGTGCGCGCCAACGACCCGGTGTACGAGGGCATGATCGTCGGCGTCCACAGCCGCGACAACGACCTCGTGGTCAACGCCACGCGCACCAAGCAGCTGACCAACTTCCGCGTCTCGGGCAAGGAAGACGCCATCAAGATCACGCCGCCGATCGAGCTCACGCTGGAATACGGCGTGGAGTTCATCGAGGACGACGAACTGGTGGAGATCACGCCCAAGTCGATCCGGCTGCGCAAGCGGCACCTGAAGGAACACGAACGAAAGCGTGCATCCCGCGAAGCGGCGTAGGCGGACAATCGGCCATCCGGGGACTCTCGACAAGAACAGTGAAACTCACCCACTCCCGCGCCGTTTTCCTGATGGTCGGCGTCACCCTGATGTGGTCCATCGCCGGCGTGGTCACGCGGCAGCTGGAGCAGGCGCGCAGCTTCGAGATCACCTTCTGGCGCAGCTTCTTCACGGTGCTGTCGCTGCTGGTGATCCTGCCGTTCGTGCAGGGACGGACCCTGTTTGCCAAGCTCCGGGCAGGCGGGGCGGCGTTGTGGCTGTCCGGCCTGTGCTGGAGCGTGATGTTCACCGCCTTCATGGTGGCCCTCACGCTCACCAGCGTCGCCAACGTGCTGGTCACCATGGCGGTGGGCCCCTTCCTGACCGCGCTGGTCGCGCGCGCCTTCATCGGCCATCGCATCCCCGCGCGCACCTGGGCGGCGATCGGTGTGGCCGGCGCCGGCATTGCCTGGATGTACGGCGCCCAGGTCTCCAGCGGGCAACTCGCGGGAACGCTGGTGGCCTTGTGCGTCCCGCTGGCGGGCGCGATCAACTGGACCGTCACCCAGCGCTCGCACGCCCAGGGCCAGAACGTCGACCTGGTTCCGGCGGTGCTGATCGGCGCCGTGCTGTCCTCGGCCTACACGCTGCCGCTGGCCGTGCCGTTCCAGGCGTCGGCGCACGACATCGGCTGGCTGGCGCTGCTGGGCCTGGTGCAGCTGGCCATTCCCTGCGCCCTGGCCGTGGCCTGCGCCCGCGTGCTCAAGGCGCCCGAGATCGCGCTGCTGGCCCTGCTGGAGGTGATTTTCGGGATCGTGCTGGCCTGGGTCGGCGCCGGCGAAGCGCCCACGCAGACGGTGCTGGCCGGCGGCGCGCTGGTGATCGGCGCGCTGGTGATGAATGAACTGATCGGATGGAAGCAACGCGCATGAACGAAGTGAAGACCGAGGTGGCGGGCAAGGCCGGCCGCATCACGCTGGACCGCCCGAAGGCGCTGAACGCGCTGTCGCTGGGCATGATCCGCGAACTGACGGCCACGCTGCTGGCCTGGCGCGACGATCCGCGCGTGGAAGTGGTGACGATCCGCGGCACCGGCAAGGAGGGCCCCTTCGGCGCCTTCTGCGCGGGTGGCGACATCCGCTTCTTCCATGCGGCGGCGCTGGCCGGCAACCCGGAACTGGAGGACTTCTTCACCGAGGAGTACACGCTCAACCACCTGGTGCACCACTATCCCAAACCCTATGTCGCTTTCATGGACGGCATCGTGATGGGAGGAGGGATGGGAATCTCGCAGGGCGCGCGCTGCCGCATCGTCAGCGAGCGCACGAAGATGGCCATGCCCGAGACCGGGATCGGCCTGTTTCCCGACGTGGGCGGCGGCTACTTCCTCTCGCGCTGCCCGGGGCACCTGGGCGAGTACCTGGCGCTGACCGGCGAGGTGATAGGTGCGGCCGACGCGGTCGATGCGCGCCTTGCGGACGTGGTCGTGCCTTCGGCGGACCTGCCGGCGCTGTGGGAGCGGCTGGCCAATGAGGGCCTTGCGGCCGTGCCCACGCCCCATCGGGTGGAAGGCTCCAGGCTGGCCGACCACCGCCCCGGGATCGACGAGGTGTTCGCGCTGGGCAGCGTGCGCGAGATCGTGTCCGCCCTGGAGGCTGGCAGGTCCGAATGGGCGCAGCACACCGCCGCCGTGCTGCGCAAGCGCTCGCCGCTGATGCTGCACGTGGTGCTGGAGCAGGTGCGGCGCGCGCGCAGCATGGGCCTGGCCGACGACCTGCGCATGGAGCGCGACCTGGTGCGCCACTGCTTCCACCTGCGCCCCGGCGCCAGCGAGACGGTGGAGGGCGTGCGGGCGCTGGCGATCGACAAGGACCATTCGCCCCGGTGGAACCCGGCGCGC
>JAKFEA010000341.1:0-2348 GCA_036675905.1 Acidovorax sp. | reverse complement strand
CAGCGGTTCCCGCGCCTGCACGGCACGCTCCAGCGCGAAGTGGTGGGCGGGCTGAGCCTGCTCTACACGTGGCGCGGGACCGACCCGAATGCCAGACCCGTTGCCCTGATGGCGCACCATGACGTGGTGCCGATCGAGCCAGGCACCGAGAAGAACTGGACGGCCGGCCCCTACGCGGGCGAAGTGCGCGACGGATTCGTCTGGGGCCGCGGGGCCTGGGACGACAAGGGCAACCTGATCGCCCAGATGGAAGCGATCGAGCTGCTGCTGGCGTCGGGCTTCCAGCCGCGCCAGACCGTGTACCTGGTCTCCGGGGCCGACGAGGAAGTCGGCGGCCTGCGCGGCGCGCAGCAGATCGTCAAGCTGCTCGAGCAACGCAAGGTGGGGCTGGAGTTCGTGATCGACGAAGGGCTGTTCGTGGCCGAGGGGCTGATGCCCGGGGTCGCCGCCCCCGTTGGATTGCTGGGCGTGGCCGAGAAGGGCTACCTGTCGGTGGCGATCAAGGCCAAGGGCATTCCGGGCCATTCGTCGGCGCCGCCGCCGCCGGGCCAGACGGCGATCTCCAGGCTGGCCTCGGCGCTGGGCCGCCTCGAACAGCAGCAACTCCCGGCCGCCATGAAGGGCGTGGCGCGCGAGATGTTCGAGACGCTGGCGCCCGAGATGAGTGGCTTCCAGCGCGTCGCGCTATCCAACCTGTGGCTGTTCGGCCCCGTCGTGCAGAAGCAGCTGGAGAAGACCGGCAGCACCAATGCGATGCTGCGCACCACCACGGCGCTCACCATCCTGCAGGCCGGCAACAAGGACAACGTCATCCCCGAGCAGGCGCAGGCCGTGGTGAACTTCCGCATCATGCCGGGCGAGACCCGCGCCAGCGTGCTGCAGCACGTGCGCGAGCAGGTGGGCGAGGGCTTCGAACTGAGCGAAATTCCAGGGTCCGCCGATCCGACCGACATCTCGCCGACCACGGCGCCTTCCTGGCAGCTGCTCAATCGCACCCTGCGTTCGCTGCATCCCGATGTGGTGGTCACTCCGGCGCTGTACGTGGCGGGGTCCGACTCGCGCCACTTCACCGGCCTGACCGACAACATCTATCGCTTCTCTCCCATTCGCGTGAAGCCGGAGGACCTGCCCCGGCTGCACGGCACCAACGAGCGCATCTCGGTCGCCAACCTGGGCGAGCTCGTCCGCTTCTACCACCAGCTCCTGCGCAACCTCAACTCGCCGGCGCCCTGAAACCGGAACCCGCAAGAAAGGCACTCCACCATGACCCAAGCCGTCATCGTCTCCACCGCCCGCACGCCCCTGGCCAAGAGCTGGAAGGGCGCCTTCAACATGACGCATGGCGCCACGCTTGGCGGCCACGTCGTCAGGCACGCCGTGCAGCGCGCGGGCATCGAGCCCGGCGCGGTCGAGGACGTGCTCATGGGCTGCGCCAACCCCGAGGGCGCCACCGGCTCCAACATCGCGCGCCAGATCGCGCTCATGGCCGACCTGCCGATCACCGTATCGGGCATGACGATCAACCGCTTCTGTTCCTCCGGCCTGCAGACCATCGCGATGGCCAGCCAGCGCGTGATCGCCGGCGAGGGCGAGGTGTACGTGGCCGGCGGGGTGGAAAGCATCTCCTGCGTGCAGCAGGAAATGAACCTGCACATGATCAAGGACCCGGACCTGGAGAAGAAGAAGCCGGAAATCTACTGGTCCATGCTGCAGACCGCCGAGCAGGTGGCCAAGCGCTACGACATCGCCCGGGACCGCATGGACGAGTACGGCGCGGCCAGCCAGCAGAAGGCCTGCGCCGCGCAGGCGGCCGGCAAGTTCGAGGACGAGATCGCACCGATTACCGTGAAGGCCGGCGTGGCCGACCCCGTGATGGGCCTGCGCACCAAGGAGGTCACCGTCAGCAAGGACGAGGGCCTGCGCGAGGGCACCACCGCGGAAGGCATCAGCGGCATCAAGCCGGCGCTGCCCGGTGGCGTGATCGCCGCCGGCAACGCCAGCCAGTTCTCCGATGGCGCCGGCGCCTGCGTGGTGGTCAGCGAGGGCTATGCGTCCAGGCACAACCTCAAGCCGATCGGGCGCTTCCTCGGCTTCGCCGTGGCCGGCTGCGAGCCCGACGAGATGGGCATAGGCCCGGTGTTCGCCGTGCCCAAGGTGCTCAAGAACCTCGGCTTGAAGGTCGAGGACATCGACCTGTGGGAGCTGAACGAAGCCTTCGCGGTGCAGGTGCTCTACTGCCGCGACAAGCTGGGCATCCCGGCCGATCGCCTGAACGTCAACGGCGGCGCCATCGCCGTGGGCCACCCCTACGGCGTGTCGGGCCAGCGCCTGACCGGCCATGCGCTGAT
>JAKFEA010000340.1:0-1773 GCA_036675905.1 Acidovorax sp. | reverse complement strand
ACGGGTGTCCATCAGGTCGCGGCAATGGGCAATGAATTCCTGTTCTCCGGCCGGATCGAACATCGCGGTCGCCTCGTCCAGGA
Source organism: Acidovorax sp. (assembly GCA_036675905.1). GTDB lineage: Bacteria > Pseudomonadota > Gammaproteobacteria > Burkholderiales > Burkholderiaceae_C > Ramlibacter. The sequence continues at coordinate 1,690 of JAKFEA010000340.1, read as the reverse complement.
CCAGGATGGACGGATCCTTGATCAGCGCACGCGCCAGGGCAACCCGCTGCTTCTGCCCGCCCGACAGCCTGACGCCCTGGTCGCCGACCACCGTGGCGTAGCCCTGTGGCAGCGCCTCGATGAAATCGTGCGCTTGCGCGAACCGGGCCGCGGCCTCGACCTGTTCCCGGGTCGCATCGGCAAGGCCGTAAGCGATGTTCTCCGCGATGCTGGCGTTGAACAGCAGCACGTTCTGCGAGACCAGCGCGATCTGCGTGCGCAGGCTCTTCAAGGTGGCGTCGCGGATGTCGGCGCCGTCCAGGAAGATCGCGCCCGAATCCGGATCGGTGAAGCGCATCAGCAGATGGACCAGGCTGCTCTTGCCCGCGCCGTTGGCGCCGGTGATCGCGATGGTCTCGCCGGCCCGCACCCGCAAGTCCAGGCGGTCCAGCACGGGGCCGCGGCCGGGGTAGGCGAAGCTGACCTGATCGAAGACCACCTCGCCACGCACCTGCTGCAGCAGCAGGGCGCCATCGTCGGGCTCCGGGGCCACGGCGAACGCCTCGATCAGGCGCCTGGCCATGCCGCGCGCGGTCTGCACCTGGCCATAGACGCTGGCGAGCTGGCTCACCGGCTGGGTCAGCAACAGGCCGTACAGCAACAGGCTGACCAGTTCCGCCGGCGTCATCGCACCGGAGGCGACCCCGCGGCTGCTGAGCCACAGCAGGACCATCACGCAGGCCGCGGCGCCTACGCGCACCAGCGGTCCGATCGCATCCTGCAGGCGGACCTGGCGTATCTCCAGGTCGCGCAATCGATGGTTCTGCGCGGCGAAGCGCGCGGATTCTCCGGACTCGCCCAGATAGGCCTTCACCACCGGGATCATGCTGAGGTTCTGTTCGGCGATCGCCGACTTCGCGGCATACGCCTCCATCGCCTCGGTGGCCAGCGGCCGCAGCCGACGCCCTGCCCAGCGCAGCACGATGAAGATCGCCGGCACCAGCGCGGCCATCGCCAGGCCGATGCGCGGTTCGATCCGCAACATCATCACGCAGGCGCCGGCGCAAGTGAGCAACAGCGGCAACAGCGGCGTCAGTGTCGAGGTCACGAAGCTGCCAAGCCGGTGCGTGTCCTCGATCAGCAGCGACAGCACTTCGCCACGGCGCCGATCCTGGTGCCAGCGCAACGGCAAGGCCTGCAGGTGGTCGAACACCCGCGCCGAGGCATCGGCCACCAGGTGCATCGCGGTTCCCTGGATGCGCACGCCGACGACATAGCCGAGCGCCGCCTGGACCACGACCAGGCCGAACCAGAGCAGCAGCAATCCGCCCACCGCCCCGCCCTCCAGCACGACGGCGGAAAAACGTCCGGCCAGCCACGGCATCGCCAGCAGCAAGACGCTCTGGAGCAGCATCAGCATCACGGCGAAGGCCAGTTCGCTGCGATAGGGCCGGACGATGTCGAACAGGAACCGGTAGTCATGCCAGCGGCTGCCAGCCACCGGTATCGGCTCCTGCACTGCGTCCGCTTTGCGCGATGGGTCCCCGGCCGCTACCCTTTGTTCTCGATCCTCACGCATTACGGACGTCGCAATCCCATGTCTTCCACCACTGTCCCGATAACGCTAGCACAGCGCGCCATCCGCTCCGACGAGGCCCTGTTCCAGGAAGTCGGCGGGGAAGCGGTGCTGCTCGACCTGGCCAGCGAACGT
>JAKFEA010000339.1:0-5298 GCA_036675905.1 Acidovorax sp. | reverse complement strand
CGGCAAGGCCGACTGGCTGGCGGCGCTGGAAGCGGCCAAGGTGCCCTGCGGCGCGATCAACAACCTGGCCGAGGTGTTCGCCGACCCGCAGGTGCGCGAGCGCGGCATGGTCACCGAGTGGCAACACCCGCTGGCCGACGGCCTGCGGCTGGTGGCCAGCCCGATCCGGATGGGCGCGACGCCGGTGCGCAGCGCGTTGCCGCCGCCGCTGCTGGGCCAGCACACGAGTGAGGTGCTCACCGGCGTTCTCGGCTGGAGCGAGGCGCAGGTCGCCGAACTGCAGCAGCAAGGAGTCATTTGAGATGGCGAACTTCGTCCTTGTCCATGGCGCCTGGCATGGCGGCTGGTGCTGGCAGCGGGTGGTGCAGGCGCTGGCTCGCGAGGGCCACCGGGCGCACGCGGTGACGCTGACCGGGCTCGGGGAGCGCGCGCACCTGCTGTCGCCCGCCATCACGCTGGAGACGCACATCCAGGACGTGGCTGCGGCCATCGAGGCCGAGGAGATGGATGGCGCCGTGCTGGCCGTCCATTCGTATGCCGGCATGATCGGAACCGCCATCGCCGATCGCATGGGCGCGCGGCTGCGGCACCTGGTGTACGTGGATGCGGTGGTGCCGCGGCCGGGCGAGAGCTGGAGCAGCACCCATGCGCGTGCCGTGCGCCAGGCGCGGCTGGCCAGCGCCGCCGCCTCGGCCGAATTCGCGCTGGAGGTTCCCGACCCCGACAACTACGGGCTGGACGCCGCCGACTACCAGTGGGTCAAGCGCCGGCTGACCCCGCAGCCGGGCCACTGCTACGAGGCGCCGCTGGACTTCGACCCGGCGCGGGTGGCCGCAGTGCCCCGCACCTTCGTCAATTGCACTGCGCCGGCCCTGCCCACCATCGACGCGATCCGCCCGCGGATGGCCGACCCGGGATTCTGGGGCGGGGCCTGGCGGGGCGGCGCCGGCGCCCGGGTGGTCGAACTGGCGACCGGGCACGACCCGATGGTGAGCCGGCCGCAGGAGCTGGCCGCCATCCTGTCGAGCTGCGCCTGAGCGCCGCGCCAGAAACCTTTTGCCGGCAGCGGAGTCCATCCGGGTCGTAAACTGGACGGGCGATGAAGAAAGCACTGATTGGCGTGGTCGCGGCGGCCGTGGTCGCCGTCGGCGCCGCCGTGTACCTGAACACCGGGACGGCGGCCGCGCCGGCCTCGACCTTCGTGCTGCTGGACGGCAGCAAGAAGACCACCGAGGACCTCAAGGGCAAGGTCACGCTGGTGAATTTCTGGGCCACCAGCTGCACCACCTGCGTGGCGGAAATGCCCCACATCGTCGAGACCTACGACAAGTACAAGTCGCGCGGCTACCAGACCGTGGCAGTGGCGATGAGCTACGACCCGCCGAGCTACGTCGTCAACTACGCGCAGACGCGCAAGCTGCCGTTCGCCGTGGCCATCGACAACACCGGCGCCGTGGCCAAGGCCTGGGGCGACGTGCAGCTGACGCCCACCACCTTCATCGTCAACAAGCGCGGCGAGATCGTGAAGCGCTACGTGGGCCAGCCCGACTTTGCCGAGCTGCACCAGCTGATCGAGCGGCTGCTGGCGGAGGGGTGAGTCTTCCGTTCCGCTGAACGACAAAGGGCGCCTCGGCGCCCTTTGCTATTTGCGTGGCCCCGCTCTGGAGCCTGAGACGGCTTGCGCAGCTGCGTCCCCGGTCATTTGTTGCGGAAATCGTCGTGGCAGGCCTTGCAGCTGCCGGCAGTGGCGCTGAACGCTGCCTTCAGGTTGTCGAGGTTGTGGGTCTTGGCGGCTGCGAGCAGCTTGGCGGACTCGCCGACCAGCTTCTCGTTGTGCTCCCTGAATTTCGCCTGCTCGGTCCAGATCTCGGACTTGGCCCTGGTGTTGCCGACCTTGTCGGTGCCCGCGACGAAGCCCGCCCACGGCAGGCGTGCCATCACGTTGACGATCTCGGCGTTCTCCACCGCCGCCTTGGCGTCATAGGGTGCCTTGCCGTTGGCCATGGCGCCGATGCGGCCGAAGTGCTGCCCCATCACGAACAGCGAGTTCTGGCGATACTTCACGGCGTCCTCGGGCTTGGCGAACTGCGCCGATGCGGGGATCGCGAAAGCGGCGGCGGCAACGGCGAGGGCGAGCGGGGCGAACAATCTCATGCGGGTCTCCGGGTTGAATGTGTGCCGCGGCGCGGCGCCGGGTTTGTAGCAGGAGATTGAAGTGCGAGCGGCGCACTGGGGAATTGACGGGGGTCCGCCGCAGTCGGCGATTGCACGCAGAATCCGGCTCGAGGACACGAGATGAGCAAGCACACGATCCGGGTCTGGGACCTTCCCACCCGCCTCTTCCACTGGGCCCTGGTGGCCTGCGTCATCGGGCTGCTGGCGACCGCTTGGGCGCCGGGCTCCTGGATCGAGTGGCACGCGCGAGTGGGTTACGCGGTGCTGGCGCTGCTGGCCTTCCGGCTGGTCTGGGGACTGGTCGGCGGGCGCTGGTCGCGATTCGCGGCCTTCCTGCATGCGCCGGCCAGGGTGGTCGACTACCTGCGCGGGCGCGCCCACCCGGACCACCTGGTGGGCCACAACCCGCTGGGCGCCGCTTCGGTGCTGGCCATGCTGGCAGCGTTGCTCGCGCAAGTGGGCACCGGCCTGGTGGGCGACGACGAAATCGCCTTCCAGGGACCCCTGAACCGGCTGGTGGACACCGACACCGGCCTGGCGGCCACCGCGTACCACGCCGAGGTGGGGCAGTGGCTGCTGGTCGGCCTCATCGGCCTGCACGTCGCCGCCGTCCTGTACTACCAGTGGCGCCGGAAGCAGGACCTGGTGGGCCCCATGCTGCGGGGCGACAAGGTGCTGGCGTTCCCGGCACCGTCGTCGCGCGACGATGCCGCCACCCGGCTGGCGGCCTTGGGCCTGTTCGCGGCGTGCACCGGCGCGGTCTGGTGGCTGGTTCGGTGAGCGCCTGCGGCTGAGCTTGAGGCCGCGCGGGCAGCGGCTAAACTGCCCTGCTCCTCCTCACTTCATGACACCGCATTGCCAACGGCCGACTTGCCTGTGATCGAGCTGGCGCCCGCCACCAGCGCCGGGGAACTGGACGCCACGCGGGAGTTGTTCCGGGAGTACGCCCAAGGCCTGGGCGTGGACCTGTGCTTCCAGGGCTTCGAACAGGAGTTGCAGTTCCTCCCCGGTGACTATGCCGCCCCGCGCGGGATGCTGGTGCTGGCGCGGGTGGATGGCGCCCTGGCCGGCTGCTGCGCGCTGCGGCCGCTGGAAGCCAGCGACTATCCCGACGCCGCCGAGATGAAACGCCTGTACGTGCGCAAGGCCTTCCGCGGATTCGGCCTGGGCCGCCGATTGGCCGAAGCCATCCTCGACGCGGCGCGCCAGGGCGGCTATGCCTGCGTGCTGCTGGACACGCTGGACGACATGGAAGCGGCGCGCGCCCTGTACGAGGACCTCGGCTTCCAGGCCATCGAGCCGTATTACCACAACCCCATTGCGGGGGCGCACTACCTCAAGGTCGATTTGTGAGGCATCGAGCCCTCCCCCGCTGGGGAGGGAGAGAGCCGGGTCAGCCCTTGGCTTGCGCCAGCAGCGTGCCGGCGTCGCTCACCTCGAACTTGCCGGGCCCTTCGACGTTGAGCATCGCGACCTTGCCGTCCTTGACCAGCATCGAGTAGCGCGCGCTGCGCACGCCCATGCCCCGGCCGGTGAGGTCCAGCGTCAGGCCGGTCGCGTTGGCGAAGTCGGCGCTGCCGTCGCCCAGCATGCGCACCTTGCCGCCGGTCTTCTGGTCGCGCGCCCAGGCGCCCATGACGAACGCGTCGTTGACGCTGACGCACCAGATCTCGTCCACGCCGGCCTTCTTCAGCTCGTCGAACCGCTGCACGTAGCCCGGCACGTGCTTGGCCGAGCAGGTGGGCGTGAAGGCCCCGGGCAGGCCGAAGAGCGCGATGGTCTTGCCGGCGGCGGCATCCTTCACCTTCACCGGGTTCGGGCCGATGCTGCAGCCGTTGCCTTCGACTTCCGAGTACTCCTGCAGCGTGACTTCGGGGAGGGTGTCTCCGACCTTGATCATGGGCGATCTCCTGTTCGTGGCTGAAAAAAGAAACGGCCCACATTGTGGGCCGTCTCGAATGGGCGCTGCGCCGGGGCGGGTTAGACCGCCGCGGCCTTCTGCAGCAGGCGGGTGGCGACCCAGTTCTTGGTCTTGGAGATCGGCCGGCTCTCGGTGATCTCGACCAGGTCGCCCACGTGGTACTCGCCCTTTTCGTCGTGGGCGTGGTACTTGCTCGAGCGCGCCACGATCTTGCCGTAGAGCTCGTGCTTGACGCGGCGCTCGACCAGGACCGTCACGGTCTTGGCACGCTTGTCGCTCACCACCTTGCCGACCAGGGTGCGCTTCAGAGAAGTCTTGGCTTCCGTCATCGTCGTCACTCCTTACTTGGCGGGATTGTTGGAGCCACCTTCGGTGGCGGCGCGCTTCTGGGCCAGGATGGTCTTGGCGCGCGCGATGTCGCGGCGCGTGACGCGCAGCGAGGCGGTGTTGTTCAGCTGCTGGGTGGCCTTCTGCATGCGCAGGCCGAAATGGGCCCGCTGCAGGTCCTTCACCTCGTTCTCGAGGGCGGCCACGTCCTTCTGGCGCAGGTCGGAAGCTTTGGTCATGTCCATGTCTCCTTACGCGCCGATCATTCGCGACACGAACGTCGTGCGCAGCGGCAGCTTGGCCGCGGCCAGGCGGAACGCCTCGCGCGCCAGTTCCTCGGGCACGCCCACGATTTCGTACAGCACCTTGCCCGGCTGGATCTCGGCGACGTAGAACTCGGGGTTGCCCTTGCCGTTGCCCATGCGGACTTCGGCCGGCTTCTGCGAGATCGGCTTGTCCGGGAACACGCGGATCCAGATGCGGCCGCCGCGCTTGACGTGGCGGGAGATCGCGCGGCGCGCGGCCTCGATCTGGCGCGCCGTCAGGCGGCCGCGGTCGGTGGACTTCAGGCCGAAATCACCGAAGGCGACCGTGTTGCCACGGGTCGCGATGCCGGTGTTGCGGCCCTTCTGCTCTTTGCGGTACTTGCGTCGAGCGGGTTGCAGCATGTTTACTCTCCTTTGCCGTCGGCCGGGGTGGCGGCCGGCGCGGCAACCTTGCGGGCTACGCGCTTAACGGCGGGTTTCGGCGCATCCGCGCCTCCAGTTGCCTCTTGGGGCTTGTCGCTGCCGTCGGCAGGCGCGGCGCTGGTGGTGGCGCCGGTGCCGGCGCCGCCGCTGCGCGGGCCGCGCGACGGGCCGCCGCGACGATCGCCG
>JAKFEA010000338.1:0-41550 GCA_036675905.1 Acidovorax sp. | reverse complement strand
GCGGATGAAGTCCTTGGCGATCTCCAGGATGGTGAGCGTGGCCAGCCCCAGGAAGTCGAACTTCACCAGGCCGGCCGCCTCGACGTCGTCCTTGTCGTACTGGCTCACCGCCGATTCGCTGCCGGGCTGCTGGTACAGCGGCGTGAAGTCGGTCAGCTTGCCGGGGGCGATCAGCACGCCGCCCGCGTGCATGCCGATGTTGCGGGTCATGCCCTCGAGCTTCTGCGCCAGCTCCACCAGCGTGCGCACGTCCTCTTCCTTGCGGATGCGCTCGGCCAGGATCGGCTCCATCTCGATGGCGTAGTTGTTCTTGTCGCCCTCGCGCCTGGGTTCCGGCGGGTACTGCAGCGTCACCGACATGCCCGGCTTGTTGGGGATCAGCTTGCTGATGCCGTCGCAGAAGGTGTAGCTCATGTCCAGCACCCGGCCGACGTCGCGGATGGCCGCGCGCGCGGCCATGGTGCCGAAGGTGGCGATCTGGCTGACCGCTTCGCGCCCGTACTTGTCCTTGACGTACTCGATCACCCGGTCGCGGTTGCTCTGGCAGAAGTCGATGTCGAAGTCGGGCATCGACACCCGCTCGGGGTTGAGGAAGCGCTCGAACAGCAGGTTGTATTGCAGCGGATCCAGGTCGGTGATCTTGAGGGCGTACGCCACCAGCGAGCCGGCGCCGGAACCGCGGCCCGGCCCCACGGGGCAGCCGTTCTTCTTGGCCCAGTTGATGAAGTCGCCCACGATCAGGAAGTAGCCGGGGAACCCCATCTTCAGGATGGTGCCGATTTCGAACTCCAGTCGTTCGACGTAGCGCGGCATCTCCTTGTCGCGCCGTGCCGCATCCGGGTACAGCTGCACCATGCGCTCCTGCAGCCCTTCGTGGGATGCGATGCGGAAGTACTCCTCGATCGGCATGCCGTTGGGCGTGGGGAAGTCCGGCAGGCGCGGCTTGCCCAGTTCCAGCACCAGGTTGCAGCGCCGGGCGATCTCCAGCGTGTTGGCCACCGCCGAGGGCACGTCGGCGAACAGGGCCTCCATCTCGGCCGAGGGCTTGAAATACTGCTCGCGCGTGAACTTGCGCACGCGCCGCGGGTTGCCCAGGATCTCGCCTTCCGAGATGCACACGCGCGCCTCGTGGGCCTCGTAGTCGTCGGCGGTGGTGAACTGCACCGGATGCGAGGCGACCACCGGCAGGTGCAGGTTGGTCGCCAGCTGCACCGCCGCCGCCACATGGACTTCGTCGTCGGCGCGGCCGGCGCGCTGCAACTCCAGGTAGAAGCGGTGCGGAAAGATCGAGGCCAGCTCCAGCGCCGCCTGGCTGGCGCGGGCGGTGTCGCCCTGCACCAGCGCCTGCCCGACCGCGCCGGCCTGCGCGCCCGACAGCACGATCAGGCCCTCGCCCAGTTCGCGCAGCCATTCCAGCTTGCACACGCCCTGCGCGCGCACCACGTTCTGCGTCCAGGCGCGCGCCAGCAGCTCGCACAGGTTCAGGTAGCCGGCGCGGTTCTGCACCAGTACCAGCAGGCGCGACAGCGCGTTGGCGTCGCTGCCCAGGCCCTGCAGCAGCAGCTCGGCGCCGATCAGCGGCTTGACGCCGGCGCCGCGCGCGGCCTTGTAGAACTTGATGGCGCCGAACAGGTTGTTCAGGTCGGTGATCGCCAGCGCCGGCTGCCCGTCCGCAGCCGCCGCCTTCACGATGTCATCGACCCGGTTGGTGCCGTCGACGACGGAGAATTCGGTGTGCAGGCGCAGGTGGACGAACATGCGCCCGATTGTAGGAAGCCGCGCTAGGACATCGGCTCCGCCGGCGTGAATTTCGTCGGCGGCAGGGGAATGAATTCGGTCTCCCCCGGCACCGATCCGAACCGTTGCGCGGCCCAGTCGTCGCTGGCCTGCAGGATGCGCTCCTTGCGGCTGGAGACGAAGTTCCAGAACATGAAGCGGTGCCCCAGCGGCTCGCCGCCGATCACGACGAAACGCGCCGGCCCCGAAGCCTCGACCAGGGCGCGGCGCCCCGGCTCCGGCACCAGCATCCGGTGCTCGGCCATCACCTCGCCGGCCAGCCGCAGCTCGCCGGCGACCGGGTACACGGCCAGCTCCGCGGTCAATGGCGGCAACTCGAAAACGCCCGCCGCTGCGAAAGCCACATCCAGGTACAGCGTCGGCGACAGCGCCGCCACCGGCGAGCGCTGCCCGAAGGCCTCTCCCACCAGCACGCGGACGCGCGCGTCGCCCGCTGCGGCTTCCGGGATGTCCGAAGCCGGCGTGTGCGCAAAGGACGGCGCGGCTTCCTCCTGGTCCGCCGGCAAGCCCACCCACAGCTGCAGGCCGTGGTTGACGTAGGGCTGTTGCCGCAGGTGCTCGGGCTTGCGCTCCGAATGCACGATGCCGCGACCCGCGGTCATCCAGTTGATCGCGCCGGGCTCGATCAGCTGCACGCTCCCCACGCTGTCGCGATGCATCATCGCGCCCTCGAACAGGTAGGTGACCGTCGCCAGTCCGATGTGCGGATGCGGCCGCACGTCGTGGTTGTCGCCGGGCTGCTCGGTCACGGGGCCGAAGTGGTCGAAGAAGACGAAGGGCCCGATGCTGCGCCGGCGCAAGGCCGGCAGCAGGCGGCGCACCATGAAGCCGTCGCCCAGGTCCTTCTCGCGGCCGGTGAGATGCTCGATGGACATGGTGGATCCTATCCCGCCCAGCGGGCGGCCGCCTCGGCCACGCGCTGGCCGAAGGCGAAGGCGAACTTCAGGTCGCCGTCGGCCATCTCGGCGGCCGAGGCGTCGATCGGCGACACCGCCGTTGCACCGCTCCACACGCCGGCCCAGTTGAGGTCGTCGCGCTTCGCGGACTTGGCGTTGGCCGGCTGCATGCCGGTGCCGACCCACACGCCGCCATGCTGCATGGCCAGCGTGAAGAAGTAATTCAGGGTGCTGGTCTTGTCGCCCATGACGCTGGCGCTGTTGGTGAAGCCGGCGAACAGCTTGTTGCGCCAGGCCCCGGCGAACCAGGCTTTCGAGGTGGCGTCGGCGAACTTCTTGAACTGCCAGCTCGGCCCGCCCATGTAGGTGGGCGAGCCGAACACGATCGCGTCGGCCGCCTGCAGCTCGTCCCAGGCGCCGTCCGGCAGGTTGCCATCGGCATCGATGGCAATCAGCCGGGCGCCGGCCCCCTCGGCCACCGCCTGCGCCTGGCGCTGCGTGTGGCCGTAGCCCGAGTGGAAGATGACGACGATCTCAGGCATGGGGCTCCGGTGTCGCCCGGCCGCTTGCGTGCGGTCAGCCGCGGCGGCGGGCGTCGAAGCTGAAGCGCCCCGGTCCGAAGGCGAAGAACGCCAGCAGGCCGCCCGCGATGGCCATGTTCTTGCCGAACATGAGCTGCTGGATCATCTGCTGGTCCGCCGGCAGCGCCCAGTAGTTGTGGAAGAAGAAGGCGGCGACGGCGGTGAAGATCGCCAGGGCCAGGGCGGCCCAGCGGGTGCCTATGCCCAGCAGCAGCATCAGGCCGCCGATCAATTCGATGACCAGGGCGATGGCAACGCCGACTTCCGGCAGCGGCAGGCCCGCCGACGTGGCATAGCCCACCGTTCCGCCGAAGCCGCCGATCTTGCCAAAGCCGGCCGGCACGAACATCCAGGCGAGCAGGATGCGCCCGAGCAGCGCAGCGCTGTCGTAGACGGGGTTCTGGACGAGGGCGGCACTGCGCCCGTCGTGGGTCAGGGTGGCCATGGTTGATTTCCTTTCTTGCAGGTTGAACTTGTGGGCAACCCGCCCACGACAGGCCGGCGGCAGGCCTTGCGACCCGCCCTCCGGTGTTGCTTATGGCGCCAGGTCGAAGACCAGCACCTCGGCCTGGCGGCCGTGACGAAGTTGAACGAGCGCTTCCCGGTCCAGCATCAGCGCATCACCCGCATGCAGCAGCTCGCCGTTGGCTTCGATGTCGCCGCGCACCACGTGCACGTAGGCCTTGCGATCGGGCGGCACGGCCAGCTCGGCCGATTCATCGCCGTCGAACAGGCCGGCATGGACGCGGGCGTCGGCGTGGATCTTCACGGAGCCCTCGGACCCGTCGGGCGAAGCCACCAGCCGCAGGCGCCCGCGCTTGTCCTCGTCGGGGAAGGTCTTCTGCTCGTAGCTGGGCGCGATGCCGGTGACGTCGGGCTCGATCCAGATCTGCAGGAAGTGCGTGACCTGCTGCGGCGCATGGTTGAACTCGCTGTGCATCACGCCGGTGCCGGCGCTCATGCGCTGCACGTCGCCGGGCGGGATGCCCTTGACGTTGCCCATGCTGTCCTTGTGCGCCAGGTTGCCCTGCAGCACGTAGCTGATGATTTCCATGTCGCGGTGCCCGTGCGTGCCGAAGCCGGTGCCGGGGGCGATGCGGTCCTCGTTGACCACGCGCAGGTTGCCCCACCCCATGTGCTCGGGGTCGTGATAGTTCGCGAACGAGAAGCTGTGGCGCGAGTCCAGCCAGCCATGGTCGGCATGGCCGCGGTCCTGCGATCGGCGAACGGTCTGCATGGCTGGCTCCTTTAGCTTGCGATTCCTCGGTTCCCGTCAATGTAGGTGCCGGTCGCAGCGCCATGCAGGAGGCGGCTTTGATGGCATCATTCAAAAAATCTGAACGCAAGCCATGGCCACCCCGCGCGAAGTCCTCACGCCCGATGCACTGGCGCTGGTGCAGGCAGTGGCCCGCGCCGGCAGCTTCGCCGGCGCCGCGCGGGAGCTCGGCCTGGTGCCCAGCGCCGTCACCTACCGGATCCGGCAGGTCGAGGACGCGCTGGATGCGCTGCTGTTCGATCGCGCATCCCGGCAGGCGCGGCTGACCGACGCCGGTGCCGAGCTCCTGCGCGAAGGCGAGCGGCTGCTGGGCGAAGTCGATGCCGTGGCCAACCGGGTTCGGCGCGTTGCGACCGGCTGGGAATCGCAGCTCACCATCGCGGTCGATGCGGTAGTCGCCTGCGGCACGGTCATGGAATTGGCCCAGGCCTTCTTCGAGGTCGCGCCGCACACCCGGTTGCGGCTGCTGGACGAGGCCCTGTCGGGCACGCTGGAGGCGCTGGCCAGGGGCGGCGCCGACCTGGCGCTGGGCGTGCCGCTGGACTCCGGAACGATCACCGGACTCATGAGCCGCAGCCTGGGTGAGCTGCCCTTCGTGTTTGCGGTGGCTCCGCACCATCCGGTCGCGTCCTTGCCGGAGCCGGTCAGCGACGATGTGCTGACCCAGCACCGCGCCGTGGCCGTTGCGGATTCCGTGCAGCGCGGCGACGGGCTCACTCTGGGCCTGCTGGCCGGGCAGGACGTGCTGACGGTGCCCACCATGGCGGCGAAGCTCGAGGCACAGGTGCGCGGGCTGGGCATCGGCTTCCTGCCCGAGCCGATGGCCCGGCCCTTCATCGAGACCGGCCGGCTGGTGCTCAAGCAGGTGCGGCGGCCCGCCCGCCTGGTGAGACTGAGCTACGCCTGGCGCGAAGGCCATCCGTTGGGCCCCGGTCGCGGGCTGCAGTGGTGGTTGGGGCAGCTCGAAAGCTCGGCGACCCGCAGGGCGCTGCTGGAGCGGCACAGCGGGCTGCGGGTGGGGTGAGCGCAATCGTGTCATTGCGGCCTTGAGCCGCAATCCATCTCCCGCACGCCAAACACCCGCTGCGGCGTCCGGCCGCCGGGAGATGGTTCCCGGCTTTCGCCGGGATGACAAGAGCTGCGGCTCTGCCGCCGAGCGACAATCGGCGCGATGCCCGCCGCCCGCCCGCCGAAACCACGCAAGACTGCTCCCTCCCACTTCGCCGTGATCGGCGCCGGCCTGGCCGGCCTCGCGTGCGCGCGCACGCTGGCCCAGGCCGGGCACCGGGTCACCGTGTTCGAGCAGTCCGGCAGCGTGGGAGGGCGGGTCGGAACGCGCCACACGCCCTTCGGCAGCTTCGATTGCGGCGCGCAGTTCTTCACCGTCCGCGACGCGCGCTTCCAGCAGGCGCTGGACACGACGCCGCAGGCGCGGCGGCGCTGGAGCGCGACCGCAGTGCGCGTGCTCGATCCGCTCGGGCGGGTGATCGAAGCGCCGCGCCCCGAACTGGAACCGCACTGGGTGGGCGCGCCCGACATGGAAGCGCTGCCGCGCGCCTGGGCGCAGCCGCTGGTGGACGCAGGTGCCGTCCAGCTGCTGACGCGCGTGGACCGCATCGAGCCCGATGCGCTGGACGCCAACCGCTGGCAGCTGCGCACCAGCGGGCCGCAGGACACGGCCCACGTCTACCCCGGATTCGACGCCGTGCTGCTGGCCATTCCCGCGCCGCACGCGGCCACGCTGCTGGAGCGGTCGCGGCTGGCGCCCGCCTTCGTCGAGCGGCTGGCGCCCGTCGAGATGGCGCCCTGCTGGACCCTGATGCTGGCCTTCCCGCAGGCGCTGCAGCCCGGGCTGGCCCACCTGGGCCCGCAATGGAACGCCGCTCGCAGCACGCACCACCGAGTGGCCTGGCTGGCGCGCGAATCGTCCAAGCCGGGCCGCGGGCCGGTCGAGCGCTGGACGGTGCAGGCCAGCGCGAACTGGTCCACCGAGCACCTGGCCGACGACGAGCCGCGCGTGCAAGCCAAGCTGCTCAAGGCTTTCGCCGAAGTGACGGGCATCCGCGCCCAGCCGGCCCACGCCGAGGTGCGGCGCTGGCGCTATTCGCGCACGCTGCAGCCGCTGGGCCGCTCGCACTTGTGGGATCCAGGGGTGCGGCTGGGCCTGTGCGGCGACTGGTGCCTGGGCCAGCGCGTCGAGCACGCCTTCGTGTCGGGACTGGAGCTCGCGCTGGCGGCCAGCCTGGCCTGATCCTCCATGCGCGCGCCGTACCGCGGCCGTTTCGCTCCCTCGCCCACCGGCGCGCTGCATGCCGGTTCGCTGGTGGCCGCGCTGGCCAGCTGGCTGGATGCACGCCGGCACGGCGGCCGCTGGCTGGTGCGCATCGAAGACGTGGACACGCCGCGCTGCGTGCCGGGTGCCGACCACGAGATCCTGCGCCAGCTGGCCAGCTGCGGGCTGCTGCCCGACGAAGCGCCGGTGTGGCAGTCCACGCACGGCGCGCTCTACCAGGCGGCGCTGGACAGGCTGGTGGCCACGGGTCGGGCCTACCCATGCGCGTGCTCGCGCAGGGACATCGAGCAAGCGCTGGCGGCGCAGGGCCGCCCGCGCCAACGGGGACGGGAAGCGCCCTACCCCGGCACCTGCCGCGAGGGCCTGCGCGGGCGTGCCGCGCGCGCCTGGCGCTTGCGCGTGCCGGACGGCCTCGTCGACTGGACCGATCGTCGCCTCGGCCCGCAGCGGCAGGACGTGGCGCAGGAGGTGGGCGACTTCGTGCTGAAGCGCGCCGATGGCTTGTGGGCCTACCAGCTCGCGGTGGTGGTGGACGATGCCGGCCAGGGCATCACGCATGTCGTGCGCGGCGAGGACCTGGCGGACAACACGGCGCGGCAGATCGTGCTGCAGCGCGCGCTCGGCTTGCCCACCCCAGGCTACATGCATACCCCGCTGGTGCTGGGCGCCAATGGCGAGAAGCTGTCCAAGCAGAACGGGGCGCAGGCGCTGGACCTGCTCGATCCCCTGCGGGCGCTCAACGATGCTGCGCGGGTGCTGGGCCTGCGCGCGCAGGATGGCTCGCTGGCCGACGCGCTGCAGGCCTGGGTGGCCGAGTGGCCGTTCCTACAATCCGCGGGTGACTGAACCCGGCAACCCCGAATTCCCGGCCCAACGCCTGCCCGAAGGCGTGGCCCATCCACGACCCATCCGCAGTTTCGTGCGCCGCACCGGCCGCCTCACGACCGGGCAGGCGCGCGCCCTGGAAACCCTGGGTCCCCGCTTCCTGGTGCCGTACCGGGCCGAACGGCTGGACCTGCGCCAGGCCTTCGGCCGCGAAGCTCCCACGGTTTTCGAGATCGGCTTCGGCATGGGCGAGGCCACGGCCCACATCGCCGGGCTGATGCCGGACACCCATTTCCTGTGCTGCGAGGTGCACGACCCCGGGGTCGGCGCGCTGCTCAAGCGGATTGCCGAGCAGGACCTGCAGAACATCCGCATCGTGCAGCACGATGCGGTCGAAGTGCTGGACCACATGCTGGCGCCGCAATCGCTGGCCGGCGTGCACGTGTTCTTTCCCGATCCCTGGCACAAGGCGCGCCACAACAAGCGCCGCCTGATCCAGCCACCGCTGGTGGCCCGGCTCGCCTCGCGCCTGCAGCCGGGCGGCTACATCCACTGCGCGACGGACTGGGAGCCCTATGCGCAGCAGATGCTGGAGGTGCTGGCCGCCGAGCCGCTTCTGCGCAACACCGCCGAGGATTTTGCGCCGCGACCGGACTACCGGCCGCTGACCAAATTCGAGCAGCGCGGCATGCGATTGGGGCATGGGGTGTGGGACGTGGTGTTCAGGCGGGCGTGACGTCCCCGGTATTGCTCCCTCCCCTACCGGGGGAGGGTTGGGGTGGGGGCACGCGCGGCCTCACTCACTCCGCCCGCATGACCGCATGTGATCCCCGCATGGCACCGGGGGTGCCTACCAATTGCTGACCTCCACACCCCGGCGTAATGTCCCTCTCCACCCGGCGCAGCAGCCGCCGGCACGAGGAGCCAGCATGGGGACCAGGCGCGATTTCATCCGAGGGGCGACAGCGGCGGGGGCCATGGCCGCCTTGCCTTCGGCGCCATGGGCACAAGCGCGCGGCGGCGCGCCCCGCAAGATCGTCCTGGGCCAGTCCGTGCCTCTCACCGGCGCAGCCGACCAGATCGGCCTCGCCTTTGCCGGCGGCGCCAAGCTGTTCTTCGACGCCTTCAACGAAGCCAAGAACAACCCCGGCTGGACCTTCGAGCTGCGCCAGATCGACGACGGCTACGACCCCGCCAAGGCATCGGCCAACGCCAAGAAGCTGCTGGCCGACGGCGCCGACCTGCTGTTCGGCTTCGTCGGCACCGCCAGCAGCGAAGCGGGCGCGGCCGTCGCCAGGCAGCAGGGCGCGATCCTGTTCGCGCCGTTCGCCGCTTCCGATGCGCTGCGCGATCCCTCGATGACGCACGTCTTCCACGTGCGCCCCAGCCTGGCCGACGAGGCCTTCAAGATGGTGCGCCACTGCGCCACCCTGGGCCAGAACCGGATCGCCGTGCTGGCCGAAGACGATGCCATGGGCAAGGCCGGCCTGGCCGCCGTGCAGCAGGCGATGCAGGAACTGAAGCTGCCGCCGCTGGTCGGTTCGGCCTTCGTGCCGGTCAACAGCGACAAGGTCGATGCCGCGGTGGCCTCGCTCGCCAAGGCGCAGCCGCAGGCCATCATCCAGGTGGCCCTGTTCAACTCCAGCGCCGCCTTCGTGCGCAAGATGCGCAAGGCCGGCTACGGCGGCGCCTTCATGAATTTCTCGGTGGTCGGCATCGACCCGCTGTTCACCGCCCTGGGCAAGGAAATCAGCGGCGTGGTGGTGTCGCAGGTCGTGCCTTCGCCGCGCAGCTCGGCCACGCCCATCGTCAAGGAGTACCTGGCCGCCATCGACAACTCCGACCAGACCGCCACCTACGAGGGCATGGAGGGCTACATCGCCGCCAAGACCCTGGGCGAGGCCGTGCGCCGGGCCGGCAAGGGCGGGGACCGCGCCGCGCTGCAGCGCGCGATGACCGCGATGAGCGACTACGACGTCGGCGGGTTCCGCATCAACCTGCGCGCCGGCGTGCGCGACTCGGTGCGCGCGATCGACCTGGTGACGATCACGGCCGAAGGCAAGGTGGTGCGGTAGGCCCTATCCGAGCTTGCGGTCTTCCCGCTTCGCCTCTTCCATCGCCTCCGGCTCCAGTTCCTCGGCCGCCCGGTTCAACCGGATGAACACGCCCCACGCCGCCAGCACGGCCGCAGTGGACAGCAGTAGCTCAGCCGCGTAGCGCAGTTCGGCCAATTCCTCGTGGATGGCCTTGAAGGCCGCGACCAGGCCCTCGATGGCGAGCGCCACCACCACGACCACCAGGAAGCGCGACAGGAAACGGCGCACGCGGGTCGGCGCACTGATCTGCGCGTCGCGGACGATCTCCTCCTCGAACACCGTCTGCGAGATCTGCAGTGCCACGACGGCGGCGGCCAGCAAGCCCAGCGCCTCGATCACGATCAGCGCCGAGCCCGGGTTCAATCCGTCGCCCAGCGCCGCCCATGAAATGCGCACCGCGATCAGCACCAGCACGATGGCCGCGGCTGCGAACAGCATCGCGATCACTCCGTGGACTGCCGAGAAGATGTGGGAGAGGATCTTCACGGCGCCATCATCGGGCTTTCGGCTCAGGCTCGCTCGGCCACCCAGCCCTGCACCGACTGCAACGCCGCCGGCAGCTTGCTGGCATCGGTGCCGCCCGCCATCGCCATGTCGGGCTTGCCGCCGCCCTTGCCGCCCACCTGCTGGGCGACGAAGTTGACCAGCTCGCCGGCCTTGACCTTGGCGGTGCGGTCGGCCGTGACGCCTGCCGCCAGCTGGACCTTGCCACCCTCCACCGCCGCCAGCACGATGGCTGCGCTCTTGAGCTTGTCCTTGAGCTTGTCCATGGTCTCGCGCAGCGTCCGGGCGTCCGCGCCGTCGAGCGTGGCGGCCAGCACCTTGATGCCCTTGACGTCGACCGCCTGGCTGGCGAGCTCGTCCCCTTGCGAGGAAGCCAGCTTGCCCTTGAGCTGGGCGATTTCCTTCTCCAGCGAGCGCACCTGCTCGAGCACCTGGCCGATGCGCGGCTGCAGTTCCGCCACCGGAGCCTTCAGCGCGGCGGCAGCACCCTGCACCGTTGTCTCGAGGTCCTGCAGGTAGTTCAGCGCGTTGGCGCCGGTCACCGCCTCCACGCGGCGGATGCCGGCGGCCACGCCGCCTTCGCTGACGATCTTGAACAGGCCGATGTCACCGGTGCGCTGCACGTGGGTGCCGCCGCACAGCTCGCGGCTGGAGCCTATGTCCAGCACGCGCACGGAGTCGCCGTACTTCTCGCCGAACAGCATCATGGCGCCGGTGGCCTTGGCCGACTCGATGTCCATCACCTTCGCCTCGGTCGCCCGGTTCTCCAGGATCTCGGCGTTGACGCGGCGCTCGATCTCGCGCACCTGGTCTTCGGTGACCGGGTGGTTGTGGGTGAAGTCGAAGCGGGTCTTGTCCGGATCGACCAGCGATCCCTTCTGCTGCACATGGCCGCCCAGCACTTCGCGCAGCGCCTTGTGCATCAGGTGGGTCACGCTGTGGTTGCGCATGGTCGCCTGCCGGCTGGCCACGTCGACCTTCGCGACCACGGCGTCGCCGACCTTCAGCGTGCCCTGGGTCTGGATGCCGTGGTGGCCGTACACGTCGGCCTTGATCTTCTGGGTGTCCTCCACGCCGAACAGCACGCCCTCGGCCGCCAGCACGCCGCTGTCGCCGACCTGGCCACCGCTCTCTGCGTAGAACGGCGTGGTGTCCAGCACGACCACGCCGGGCTCGCCTTCGGCCAGTTGCTGCACCGGGGCGCCGTCCTTGTACAGCGCGGCCACGCGGGCCGGCTCCTCCAGCTTCTCGTAGCCGGTGAAGGGATGGCCCGAGCCGGTGTACTCCAGCGCCCGGTCCATCTTGAACTTGCCGGCGGCGCGGCCGGCGGCCTTCTGCCTGTCCATGGCGGCATCGAAGCCGGCCACGTCCACCGTGACGCCGCGCTCGCGGCACACGTCCTGCGTCAGGTCGAGCGGGAAGCCGAAGGTGTCGTGCAGCTTGAAGGCGACGTCGCCGGGCAGCACCTTCTGGCCACCGCCGAGTGCGGCGTCGAGGATCTCCATGCCGTTTTCCAGCGTCTCGAAGAAGCGCTCTTCCTCGGCCTCGAGCACCTCGCCGATGCGCTGGCCCTCCGCTTTCAGGCGCGGATAGGCCGCACCCATCAGCGCCACCAGGTCCGGCACCAGCTTGTGGAAGAAGGGGCGCTTGCAGCCCAGCTTGTAGCCATGGCGGATGCCGCGGCGCACGATGCGGCGCTGCACGTAGCCGCGGCCCTCGTTGCTCGGGATCACGCCGTCGCTGACCAGGAAAGCGGTGGCGCGGATGTGGTCGGCGATCACGCGCAGCGACGGGTTCTCCAGGTCCGGGCAACCGGTCTCCCGCGCAGCCGCCTTGATCAGCGTGTCGAACAGGTCGATCTCGTAGTTGCTGTGCACGTGCTGCAGCACGGCGGCCAGCCGCTCCAGGCCCATGCCGGTGTCCACGCAGGGCGCCGGCAAGGGCTTGACGCTGCCGTCGGGCTGCATGTCGAACTGCATGAACACGTGGTTCCAGATCTCGATGTAGCGGTCGCCATCCTCGTCGGGGCTGCCGGGCGGGCCGCCCGCGATTCCCGGGCCGTGGTCGTAGAAGATCTCCGAGCAGGGGCCGCAGGGCCCCGTGTCGGCCATCATCCAGAAGTTGTCGCTGGCGTAGCGCGCGCCCTTGTTGTCGCCTATGCGCACCACGCGCTCGGGCGGCAGGCCGATCACCTTCGTCCAGATGTCGTAGGCCTCGTCGTCCTCCTGGTAGACCGTGGCCCAGAGCTTGTCCTTGGGCAGCTTGTAGACCTCGGTCAGCAGCTCCCAGCCCCACACCAGCGACTCGCGCTTGAAGTAGTCGCCGAAGCTCCAGTTGCCCAGCATCTCGAAGAAGGTGTGGTGCCGCGCCGTGTAGCCCACGTTCTCCAGGTCGTTGTGCTTGCCGCCGGCGCGCAGGCAGGCCTGCACCGAGGCGGCGCGCACGTAGGGGCGCTTGTCGGTGCCCAGGAACACGTCCTTGAACTGCACCATGCCCGAGTTGGTGAACATGAGCGTGGGGTCGTTGCCCGGCACCAGCGGGCTGGACTCGACCACCGTGTGGCCCTTCCCGGCGAAGAAGTCCAGGAAGGTCTTGCGAATGTCGGCAACGGTGAAACGGGGGATGCTCATGGAAGAAGGAGAGACGTTCATTCGGAAATTCGTTCAGGCGGGCTGCCACAGCCGGACCCCATGGGCCTTGGCCGCGGCGGCCAGTTCGTCGTCCTTGGTCGCCAAGGGCAACTGCCGGCGCAACGCCAGCTCGAGGTATTGCGCATCGTAGGCCGTGAGCTTGAAGTCGAGCGCGCGGGACAGCCAGAAACCCGCGTGCTCGTCCAGACTGACGGTTTCGATGCGCAGGTCGGCCGCATGCTCCAGTGCCAGGGTGGCAGCAGCCAGATCGATGCGTCCGCGCCTGACGGCCTGCGAGAGGATGTTCCCCATCTCGCTGTGCCACAGCAGGGGCACCACGGCCGTGCCATCGGCCAAGTGCCGCAGCACCGATTCGCTGTAGGTGTCCCGCTCGTCCTCGAAAACCCAGCCGAGGGCAACCGAGCTGTCCAGCACGAGCTGTGGCGCCTCGCTCACCGGCGCCCCTCGTCGCGCAGGACCTTCCAGTCCATGCCCAGCTGGCGTCCTGCGGCGCCCTTGAGCAGCGCCTTGACCGCTGTCCGGGCCCGGGCGCGGCGCTGGCCTTCGTCCGCCGCCAGGATCGGGACGATCTTCGCCACCGGCTTGTTGTGCCGCATGATGATCACTTCCTCGCCGGCTTCCGCGCGCGCGACGAACTCGCTCAGGCGGGTCTTGGCTTCGAACAATCCGACGGCTTGCATGGCAGTTGGGCACTTGGTTGAATCAACCAGATTCTACCTTCTTGCGGCCTGCGCAGGCCTCCACATTCCCATGCAGCGGCCCCCCTCTCGCATCCAGTCGCAAAATGCCGCCAGCAAGTACGGAGACCCCCATGGACATGAAGACCTCGCCGCTGGCGCAGCTCAAGGACCCCACCCTGCTCAAGACCGACGCCCTGATCGGTGGCCAATGGATCAAGGGCTCCGCCCGCTTCGACGTGAACGATCCCGCCACCGGCGCCCGACTGGCCGATGTGGCCAACCTGGGCGCGGCCGAGGCCGACCAGGCCATAGTCGCCGCCAACCAGGCCTGGCCGGCCTGGCGTGGCAAGACCGCGAAGGAGCGCAGCGCGTCGATGCGCAAGTGGTTCGACCTGCTGATGGCCAACCAGGAAGACCTGGCGCGCCTGATGACGGCCGAGAACGGCAAGCCGCTGGCCGAGTCGCGCGGCGAGGTGGCCTACGGCGCCAGCTTCGTCGAGTGGTTTGCCGAGGAGGCCAAGCGGGTCAACGGAGAAACCTTGCCCCACTACGACAACAACAAACGGCTGATGGTGCTGCGCCAGCCCATCGGCGTGTGCGCGGCCATCACGCCCTGGAACTTCCCGCTGGCCATGATCACGCGCAAGGTGGCGCCCGCGCTGGCGGCCGGGTGCACGGTGGTGATCAAGCCGGCCGAGCTGACGCCGTTGACGGCATTGGCGGCGGCCGAGCTGGCGATTCGTGCCGGCATCCCGGCCGGCGTGCTGAACCTGGTGACGGCCGACAGCGCCAACAGCATCGAAGTGGGCAAGGCGCTGTGCGCCAGCGACGTGGTGCGGCACCTGAGCTTCACCGGCTCGACCGAGGTCGGCCGCATCCTGATGGCGCAGAGCGCGCCCACCATCAAGAAGCTGAGCCTGGAGCTGGGCGGCAACGCGCCCTTCATCGTGTTCGACGATGCCGACCTCGATTCGGCCGTGGAAGGGGCCATCGCCAGCAAATACCGCAACGCCGGCCAGACCTGCGTGTGCGCCAACCGGCTGTACGTGCAGGAAGGCGTGTACGACGCCTTCGTCGGGAAGCTCGCGGCCAAGGTGAAGGGCTTCAAGGTCGGCAATGGCTTCGAGGAAGGCGTGGTGCAAGGCCCGCTGATCGAGCCGGCTGCGCTGGACAAGGTGCAGAAGCACGTCGAAGACGCCAAGGCCAAGGGCGGCAAGGTGGTGGTCGGCGGCCAGCGCCTGCAGGGCCAGTTCTTCGAGCCGACCGTCATTGCCGAGGCGCGCGGCGACATGCTGTGCGCGAAGGAAGAGACGTTCGGCCCGGTCGCGCCGGTGTTCCGCTTCAAGACCGAGCAGGATGCGATAGCCGCCGCCAACAACACCGAATTCGGCCTGGCCAGCTACTTCTACAGCCGCGACGTCGGCCGCATCGTGCGGGTGAGCGAGGAGCTGGAGTACGGCATGGTCGGGATCAACACCGGGATCATTTCGACCGAGCACGTGCCGTTCGGCGGCGTCAAGCAGTCCGGCCTGGGCCGCGAAGGATCGAGCCACGGCATCGAGGAGTACGTGGAGATGAAGTACCTGTGCGTCGGGGATGTGCTGAGATAGGGCGCCGCCCCGCCGAGCCAGCAGAAGCACCGCTCAGCCACCGGGGGGAGTGTCTTCCTACAGCAGGCACTGACCTGCGCTGACCTTTGCCCGCAGGGCCGCGCCGGAGAGTCTGGAGCATTCCGTTCCAACAACTTCCGGAGACCTCCATGCCCACTGCCATCACTGACTGGGGCGACGCGATGATGACGTCGCTGGCCGCTGCCATGGCCATGTTCCTCTCGGCCATTCCCAAGATCATCGGCTTCGCGGTCATCCTCATCGTCGGCTGGTTCCTCGCTTCGCTGGCGGAGAAGGGCGTCGCCTCCCTCCTGCGTGCGGTGAAGTTCAACGATCTCGCGCAGCGGTCCGGCCTGGCGGACTTCGTCCACAAGATGGGCACCGGCACCGATTCGTCCGGATTGATCGGCCTCGTCGTCAAGTGGTTCATCCGGCTGATTGCGCTGGTGGTGGCCTTCGATGCGCTCGGCTTGCCGGCCGTCTCCGAGGTCCTGCAGGATCTGCTGATGTGGCTGCCGAACGTGGTGGTGGCGCTGGTGGTGCTGGTGATCGGCGGGCTGGCTGCGCGGGCGCTGAGCAACCTGGTCCGTGGCGCGGCCGGCGAAGCCGGGCTGACCAACGCCAACCTGCTCTCCAAGGTCGCCTCGGCGCTGGTCTGGGCCTTTGCCATCGTGGTGGCCGTCAACCAGATCGGCATCGCGACTGCGCTGGTGAACACGCTGTTCATGGCGTTCGTGGGCGCCATCGCGCTGGGCCTGGGCCTGGCCTTCGGCCTGGGCGGCCGCGAAACCGCCGGCCAGATCCTCAGCAAGTGGTACGCCAAGGGCCAGGAGAAGGGCCCGCAACTGGCCCATGCGGCCGAGGCGGGCGGGCAGATGGCGCGCGAGCGGATGCAGGGCGGTGGTGGCTCGCAAGGTGGTGGCTCGCAAGGCGGCGGCTATGGCGGTGGGTCGCAAGGCGGCTACGGCGGCGGATCGCAGGGCGGGGGCAGCAGCTACGGATCCGGCGGTGGCGGCTCCTACGAGGGCAGCCGGGTCGGGCCGGGCGGCGGCCCGCAATACCCGACGGACGGCGGCCCGCGCAGCGGTGCAGGTGCTTCACAGCCGGAGGGACGCGACCAGATGTACCCGACGCCGTCGTCGCCGCGGCATCCGTCCGAGAGCTGAGAACAAGAAAAAGCGGGCCTGGTGCCCGCTTTCAGTTCTTGGGGACAGAACGTCTCGCCTGCGCTCGGTGGTCTGTCCCCTCGTGCTCTAGTCAGTCGGGGACAGAGCACCTCGCCTGCGCTCGGTGGTCTGTCCCCGAAGTCATCACGCTTCCTGCTGCACCGGCGCTTCGATCGGCGGCGTGCCGGCCTTGATCGCACCGGCGATCATCTGCCGCAACTCCGGCGTGTCGGTGTGACCGTGCACGGCCACGGCGTGCTGCACGGCCGCGTCGACCAATTCTTCTTTCGAGTCGGCAGCGATCGCCACGGTGCAATGGGAATCGCTCGGGACCTCGCGGCAATCGATGTACTGTCTGGCCATCTCGCTCTCCTTTCACCCGCTCAGGGGCGTGCTTCGAAAATCAGGTTGAACGGTGTCTGCGACGCGCGCCGGAAGGAACCGAAACCGCCTTGCATCGCGACCTCGCGCAGCCGCTCCTCGCCCGCCTGTGCGCCCAGGCACATGCCGACTTCCTGCGAGCGCGATGCCGGCGTGCAGATGAACGTCGACGCGGAATAGAACACGCGGCCGACCGGATTGATGTTGTCTTCCAGCTTGTCGTTGGCGAACGGCTCGACCACCATCCAGGCGCCGTCCGGCGCGAGCGTCTCGCGCACGTGCCGCGCGGCGCCCACCGGGTCGCCCATGTCGTGCAGGCAGTCGAAGAAGGCGACCAGGTCGTAGCCCTGGCCCGGGTAGTCCTTCGCACCGGCCACTTCGAAGCGCAGGCGGTCACCGCCCAATCCGGCCTCGGCGGCCACTTTGGTGGCCCGGTCGATCGACGGCGCGTGGTAGTCGAAACCCACGAAAGTGGATTTCGGGAACGCCTGCGCCATCAGCGTCGTCGATGCGCCATGGCCGCACCCCACGTCGGCCACGCGCGCGCCGCGCTGCAGGCGTTCGACCACGCCATCCAGCGCCGGCAACCAGCTGCCGACCAGGTTGGCCGCATAGCCCGGACGGAAGAAGCGCTCGGTGCCGTGGAACAGCGCGGTGTCATGCTCGTGCCAGCCGATGCCCAGCCCGGTGCGCAGGGCCTGCAGCATCTTCGGGATGGCCTTGAACTGAGCCACCCCGATCTGGAAGGCGCCGGGAATGAAGGCCGGGCTGCCTTCCTCCGCCAGCGCAAAGGCCTGTTCCTCGGTGAGGAAGAAGCGCCCGCTCGCGGCCTCGTAGCTGACGTAGCCGCTGGCCGCCTGCGCCGACAACCATTCGCGCAGGTAGCGCTCGTCCGTCTGCGTCTTTTTCGCGAGATCGCGCGGCGTGGCGGGCTGCTCGGCGAGGGCCTTGTAAAGCCCGAGCTGGTCGCCCACCACCACCGTCGCGGCGTGCATCATGGCGCCGAGGTCATTGACGAAATTGCCCATGAACACATTCAGTTTCGCCTCGTCGAGTGCCATTTCTTGCTCCTTGGTGTGGCTGCCTATACTGGATTGGTCGGGCGGGCATCGTGGCGCGGCGGGCCGCGCGGCTCCATACGACGGAATGCGTACGCGCACATCGGGGAGCCTGCTTGAGCCATCTCACGCGCAACGATTACGCTGCCGCTCTCGCGCTGCTGGTCGAGCTGGAACGGGCGGCAGGCGATACATCGCGCCTGCTGCAAACGACAGTCGAGCGCCTGGCGGCCCTGATCCCGTGCGAGACGGCCGTGCTGGTGACCAGCGAAGGCGAAGGGCCTGCCGGCGGCAAAGCGGACTCAGCCGCCCGCGGACTTGCCGCTGAAGCGTTCACCGCTTCGTTGCCCTTGACGGTGCAGGGCGCCATCGGCGTCACGCTCGTCCTGCGGCGCCGCTGCCCGGCGTTCACGCAGCGAGACCGTGACAGGCTCGCGTTGCTGCAGCCGCACCTGAGCTATCTCTACACGCAGGCGCACCGTCGGGGTGACGCGGCCCTCCCGGTGGTCGCGCAGCCTGCAGTTCCCCAGCCGATCCGCACAAGCCAGCTCACGCCGCGCGAGGACGACGTGATGCGCTGGCTGTCCTGCGGCAAGACCGATGCCGACATCGCCGCGCTGCTGGCCATCAGCCCGCGCACGGTGCACAAGCACCTGGAGCACATCTACGAGAAGCTGGGGGTGGAGACGCGGACGGCGGCGGTGATGGCCGTGCGTCGCGCGACCGCATGACAACGAAAACGGCCCCGGAAGGGGCCGTTTTGACGGAGCCTGCGTCTTACCTGGAGACGCGGACCAGGTTCACCTGCCAGGAATCACCGGAGCTCGACTCCGTGCTCGCCCATACGGCCGTCTTGCCATCGGCGCTCAGGGTATCGGCCGCCGCCGCCACGGGCCGCTCGGAAGGCAGCGTCAGCGGGTGCACTTGCCACTGCGGCAGCCGTGGCAAGTGCACCGGTAATCCCCCTTAGAATCCCCGCCTGAACCGCGGGCGTCGTTCAATGGCAGGACCTGAGCTTCCCAAGCTCAAGACGTGGGTTCGATCCCCATCGCCCGCTCCAGTGGAGACTCCTCCTCCCCTTCAAGGCGTCAAGCCAGCGCCTCCGCCCGGCTCCAGCTGCCCGCCCCCGGCATCCCCCCGCTCGACGCCGGCTGGTATCGCACCAATCGGCTGACCACGTGCGCGGCTTCGCCGGTCAGGCCCTCCACCGTGCTTTCGTAGCCGAGCAGTTCGGCCAGCCGGATCTCGCCGCGCAGCACGGCGCGATCGGGTTCCAGCTCCACCTCCTGCACGTCGGCATTGCGCTCCTTCAGCTCGCCGAGCAGCGGCAGGACATGGGCGCGCGACGCTTCCACGCGCAGCTGCATGATGGGCTCCATCAGCTGCTCCTCGCGCGGGCAGACCCAGGTGTGGACCACGGGCTGGCTGAATGAGATCAGCTCGCCGTAGGCCTCGCGCAGCAGCTCTTGCGCCTCGGCCAGCGCCGGCTCGCTGGCGGCGTGGATCTGCCCGCCCTCGCCGTAGCGCGTGATCTGGAACTGCGCCGGGCGCGACAGCCAGTCGAGCAGCCGCCGCTCGGCGAAGGCGAGCATCGCCTCGCCGGCGGGCGTGACGCACTGGCGCAGCGGCAGGCGGTCGAGGATGTCGTCAGCGAACATGGCCACCCTCCCCGTCGGCGGCACGCATCGCGACCAGGCCACCCCAGGCGCCCACGGCACCGCCGCTCGCAGGCGCGCGCACCGGCTCGTCGGCCCCGCGAAGCTCCTGCGGCACCAGCAGCACGTCGCTGCGACCCCAGCCCAGGATGCGCTGGGCCGCGCTGCCGAACAGGAAATCGAACCAGGCCGGCCGTCGCCGCTTGCCGACCACCATCAGCGCGGCGCCCGTGTGCTCCTGCTGGATCAGCGCCTGGCGCGCCGGATCGCCGCGGCCGATGGTGGTCTGCACGCGATTGCGCCGCGCCGAGAACGAATCGGAGATGCGCAGCAGCCGCTGCTTCGCATGGCGCGTGCAGGCCTGCCGGTAGGCGCGCACGGCCTTCTCGGACGCTTCGGCCGAGCGCAGCCAGGCTTCCTTCAGCGTGCTGGTGGCGTGGAACAGCTCCAGCTCCGCCGTCGGTTCGAGCGCGGCCGCTGCGGCCACCACCTCGAAGCACTCGGGGCTGATGTCCACCGCCACCAGGATGCGGTCGTAGGCCTTGGCAGGCACCGACCGCACGACGAGCACCGGCGACCCGGTACTGCGCAGCAGCCGCTGGGCGGGTTGCCCCGCGAACAGCGCCGCCAGCGTGCGCTCGCGCCGGTCGGGCAGCACCAGCAGGTCGGACCCGGCGAGTTCGGCCGCGATGGCGGCTATCGATCCGCCGCGCGCCACGGCGCAACTCACGCGCAAGCCCGAGGACTCCTCGATCTGCGCGGCGGCATTGGCAAGGCGGCGGTCGGCATTCGGTTGCGGCTCGTGCGAGCCGGATGGCGCGTACACCAGCTTGAGCTGGGCGCCATGGGTTTCGGCGATCTGGCAGGCGCGCTGCACGGCCATGCTCTCGCGCAGCGAGAGGTCGGTGAGGACCACTACGGTCTGGATGTTCATCTCCCATCCCTCCAAAGGCGGGTGCCACCGCGTCGAAGGCGCGGCAGGCAGGTGAAAGGTGAAAGGCTCCATCGGCGGCGCCCGCTGGGGGCGCGCTGCCGCGCTGGGTGCTCAGGCCCGGCGGTCGATGGTCTGCGTGGGGAGGGGAAGGAAGCGGACCGCCGGGCCTACGGATGCGCAGGCGTTCGCTGCAGGCCGCACTGGAGCAGCAGCAGCGCACGCGCACGCGCACGCGATTGCCCCGCGGCGCGCAGGGCGGCGGAGGAGGCAAAACGGACACGCGTCAGGCGATTCATGGGGCCGAGTATAGAAAGACCCTGCTGCCAGGGCAAGCATTCACCTGCGCCGCGTGCCAGTATTGCGGCGGCATGCGAGCGCAATAACCGCTCGCTGGCGTGCGACATTGGATGCGGACTACCATCCGCGCGTCCGATGACTTCGTCGTCGGGCACCCAACCATCGCTTCCATGGCACGCCCTTCGTTCATCAGCCCTTCGATGAATCGCCCGCTCGCGGCGAGGCGTGCGGCCGTGCGTGCGATCCGCCCCCATCGGCCGGTCGCACATCCCACCGCCCGGCGATAACCCTCCCCCTTTCGCGCTACCTCTTCATCGCCGGGCCACCACCCAGCGCTCTCGCGGCCTGATCCCGCCTTGCGGGACAAGTCCGCCCATGGACTGCCCGTGACCGGCCCGTGAGGCCGGCGGGCGGCATCGCCCCGCATGGACCTGACGAAGAGCTTGATCCGGGCCAAGAGCCCCTGCGCCGCCGGCTTTCGCTGGTTCGTGCGCCACCACGAGGACCGCGGCGACTACCAGCAACTGCTGGACTCGCTCGTGGCTGCCGGCCGCGTGGACGACGCGTGCTGGCTGCTGTCGCAGTTCGGCCCGACCAATGCCGTGCTCAGCGTGGATGCGATCGAGGCGGCCGCCGTGGTGTTCGCCGGCACGATCGAAGTGCGCGGCGGCATCGAGGTGGACGGCGTGCTGCGCGCGGGCCGCTCGATCCGCTGCGGCGCGGGCCTGCGCGTGGGCGGCCCCGTGACCGTGGGCGAGGACATCCGGGTGGAAGGCGGGCTGCACTGCGAGGGTGCGCTGGAAGCCGGCGGCGACATCCACGTCGCGTGGGGACTCGAAGCGCGTGCGCCGGTGCGCTGCGGCGGCGAGTTGCGCGTCGGGTGGGACATCGCCTGCCACGAAGGCCTGGATGTCGCCGGCGGCATCGTCGCCGGCCAGGAACTGCGCGTGGACGGCGAGCTCGCCTGTCGCAAGGGTGTGCGCGCGGGCGGCTGCATCGAGGCAGGGGCAAGCGTGCGCGCCGAACAGGGCATCCAGTGCGGCGGCTCCATCCATGCCCGCTGGCACCTGGACGCCGGCTGGGGCATCCGCGCCGGCGACGGCATCACCGCGGGCGGTTCCATCCGCGCCGGCGAGAGCCTGTTCGCCACGGGCGAGCTGCGCGCCGGCGAGGGCTACGGCGTGTTCGCCGGCCTCTCCGTGCCGCGCGACACCTGGGACACCAGCGCGCGCGTCAGCGCGAGTTCGCGGCCCGAAGCCCTGATGAGCGGCTGCTGGGCCGGGTATTGCGTGGCGTGAGAGGAGGAGCTTGCCATGACGGCCCTGAACATCCCACTGCCTTTCGCACCTGACGAAGTGTGGAAGCACTGGATTCCCGCCTTCGCGGGAATGACGAAGAAAGATCATCATCCCCAAACGCAGCCTGCCCTCGCGAAGGCGGGGGGCGGGGACCCAGCGCAACGCGCCTCCAAATGGTGGTCGCGCTGGCTATCGCCACGCGCCGTGGCCGAAGGCCGCACCGAACTGCGCATCGACGTCGACCTTCGCCCCGAGGACCTCGAAACCGAACTCGACAACCTGTACCGCCGCCTGCGCACGCCCGGCGACTCGATGTTCGGCATCGCCACCGTGCCGACCCACCTGCCCGGCCTGGTGTTCCGCACGCGCGAGGCCGACGGCGAGTACTACGTCTACGTCGAGGACGTGGTGCGCGGCTGCCTGGCCGGCTACACCGTGTTCAACCGCCTGATCGAACTGAACCGCCGCGCCGACCGCCACCTGCGCGCGCCGCATTCGCGCTACTCGCCCGACTACCAGCGCCGCGGTATCGCCACGGCGGTGTATGAATGGGCGCTCGGCTCGGGCCTGTGCCTGATCAGCGGCGCCCGCCAGTCCACTGGGGCGCATGGTCTGTGGCGCGCGCTCGCGCGCCACCACGAACTGGTCTATGTGGACGTGCGCGACAAGATGCTGCGCTGCCTGGGCGCCGAGGTCGACGAGGCCCTGCTGGACGAACTGCACACGCGCATGGTGCTGCTCGGCGACGGCTGGACGCTGGATCGGCTGTGCGAGGCCACCGGCATGCAGCCGCCGCTCAGGCGTCCTCGTGCGTCTTCCAGGGCGGAAGCGACCAGTCGCTGAAGACCGCCGCCATGCGCAAACTGGCGGTGGCCAGCGTCGCCACGATCAGCGCCAGCCATACCGGCGAGCCGAGCGCGTGCGCACCCAGCAGCACCCAGCCGCCGGCGAACGAGCACACGGCATAGGGCCTGTGGTCGCTGAAGACCGCCGGCAGGTCGTTGCACAGCACGTCGCGCAGCACGCCGCCGAATACCGCAGTGATCATTCCCATCAGCACGCACACCAGCGCCGGCATCCCCATGGCCAACGCGAGCTGCGCGCCGTTGGCCGTGAACAGCCCCAGGCCGATCGCGTCGGGCCACAGCAGCGCCCGCCGCGTGACACCGAAGTGCCGTGCGCGCAGCAGCAGCATCGCCAGCAGGCACAGCACCAGCAGCGCCCACAGCCACTCGACCCGCTCGACCCAGAAGAACGGCCGCCGCTCCAGCAGCACGTCGCGCAGCGTGCCGCCGCCGAAGGCTGTGACACCGGCCACCATCACCACGCCCACGGCGTCGAACTTGCGGCCGGCCGCGGCGATCAGGCCGGAGACGGCGAAGGCGAGCGTGCCGAAGGCTTCGGCGACGAGGAGGGCGGTGGAGATAGCTTGGGGAGAGGGTTCCATGCGGGGTTGGATTGTGGCCGGGCCTGCCGAATGGCGTTGATTGCCGCTGTCGCAAGGGGAGTCTCGTCATCCTCCCCGAAAGCGGAGGATCCACGCATCCGTGCAGCGTTCATGCGCTCGATGCCGAATCGCCCGGCGTCCGCAGCCAACGCAGTCAGTTGCCTGCCTGAACGGCATCCTTCAGGACTTCAGTAGCCCACTGGTTCAGGCTCTTGCCGGCGGCTTGGGCCGCCACCAGCGCACGACCATGGACCTCGGGAGGCACGCGCAGCAGCAGCTTGCCGGAGGCCGGCTTCTCGGGCTGCACGCCCTCCTTCTTGCAGTCGCCAAGGTACTCGTCAACTGCCTTTTCGAACTCCGCTCTCAACTCGGCGACAGTCGCGGCATGAAAGCTGATGATGCTTCGGATGCCGAGAATGCGGCCGACCAGGATGTCGTCGCGCTCGTCGTATTCGACGCGAGCGGTGTAGCCCCTGTGGGACATGGTGTTCATGGCTTCACTCCTGCACGTTCCAAGAGTTCACGCGCTTCCTCCACCTGGTAGCGCTTGGCTTCCTTTCCCGGGTGGGGCCTGTGGCAGCGCCACTGTTCACCCCGCAACTCGATCCGGACCCGGGATCCCTCGCGCTCCGATACGGTGCCACCGAGGGCCTTGATGAGCGACTCGATGTCGGCAAACGGAATGGAAGCGGACGTCGGCTGCGCGAAGATGGCAGCGAGCGTCTTGCGTTGCTTGGCATTCACGCAAAGAAGATATCAGAAAGTGCTATCACCTGCAATGAGGCAGTGCGCGGGTTATTCGGCGCCCCAAGCCGGGCATCAACAGAAGCAAGGGAGACCCGGTGAGCGGGATTTCCAGTGCTTCCTGTTTCAGGGTCATCGCGCACTAAGGGTTGGCTATTCCGGCTTGCCCGCCGGTGGGCAGTTCCCGGACGCAGCCCAGTGGCTCTGCTGCACCTTCCGACGGAGGTCCTGCGGCGCCAACACCTGGACGTCCGATCCGAACCTCAGGATGTCCCCCAGGATCTCCCGATCATCCGAGTACGGCACCTCCAGCACATACCCGCCACCCGCCTCGTCCCGCCCCTTCTGCTTCGGATGCCACTGCTCCCGCCGCACCCACCGCGCCCGCTCCGGCGTGAACCGCAGCACCGCCCAGGCCACCGGCGCGCCGCCGAAGATGCCGTAGCCGGCGCCCAGCTTCTCGTCGAGGGTGGCCTCTTCGATGTCCCTGGCGACATCGTCGAGCATGTGCACGTCGGCGAGCGCATCGACCGAGAAGCTGCGCAGGTCCTCGCGCATGTGGCACCAGGCATCGACATACCAGTTGTCGCGGTAGTGCACCAGGCGCTGCGGCGAAAGGGTGCGCTCGGTCCTCTCGCCGCTTTGGCGGTTGAAGTGGCGCACGCGCAATTGGCGCCGGCCCATGGTGGCCGCGGCGACCGCCTCGAAGTGCTGCGGCTTGAGCTGCCGCTTGCCGGCATGCACCAGGCGGATGCGGCGGGCCACGTCCTGCTGCGCGAGCCCATGGCTCTCCATGAGTTGCGCCAGGCGGTCCTGCAGAGGCCGCAGCTTGGGACCCAGCATGCCGGGCTCGAGCTGCTCCAGCAGGTGCTGGATGGTGACCAGGGCCTGGATCTCCTCGGGGCGGAACCATAAGCCTGGCAACTCATGGCTGTCTCCGGCCTCCAGCATGTAGCCGCCGCGCTCTCGGTCGAAGCGGATCGGCAAGCCGATCTGGTCACGCAACTTGGCGATGTCACGCTTGAAAGTCGCGGGGGAAATCTCCAGCCGCTGCTGCAACTCCAGCGCGGAGAGGGCGCGGCGCCCGTTCAGGAGCTCCCGGTAGCGATAAAGACGTACAAGCTCGCTCACGCCGCTGCGCTCCCTCGTTCTTGATGTCGGAACATCTTGCACCTGGCATCTGCCTGGTGCATCAGTGATAGCGCCTATGGGTGCGGTGCGCCGCGGTCACGAGGGCATCATCGTGCGACACCACGACATACACGTTGAACCAGCGCTCGGCCCGCGCGTACTGCTCGCGCGGCAGCACCTGCTGCAGGCGGCGGCGGGTGGCCTTGCACACGCTCTTGACGATGGCGCCGTGCCCGTCGTGCGTGCTCTTGCCGTGCTCGACCAGGAGATCCAGGAACCAGGCCGGGATGCCGCGTTGGCGCATCCGGATGGCGGCGTGGTCGGTCAGACGGACGTGGCTGGCGGGCAGCGTGGTGTGCAAGATGGCGGTCATGGCAAGCTCCTGATGGGGTGGACAGGCTTGCCATCGTGGGCGCCGCGGGGCTCATGCTCCGAGCCTGGCGCACTGGTCGTTTGTCAGGTGTGGCGGCTCGCCAGCAGCCTGGCCGGGCTCACGGGATGAGCCTGGGTGCTGACAGGGTGGCCCTCGCGCGTCCCGCGCGGGTATTGCAGGAGGGATTCATGGACTGGTTCGAACGCATCACGGGCTTTGGTGAGCGCTCTTACGCCGACACGCAGCAGCGCCTGTCGGCTGTCGACGGGTGCCTGCACGTGGACCGCATCTCGCGCGGCTGGAAGGTCGGGCAGCTGGAGGTGCCCAGCCTGGGCGAGTTGCGCTCGCGCGTGGCCGCCCTGTCGCGCACCCTCGCTCCCTTGCGCTTGTCCATGGTGCAAGGCGACGTGCGCAAGCTGCACGCGCAGGAGGATGCAGCCGGCGCGCTGTTCCAGGTCGCCTCGCAATTCAACCTGCTGGAGATGGTGGGGCCGGGCGTCACGCCGGAAGACGGCGTGACCGGGTACATCAACGATCGCACCCAGGGGCCGGCGTGCGCCATTGCCGCGGGCGCGGGGACGATCTTGCGCAACTACCTGGTCGAGTTGCCCGGCGGCCGCGGGCAGACGGCCGATCGGCAGATCGACACCCTGACCGACCTGGGCGCCGCCTGGGGCCATGCCGGCGAGCAGCCCTGGGCCATGCGCAACGGCTACGCCATGTTCACGCGCGAGGGGCTGCAGTCCGTGGATGCGTTCCTGGCCGCAGCGACGCCGGAGCAGCTCGATCAATGGCGGGCCCTGCTGCGCATTGGCTTGCATGGCGGCGTGCAGGTGACCGACGTGCCCGATCGCGAGCAGCTCGTCTCGCAGGCGTTCTGCTCGGCGCTGCCGGTGAGCTACAACCGCCTGGACGACGGGCCCTGGGCCCGCATCGCCACGCTGGTGCTGGAAGCGGCTTACGAGGCCACGCTGCTGGCCGGGTGCCTGAACCGGGCCGAAGGTGGCTCGCCGGTCGTCTACCTGACTCGGCTAGGCGGCGGCGCCTTCGGCAATGACGACGACTGGATCACTGCCGCGATGCGGCGCGCGTTCGCGCTGGCGCACGACTCCGGGCTGGATGTACGTATGGTGGTGTACGGAGCGCCGGGCGGGCAGGTACAAGGACTGCTGCGCGAAGCCGAAGCGCTTCGCAGCACTTCGTAGTTGGCTTCACACGGCGGGAGCGCCCCCACCCCGGCCCTCCCCCAGAGGGGAGGGAAAAAGACAAGGTCAGGGTGCCAGGTGCAGCGCCGGCGTGACCTTGGTGAAGGGGATCTGCGCGGCGCGGTTGAGTTCCTCCACGCGGGTGGCGCTGTCGCTCTCGAACAGGCACATGCAGCGGCCGCTGTCCGGCACGAAGGTGGTGCGCAGGTAGCGGATGGGCTGGCCTTCGGCGGACATCGCAGGATCGACTGGCTGCCCACAATGACGAACTCGTACTCGCCGGTGACATCACCCGCTGCTCGAATCAGGTGTTCCAGGTCTTCGCGGTTCATGGCGCAGCACTGTCCGCTTCTGCCATGCCCGGTGTCAACGGCTGCCCAGCGTGACCCCTCGTATGAGCTCCTGAACCTGATCGAGGACGCTTTGCCGGACCTCGGGCGGCAGGACGGTAGGCAGCGGCGACGCCTGGCGAAGTTCTTTCGAGCGTCGCGTACGAGCCAAGGCCCGGCGCCAGGCCTTGCGGTGCAGGATCACCGACCATTCGTCCCATAAGAATCGGGAGCGGGTGTCTCCGGAGCCGCGCCACTTGTCCAAGGTGTTCAGCGCCTGCTGGATCAATTCCGGCTGCTGGTGCATCAGGCGAACGGCCTCCTTGTGCAGCATCAGGCTCTGCAGGTCCTGGACCTCGTGCTGCGCGTTTCCCGCGGTGACCACCACCTGTACGGGAGGCCCCGGTTGTTTGGCCTGTCTTGCATCCGGCTCGTCCTGAGGAGGTCGAAGCGTGTCGCTCGCCACCAGCGCCAAGTCGCCAGACACGCCCAAAGCCGACATCACCCGCAGGTAGGTGCCCATGGTGGGGGCGGGCTCGCCAGCTTCTACTGCATTGAGTGTTGTACGAGAGATCCCAACCCGCTGCGCTAGCGAGACGGTGGTCAAGCCCTGCTTCCGGCGCACACGCTTGAGGCGGTCGCCCAACTGGACCAACAGTTGGCGATCCAGGACCGAAGTGACATCTGAAGCCGCTGGCATGTCCAGTATTCTAGCTCTCCTACCTTATTTATGCCTGAAATGCTGGACATTTCACGATCTAGCGGAAATCCCGGCTGCGGCTTTGCCGGCCCAGCCGCCCGAGCAGCGGCGTCAAGTCCTCCAGCCCTTCGGCGATCAGGTGGCAGACGCGGCCGTCGCTGGCGGCGTCGCGCTGCCAAGTGCCGTGCACGGCCAGCAGGCGGGCATGCATCAGCGCTTCGCGCTGCTGCTCGCGCACGCTCTTCCAGACGATCACGTTGACCGGGCCGGTCTCGTCTTCCAGCGTGACGAAGATGGTGCCGTTGGCGGTGGCGGGCTGCTGGCGCACGGTGACCATGCCGCAGGCGGAGACACGGCGGCCATCGGGCAGCTGCTGCAGCTGGTCCGCGTTCCGGAATTGCATGCGGGCGAGCTTGGGGCGCAGCAGCGCCAGCGGATGCCGCCGCAAGGTCAGGCCGAGCGACGCGTAGTCGAACACGATCTCCTCGCTTTCGTGCGCCGCGGGCAGCGCCAGCGCTTCCTCGCGGATAGTCGCGTGCTGCAGCAACTCCGGCGCGCGGCGCTGGGCGGAGGCTTCCCAGACCTGCTGGCGACGATGCCCGGCCAAGGATTGCAGCGCATCGCCGGCGGCCAGCGCGGCGAGGTCCTGCACGTCCAGCCGCGCGCGCAAGGCGAGGTCTTCGGTGTCGGTGAAAGCACCGTTCGTACGTGCTTCCGGTATGCGCCGTGCCGCTTCCTCGCGCAAGCCGCCCACCAGGCGCAGCCCCAGCCGCACCGCTGGTTGCACCATCTCGCCTTCCAGCGTGCTGTCCCAGTCGCTGGCCGACACGTCCGGCGGCAGCACCTGCACGCCATGCCGCTGCGCATCCTGGATCAGTTGCGACGGCGCATAGAACCCCATCGGCTGCGAATTCAGCATCGCCGCCAGGAAGCAGGCCGGCTCGTGGCACTTGAGCCAGCTGCTGGACCAGGCCAGCAGCGCGAAGCTGTAGGCGTGGCTTTCCGGGAAGCCGTAGTCGCCGAAGCCCTTGATCTGCTCGTAGATGCGGTCGGCGAACTCGGTGCTGTAGCCGTTGGCCTGCATGCCGCCCTTCAGGCGCGCCTCGAACTTGTCGACGCCACCCTTGCGCTTCCAGGCTGCCATCGCACGGCGCAGCGCGTCGGCTTCGGTGGCCGAGAAGCCGGCGGCCAGCATGGAGATCTCCATCACCTGCTCCTGGAAGATCGGGATGCCCAGCGTGCGCTCCAGCGCCTTCTTCAGGCGCGGTTCGGCGCCGTCGTAGCGCGAGCGCTCGTACTCGATCGCCTCGCCCTTGGCCTTGCGCGCACGCGCCTTCAGGTAGGGGTGGACCATACCGCCGGTGATGGGGCCGGGCCGCACGATGGCCACCTGCACCACCAGGTCGTAGAACTCCAGTGGCTTGAGCCGAGGCAGCATGGACATCTGGGCGCGGCTCTCGATCTGGAACACGCCCACCGTGTCGGCGCGCCGGATCATCTCGAAGGCGGCGTCGTCGTGCGTCGGAATGTCGTAGCGCGTGAAAGGTGCGCCGCGCCGCTGCGACACCAGGTCGATGCAGCGGCGGATGGCGCTGAGCATGCCCAGCGCCAGCACGTCGACCTTCATCAGGCCCATGTCCTCCAGGTCGTCCTTGTCCCACTGGATGATGGAGCGGTCGGCCATGGCGGCGTTCTCCACCGGCACCAGGCGCGTGAGCTTCGTCTGCGTGAGGACGAAGCCGCCCACGTGCTGCGACAGGTGGCGCGGAAAGCCCATGAGCTGCGATGCCAACTCCAGCCACAGGCGCGCCTGGTGGTCCGCCAGAGGCACGCCACAGCGCGCCGCCATCTCGCGCAGCCGATCGGGCGCCATGCGGTCGTCGAACCAGAAGTGGTCCTTGGCGAAGGCATCGACCAGCGGCCCGGCCACGCCCAGCGCCTTGCCGATGTCGCGGATCGCGCTGCGGGTGCGGTAGCCGATCACCACGGCGGCGATGGCGGCCCGGTCGCGGCCGTACTTGCCGTAGATGTACTGGATCACCTCCTCGCGCCGCTCGTGCTCGAAGTCGACATCGATGTCGGGCGGTTCGTTGCGCCGGTCCACGCTGATGAAGCGCTCCAGCAGCGGCTGCGACAGCATCGGGTCCATCGCCGTGATGCCCAGGCAGAAGCACACCACCGAGTTGGCTGCCGAACCGCGGCCCTGGCAGAGGATCTTCTTGTCGTTGGCGAAACGCACGATGTCGTGCACCGTCAGGAAGAACATCTCGTAGCGGCACTGCTCGATCAGCGGCAATTCCTTTTCCAGCAACTCCACCACGCGCTGCGGGATGCCTTGCGGGTAGCGCTCCTTCGCGCCTTCGTAAGTGAGGTGGCGCAGCGCCTGGGTCGGCGTCATGCCGGGCGGCACGGTCTCCAGCGGGTAGTCGTAGCGGATCTCGTCCAGATCGAAGCGGCAGCGCTCCATCACCTGCAGGCTGTGGTCCAGCAGTTCGCGCGGATAGAGCTCGGCCAGCCGCTTGCGCTGGCGCAGGTGGCGCTCGGCGTTGCCCTGCAGCGCCAGGCCGCAATCGGCCACCGGCTGGCCCAGGCGCACCGCGGTGATCACGTCTTGCAGCGGCTTGCGCGATCGCGCGTGCATGTGCACGTCGCCGGTGGCGACCAGCGGTACGCCGGCGCGTTCGCCCGCTTCGCGCAGGTCGGCCAGCCAGAGGTCGTCGTCCAGCAAGTGCGGCAGGTTCACGGCCAGCCACAAGCTGTCGCCGTACAGCGCGCGCAAGGTTTGCAGGCGTTGGCACAACGCATCGAGGTCGATGCGCCGGCCCGCAAGCCGCTGCGGCGCGAACAGGATCTCGCAGCCTTGCAGCAATCCCAGGTCGCTGCGATCCCAGGCGACCGCATACGTCCCCTTGGGCGCGGTGGTGCGCGCCGCGGTGATGAACTCGCACAAGCCGCCCCAGCCCTTCAGGTCGCGCGCCAGGGCAATCAGGCGGCCATCGCCGAAGTCGAACCCGGATCCGTACAGCAGGCGAAACGGCCGCAAACGGCGCTGGTCGGGATAAGCCTCTTCCAGGCGGCGGATGAAGTCCAGGTAATCGCGCAATCCGGACCAGGCGCGCACCACGCCGGCCACCGAGCATTCGTCGGTGATGGCGAGCGTTTCGTAACCGAGGTCATAGGCGCGCCGCACCAGCTCCTGCGGGTGCGAGGCGCCGCGCTGGAAGCTGAAGTTGGTCAGGCAATGCAGCTCCGCATAGCGAGGCAGCAGGTCCGGACCGCTGCCCAGCACCGGCGGCAGCCGCTCCTCGTCCAGCAGCGGCTTGGGCTTGCCGGTGCTCTCAGGCATACAGGCCCTGCAGGTACCAGTCGAAGCGGTCGGAGCCTGCGAGGCCCTGCGCCAGTTGCCGCGGCCGCTCGCGGTAGATCCACACCAGCCCGGCCTGCGGGCTGCGGGCGATGAAGTAGTCGCGCAGGGTCGGGCCGGGCTCTTCCCACCAAGAGGTCTCTACGCGGTACAGGCGCGCCAGCCGGCGCAGCGGGCCGCCGAAGCACGGCGTCTCGCCCTGCATGCGCAGCTTCAACGGCTGCGGCAACAGCCAGGTGGGATAGAGCGCATCGCTGTCGGCGCACGGCGTGGCCTCGTGCGCCTTGGCCGGACGCCATTCCTGCTTGCATTCGGGGCGGTGGTCCTGCTGCGCCTGCGGCACCAGCACGCTGTCTTCGCCCAGTCGCACCGACAGGCGCTCGACCAGCTGGTGCAGCCGCTCGCCCTCGGCCCGCTCCTGCGGCAGCAAGCTGGTGGTGGCGCCGGCCCAGGGCACGGTTTCCAGCGAGCGCAAGCGCAGGTGGTTGGCCGGCGCCGCCAGCGTGGCACGCGCCAGGTGTTCGCCCACCAGCCGGCGCAGGTGCGCCATCTCCTGCGTGGGCTGGGCGGTGCGCACCGGCAGCTGCTCCTTGGGCGGCAGCGACACGCCGTCGAGGCGGCGCAAGTCCAGCGTCCATTCCAGCTCCAGCCCCAGCACGCCGCGGTTGCGCGCCTGCACCCAGTGCTGCAGCAGCCGCAGCAGGTGCTCGGCAGCGTGCATCAGCTCGGGTGCGGCGGTGGCCAGGCAAGCCAGCTCCACGTTCAGGTCGAAGGCTTCGGGCAGCGTTTCCCAGGGGTACTGCTCGGGACGCTGGCCGTACGCGGCATCCAGCGCCGCCAGCAACTCCGCACCGAAGCGACGTGACAGGCCGCCGCGCGGCAGCGCGCGCAACTGGCCCCAGCTGCGGATGCCGGTGCGCTCGAGCAGGAGCGCGTGCGGAACGGCGGCGGTCAGCAACTCCAGCGGCAGGTCGTCTGGAACGGCCGGCGGGATCGGCTGCGACCGCAGCCTGCAGCGCAGTAGCGCCAGCGCCACCAGCGACGTAGGCCCTGCGGCCCAGCGGGGCGCCTGCAGATCCGTGCGCGACTTCAGCAGCAGCTGCAGCAGCCCGCGGCGGCCGCCGAACAGCCGCAGGCTGGCCGAGACCTCCAGCAGGAGGGCTTCCTCGACCTGCGCGACGCGCGGCGTGAAGCGCAGGGCCCACCAGGTCCAGGCGAGGCGCTCGCCCTCAAGGGACGGTGACAAGGCGATCCAGTACATGCGATCTCCTTTGTTCGGGTTGGGGGAGGGGTGCGTCCTGCGGGCCGCGGCGACGCGAGGCCAGCAGGGCCTGCATGCGAGCCGGCATTGACGGCAGCAGGATCGGTTCTTCCAGCGGCGGGCCCTTGCGTTTGACGATGCGCAGCTGCAGTTCGTCCACGCCTTCCAGCAGCAGCCGCAACGGCGCCGGGCTGGCCTGGCGCAACACCGGCAGGCCGCGCACCACGAACAGCAGCTTGCGATGCCGGCGCGCCGCCAGGTGCAGCCGCCGCAAGTCCTGCGCGCGCACCTGCGGCAGCCAGGCCAGCAGGCCCAGCACGTCGGCGCAACGCAGCGCCTGCTCGGCGGCCCACAGGCGCGCGGCGGCGGCATCGGTGCGGACCCACAGCAGGCGGTCGGCCGCCAGGCCTTGCGCCGACAGCGCCGGGCCGAAGGGCGGATGCGGTGCGCCGACCAGCACGATGGGGCCGGGCTGCTCGCGGGTGAGTTGGGCGAGCGCCGGCAGCACGAGTTGCCAGATGGGCATGTGCGGACGGGGCTCAATCAGCTCGACCAGGCTGCCCATCGGCCAGCCGCCGCCGGGCAGGTGCCGGTCGAGCGGCTCATGCCCGCTGGACAGCGTGCACGCTTCCGCCGCGAGGTCCTGCACTCGCCAGACATCGGGGACGGCCAAGGCTGCAGCGGGGTGCATGGGGGATGGGAGGGAGAATCGAAGACGAGGAAAATACTGGTCATTTATACAGTAAACCGAAGCCCTCGTCTGTTTCGTTCCGTCAGGGAAATCGCCGGCTCGCAGCGCGCGCATGGCATGCTTGAGCCCTTGTCCCGCCGCGCCGAAAAACACCTCTCTCCCGCCCCAGCCGAACCGCCCTTGCCGGCTGGCAGCCCCGTCTCCAGCCACGAGCGTGCACGCAGAGGGGCAACGCCCACGGCCCGCGCGCTGGTCGCCGCGGATTTCGACGCCGATTCCCACGAGGTCGCGCAAGCGCTGATCGGCGCCACGCTGCTGATCGACGGCATCGGGGGCCTGATCGTGGAGACCGAGGCTTACGACCGCGAGGACCCGGCTTCGCATGCCTACACCGGCCCCACTGCGCGCAATGCCGCGATGTTCGGGCCGCCGGGCCGCGCCTATGTGTACCGCTCGTACGGCATCCACTGGTGCCTGAACTTCGTCTGCCGCGAGGCGGGCCACGGCGCGGGGGTGCTGATCCGCGCGCTGGAACCCACGCACGGGATCGACGTCATGCGCGAGCGGCGCG
This sequence comes from Acidovorax sp., assembly GCA_036675905.1. Classification (GTDB taxonomy): domain Bacteria; phylum Pseudomonadota; class Gammaproteobacteria; order Burkholderiales; family Burkholderiaceae_C; genus Ramlibacter. Next base: position 7,736 of record JAKFEA010000338.1, on the reverse strand, counting down.
GCCTGCACGAGGACAGGCTGCTGTGCTCCGGACCGGGCAAGCTGGGACAGGCGCTGGCGATCACGCACGATATGAACGGGCACCGGCTCGATCGCGCGCCGTTCCAGGTGCTCGCCCGCAGCGGCGAAGTGGAAGTCGTTTGCGGCCCGCGCATCGGCATCAGCAAGGCCGTGGACGTGCCGTGGCGGTTCGGCCTGAAGCACTCGCGCTACGGGAGCCGGCCCTTTCGATAGGCGCGCCCCGACCGGCGCCGCTGCACCCGGTGCCGCCTTAATGTCCCGTTAAGGTCTGCCGCCGAGCATCCCTTTCCGTCCGCCGCCCCGAGCGGATTCGAGAGAGGAAGTGCCCATGCTGATGGCGATGCCGGATGTCGGCTCCGGCGATGCATACGTTCCGCCTTCGCGCAGCGACACCCCGCCCGGCCCATTGGCCGTCCACGGCCCGCAGGACCCCGGCCGCCCCGAGGTCGAGGCCTTCATAGCCGGCGTATTCGCCGAGCGTTTCGGCGCGCAGCTGGATCGCTTCGCGACTACGCTGGTCAGCCTGCGCGAGGGCGGCCGCATCGTCGCGGCGGCGGCCTGGCGCAGCGCGGACGAAGGTCCCTTGTTCCTGGAGCGCTATCTGCCCCAGCCCGTGGAGGCCCTGCTCGGCTCGGCCACGGGGCGCGTGCCCGGCCGAAGCCGCATCGTGGAGGTCGGCAGCCTGGCGGCGCGCCAGCCCGGGCAGGGCCGTCGCCTGATCCTACTGATGGGGCCGCACCTCGCGGACCAGGGCTTCCAGTGGGTGGTGGGCACGCTGACCGAGGAGTTGCGCCGGCTGTTCCTGCGCCTAGGCGTAGCGCCCCTCAGCCTGGGCGCCGCCGACCCTTCGGCGCTGGGCGAGGAGGCCGCGCGCTGGGGCCGCTACTACGAGCACCGGCCGGTGGTGCTGGCCGGCCACCTGCCGTCGGCCTTGCGGCAGCTGCAGCAGTTCCAGCGCGCGACAGGAGCGGCGGCGTGAACGCGGCCTCGAACCCGTCCGCCACGGCCATCGAAGGGCCGGAGTACACGCTTTCGCACGGCGAGCTGCAGGCCTGCGCCGATCACCTCGCGGCCCTGCTGCGGGCGGCCGGCGTGCGGGTGCTCGCCACGCTGCTGGACAACTCGCCGGCCTGGATCGTCGCGGACCGGGCCGCGGACATCGCGCAGCTGGTGCATGTGCCCCTGCCGCTGTTCTTCACGCCGGCGCAAGCGCGGCACGCGCTGCAGGTGGCCGGCGTGGACGCGCTGCTCACCCAGCCCGGGTGGTCGCAAGCGGGGTCGCCCGCTTCGCCGCAGCCGCTGGCCGTCGCGGGCGAATGGCTGGATCTGGTTCGCTTGCCGGCGCCATCGGTGACCATGCCCCCCGGCACCGGCAAGGTCACCTTCACTTCGGGGACCACCGGCACGCCCAAGGGGGTGTGCCTGGGAAGGGCGGCGCTGGACGCCGTGACGCTGGGCGTGCTGGAAGCGCTGCGGCCGCTCGGGCTGCGTCGGCACCTGTGCGCCCTGCCCTTCCCCGTGCTGCTGGAGAACGTCGCGGGCCTGATGGCGCCACTGGCCAACGGCGGCGCCTGCATTGCGCTGCCGCTGGCCCAACTGGGACTGGGCGGCGCTGCGCGCTTCGACCCGGTGGTGTTCCACGCCACGCTCCAGGCACGCCGGCCGGACAGCCTGATCCTGCTGCCGCAGATGCTGCGCGGATGGACCGCATGGCTGCGGCACACCCGCACGCAGGTGCCGGCGAGCCTGCGCTTCGTCGCTGTCGGCGGCGCCGCGGTGGGCGCGCAGTTGCTGCAGCAAGCCCGCGCGTGCGGCATCCCCGCCTACGAAGGCTACGGGCTGTCCGAAGGTGCGTCCGTGCAGACGCTCAACCGGCCGGGCGCCGATCGACCCGGCAGCGCCGGCAAGCCGCTGTCGCATGCGCGCGTGCGCATCGCTGCCGACGGCGAAGTGGAAGTCGCGGGCTCCCTGTTCCGCGGCTATCTCGGCGACGCCAGGCCACCCGGCGAGTGGTGGCGCACCGGCGACCTGGGTTCGCTCGACGCCGACGGCTTCCTGCACCTGCGGGGCCGGCGCAGGAACGTGCTGATCACCTCGTTCGGCCGCAACGTCTCTCCCGAGTGGGTGGAAGGCGCGCTGCAGGAGCAGGCGGGCGTCGCCGACGCTGCGGTATTCGGCGATGCGCAGCCGCAGCTGTGCGCCGTGCTGTGGCCCGCGCACGAGGGCGTGACGGCACAGGACCTGCAGCGTGCCGTGGACGTCGCCAACGCCGGCCTGCCCGACTACGCGCGCATCGGCCGCTGGGTGCGCGCCTGCGGCGCCTTCAGCCCGCAGACCGGCTTCGCCACCCCGAACGGTCGGCCCTGCCGCCCCGCCATCCTGCAAGCGCATGCCGGCGCTTTGCAACTGCCTTCCGATCCACCCGCCACGAACCCATGACATCCTTCTTCCAGACACTCCAGGCGCAGACCGCCACCGCCCGCACCGGCCTGCTGACTGCACCGATCATCCAGGGCTGCCTGCGCGGCGAGGTCGCCCTGCCCAGCTACGTCGCCTTCCTGACCGAGGCCTTCCACCATGTACGGCACACGGTGCCGCTGCTGGGCGCGTGCCGGGCGGCGCTGCCGCCGGGCCGCGAGTGGCTGCGCGAACCGCTCCATGAATACATCGAGGAAGAGTCCGGCCACGACGAGTGGATCCTCGATGACCTGCACGCCTGCGGCGCCGACGCCCAGGCAGTGCGCCATGGCCGCCCGGCGGTGGCCACCGAGGTCATGGTGGCCTATGCCTACGACCTGATCGCCCGGCGCAACCCGCTGGCCTTCTTCGGCATGGTGCACGTGCTGGAAGGCACCAGCGTGTCGCTGGCCCTGATGGCGGCCGACCGCATCCAGCAGGGGCTGCAACTGCCCGACAGTGCCTTGTCCTACCTGCGCTCGCACGGCACGCTGGATCGCGAGCACGTCGCGCATTTCGAGCGCCTGATGAACCGGATCGACGACCCCCGGGACCAGGCCGACATCGTGCACGCCGCGCAGGTGTTCTACCGGCTGTACGGCGACGTGTACCGCGGCCTGCCGATCCCGACGCCTCTGCCCGACCCGGCGAAGGCGGCGGCATGAGGCCGGAGCACGCGCGCATCCTGCTCACGGGCGCCACCGGCGGCATCGGCCAGGCCAGCGCCCGCGAGCTGGCGGGGTCGGGCGCGAAGCTGCTGCTGGCGGGCCGATCACCCGCGCGGCTGGCGGCGCAAGCGCGCGAGCTGGAGGACCTGGGCAGCGACTGCGCCAGCTGGCGCGACGCCGACCTGACGGACGCCGCCGCGCTGTCGGGTCTGGCCCAGGCCGCCGCCGAATGGGGCTGCAACGTGGTGGTGCATGCGGGCGGCGCATCCGCCTTCGGGCCGGCCGGGGCGCAGACGCCGGAGTCGCTGCAGCAGGTGCTGGGCACCAACCTGCTGGCGCCCATGCAGCTGACGACGATGCTGCTGCCGCACCTGCAGGCGCAGCCGAAGGCACAAGTGGTGTTCCTGGGCTCGGCGCTGGGCGCCATCGGCCTGCCCGGGTTCAGCACCTACTGCGCCAGCAAGTTCGGGCTGCGCGGCTATGCCCAGGCGCTGCGGCGCGAGTTGGCGGCCTCGCCCGTGCGCATCCAGTTCATGGGCCCGCGCAGCACCCGCACGCCGTTCAACGACGCGGCCGTCGAGGCCTACAACCGCGCCACCGGCACGGCGATGGACGAGCCCGGGGCGGTCGCGCAGGCCCTGCTGCGGCTGCTGCAGGACGAGGCGCCCGAGCGCTTCCTCGGTTTCCCGGAAAGGCTGGCGGTGCGCCTGAACGGCGCCGTGCCGACCTGGCTGGACGGCGCATTCGAGCGCCACCGCAGGGCCGCCGCGGGCGCGGCCACGCGCCCCTCCGATCCCCTTCTTCCACGAGGCTGACCATGCACTTCCAGGCATTCTTCCCGAGACCGCTGCGCGCCATGCGCCGGTGCACCGCCGCCGCGCTGATCGGCGCCGCGGCCACGTTCCTTCTTCCGCTGCCGTCGCTTGCGGGTCCTGCCGACGACGCGGTGCTGGAACTGCAGCGCGACTGGGAAGTGATCCGCTACCAGACCGCGCCGTCCGAGCGCGAGAAGCGTTTCGCCGCGCTCGCCGCCAAGGCGCGGATGCTGAGCGAGGCGCATCCGGGCCGCAGCGAGCCCCTGATCTGGGAAGGCATCATCGTCAGCTCCTGGGCCGGCGAGAAGGGCGGCCTGGGTGCGCTGGGCCTCCTCAAGCAGGCCAAGTCGCTGTACGAAGCGGCCCTCCAGGTCGATGCCGACGCACTGCAGGGCTCGGCGTACAACAGCCTGGGCGTCCTGTACTACAAGGTGCCCGGCTGGCCGGTGGGTTTCGGCGACAAGGCCAAGGCGGCCGAACTGCTGCAGAAGGCGCTGCTGGTCAACCCGAGCGGCATCGATCCCAACTTCTTCTACGGCGAGTACCTGGCGGAAACCGGCCAGGGTGAGAAGGCCGTGCCGTACCTGGAGCGCGCGCTCAAGGCGCCGCCGCGACCCGGCCGGCAGATCGCCGATGCGGGGCGCCGCGACGAGGCCCGGCAGCTGCTGGAGAAGATCAGGGCGAAGTAGCGGCCACAGCCGGGAATCGCAGCACCGCTTTCACGCCGCGGCCCGCGGCACCCGCCTCATGCGCCAGTTCCAGCCCGTGCAGCTGGGCGATGCGCTGGGCAATCGACACGCCCAGGCCGCTGCCCGTCTCCTGCTGGCCGGGCGAGCGCCGGAAGCGCTCGCCGAGCGAGGCCAGCACCTGCGGCGGCAGCGGCTCGCCTTCGTTCTCCACCTCGATGCTCGCGGTGCCCATGCGCAGCACGACCGTGCTGCCGGCAGGCGCATAGCGGGCGGCGTTGTCCACCAGGTTGCGCAGCAGCACCGTCAACAGGTGCGGGTCGCCCCGCAGCGGCAGCGCGGGGCGGTTGTCGACCGGCCAGTTGCAGGCCAGCTCGATCGCCCGGCGCTGCAGCAGCGGCAGGCAGTCGTTGACCACCTGCTCGACGATCGGCGACCAGCGGACTTCTTCGGTCAGGAGGGCAGCATCCGCGGCTTCCGCGCGCGCGAGCACCAGCAGCTGCGCCACCAGGCGGTCCATGCGCTCCAGCGCCGCCTGGAACTTGCCTTCGGCTTCGGCGCGCTCGCCCGCGCCGGCGCGCCGGACCACGTCCCACTGCGCGCGCAACACGGCCAGCGGCGTGCGCAACTCATGCGCGGCATCGGCGGTGAAGCGCCGCTCGCGCGCGAGCAGATGGCCCACGCGCGTGAGCAGCCCGTTCAGCGCCTCCACCAGCGGCGCCAGCTCCGCCGGCACGCCGGCCGGCCCGAGCGGCGCCAGGTCCTCCGCGCGCCGGCGCCGCAGGTTGCCGGACAGCGCGTGCACCGGCCCCAGCGCCAGCCGCACCGAACCGGCCATGGCGGCCAGCAGCACCGGCAACACGAGCAGCCAGGGAATGCTCTGGCTGGCGGCCAGGCTGAACACCAGCTCGTCGCGCTCGTAGGCTTTCTGGCCTGCGGCCACCAGGACCGAGCCGTCCGGGGACTGCAGGTAGTAGATGCGCCAGGGCTCGCCGGCGGCCAGGTCCTCGTCGACGAAACCGGAGGCGGCCGGCCGGTAGGGCAGGCCGACCCCCTCGCGGTCGGTGACCACCAGCCGGCCGCCGCCATCCCAGACTGCGATCGCCAGGTCGCGCAGGTCGCTCTCGCCCGGGCCGCGGCGCTGCGGCTGCGCGCCAGCGCCCACCGGGGCCACCGCAGGCAAGGTCGCCTGCACCTGGCGCGCCAGTCGGATCAGCTCGGCGTCGAACAGTTCGTTGACCTCGAGCCGCGCGCCGCGCACGGAAAAGAACAGCGCCACGCCCCACACCAGCGGCGCGCAGATCGCCAGGTACAGCAGCAGGCGGCGCTGCAGGCTCACGAGGGCTCCTCGCACTCACCCAGGGCATAGCCGACGCCACGCACGGTGCGCACCACGCTGGCGTGCAGCTTGCGGCGCAGGTGGTGCACGTGCACCTCCAGCGAATTGCTCTCCGGCTCCGCCCCGCTCCAGTCATACAGCTTTTCCTGCAGGGCGCCCTTGGACTGCACGCGCTGGGGGTCGGCCATCAGCACCTCGAGCACCGCCAGTTCGCGCGGGGTCAGCTCCACGGGAGCGCCGCGCCAGCGCGCCTGGCGCGAGGCCGGATCGAATTCGAGCCGGCCGTGCCGCCACACCGGCTGGGCACGGCCGCTCAGTCGGCGCTGCAGCGCGCGCAGGCGGGCCGACAGCTCGTCGATGGTGATCGGCTTGACCAGGTAGTCGTCGGCGCCGGCGTCCAGGCCGGCCACCCGTTGCTCGACGCCATCGCGTGCAGTGAGGATCAGCACCGGCACGCCCTGCCCGCGGGCCCGCCAGCGGCGCAGCCACGCCATGCCGTCGCCGCGCGGGAGCCCCAGGTCCAGCACCACCGCATCGTAGGTCGCGCCTGCCAGCGCGGCATCGGCCTGCTCGCCGCTGCCGAAGCCGTCCACCGCATGCCCGAGCTGGCGCAGGCCTGCCGCCAGCGCGTCAGCCAGCTGGACATCGTCTTCGACGATCAGGATGCGCATGCTCTTCCTCCGCCCGCGCGCGAGTATGCACGCGCGCAGCGCAGGGGCGCTTGCGCCGGGTCAGCGGCTGGGCGGGGCGGATCGGCGGGCGGTGCCCAAGCTGCGCGGCACGGGCCGCATCAGCGTCCCCGGCGTGGCGCCAGGCAACCCTGCCGGACCGGCGCCCATGGCCCGGGTGTCGGGCACTGCACCGGGCAACCCCGATCCCGCCAACACCACGCCCGGCCGCATGCTGTCCGGACGATCCGGAACCAGCGCAATGCCTTCCGCCACGATGGTGTGCGGCAGCCCCATGGCGCGCGCGGTGCGCTCGTCGGTGAGCAGCGGCGGGCTGCCGCTGCTGGTGGCCTGCAGGAAGGTGCGCGAAGGCGACTGCATCTGGCAGTCCAGCGAGTCGCCGAACACCAGGTGCCCGCCCGGGAACGCGCGGGGCACGGTCTCGTGCAGGGGCCGGCTCATGTCCACCGGCGCTTCCAACGCCTGGTAGACGATCCGCTCCTGCTCGTCATAGACCGTATAGCAGGCCAGGGCCGGAGCAGCCGCCAGCAGCGCGCCGGCAGCGAACAGGGCTGACAGGACCTTCATCGCATCACCTCCCGCGATGCCGCCACGGGCACCTTTGCAGGCCATGGTCCAGCCAGCCAAACGCTGAGCAAGCCAGCCAAAGCGACAACCCGCTGTCAGCGGGCGCTGGCAGCGGGTTGCGAGATGTGAGCTTTGTTGCGGGCTGAACGCCGGAGCGTGGATACCGGCTTTCGCCGGTATGACAGGCAAAAGGCTCAGTGCAGCTTCACGCCGGTCTTGGCCTGCACCTGCTCGAGGGTCACGCCGGGCGCGAGCTCGACCACTTTCAGGCCCTGCGGGGTGACGTCCATCACCGCCAGGTCGGTGATGATGCGGTCGACCACGCCGACGCCGGTCAGCGGCAAGGTGCAACTCGGCAGGATCTTCAGGTCCTCGGTGCCGTCCTTCTTCTTCGCGACGTGCTCCATCAGCACGATCACGCGCTTGACGCCGGCCACCAGGTCCATGGCGCCGCCCATGCCCTTGACCATCTTGCCGGGGATCATCCAGTTGGCC
>JAKFEA010000337.1:0-8358 GCA_036675905.1 Acidovorax sp. | reverse complement strand
GTGCGGCAGCCTGCGGGGGCGGCGCCCCGCCGCTGCGGGCGCTGCCCCCCTGCACGGGTGGGGCGCTGCCCTGCGGCGCACCCCCCGGCAAGGGCATGGACGAAGGCGGCGCGCCATCCGGCGCTGGCCCGCCGACACCGGCCGCCGCCGGAGCGCCCATCGTGGCCGCCGCTGCAGGCGGCGGCTGCACCACCACCGGCGCACTCGGTTGCACCACCACCGGCGCAGAGCCGGGCTGCACGACCACCGCGGGGGGCGGCGCGGGTGCCTGGGCGGCCGTGCCCGCAGGCAGCGGCGCCGATCCAGCGGGCGCACCGAAGGGCCGGCCGCCGAACGGCTCGGCCGGGGTCACTTGCGCGGCGATGCCGCCGGCAGCGAGCGCTGCCACCAGCCCCAGCAAGCGGGGCGTCCAGGAACGGGGCATGGACTTGCTCCTTCAGGGCCAAAGCCGGAACCGCCCTCCGCAGGGCGCGCAGCGGGCGCGGATCGGCTTGGCTAGCGCGGCCTTGCGGTCTTGCGCAGCCAGGCGAACAGCCCCGGCACCGGCTGGCCCGCGTCCATCCTCAGGGGACGGCGCTCCATCGCGTGTAGTTCGAGGCCGCATGAGCCCGCCAGCGCCCGGACATAGCCCTCCGTGTGGGCATAGCGCAAGCTCGGGCGCAGCACGAAGCCCGGCTCTCCCTCGGCGGCCTCGAGCGAGAAGCAGAACTCGCCGCCGGGTTCCAGCACGCGCGTGGCGCCCCCGAACACTCGCTCGAGCGCGCCCACGTAGATGAACACGTCTGCCGCCACCAGCAGGTCGTAGCGGCGCTCCGTGTCCTGCAGGAACGCCGCGATGTCGGCCTGCACCACTTCGTCGTACAGCCCGCGGGCGCGTGCCCGCTCGGCCATTGGCGCCGACAGGTCCACCCCGTCCAGCCGCTCGCAGCGGGGTCGCAGCAGCGGCGCGCACAGGCCGGTGCCGCAGCCCAGGTCGAGCGCCGCGCGGTAGCTCCGTTGCCCCAGCCCGGCAGCCAGCACACGCGGCGCCTGGTACTGCAGGGCACCGGCCAGGTGCTCCTCGAAGCCGTCGGCATACGAATCGAACAGCGACTGCACGTAGTGGGCGGGCGGGGCCGGCGGTGTGTCCCCGGCCTGCACGCCGGCGAGTCCGAAGCGGGCCAGATCGGGGTCGGCTCCGTGCGCCAGGGCTTGCCGGTAGGCCTCTGCCGCTTCGTCCGGATGGCCGAGTTCGCGAGCCAGGTCGGCCCGCAGCAGCCAGCCGGCGCCGCTGCGCGGCTCTTGCCCCAGCGAGCGGCGGATCGCATCGAGCGCGGCTTCGCGCCGGCCCATTTCAGCCAGCGCCGCCGCCAGGTGGCCCAGCGCCTCGGCGTTGTCCGGCTCCTGCTGCAAGGCTTCCTCGAGCAGTCCGGCGGCCTCTTCCAGCCGGCCCAGCTTCAGGCGGGTGGCGCCCAGGTTGGTCAGGGTGGAAGGCCGGCCCGGCAGCAACGACAGCGAAGCGCCGAAGTCGCGGTCGGCGGCCTCGAAGCGGCCGGCCTGGTAGTGCGCCAGGCCCTGCAGGAAGAAGCCCTTGGCCTGTTCGAAGTGCATGTCCATGAGCCGGAAATGATAGTTGTGTGCAGACGCCGCGAGGGCGAGGACGCAGAAGGCGCAGAGGCTTCGCAGAAGACGCAGAAAAGATTCGAAATTTCTCTTGCGACTTCTGCATTTCCTCTGCGCTATTGCAGTCGGCAGTTCCTTCTGCGTCCTCTGCGCCGCTTCTGCGACCTCTGCGTCCGGCTGTTCTGTTTTTCTCCCCCTGCGACAATCGAGGCCATGCCTTTTGCCCCGCTGAAGAACGACACCTTCCTGCGCGCCTGCCGACGCCTGGCCACGCCCTACACCCCCGTCTGGCTGATGCGGCAGGCGGGCCGCTACCTGCCCGAGTACCGGGCTTCGCGGGCGCGGGCCGGCAGCTTCATGGGGCTGGCGACGAACCCGGACTACGCCACCGAAGTCACGCTGCAGCCGCTGGACCGCTACGCGCTGGACGCAGCCATCCTGTTCTCCGACATCCTCACCGTGCCCGACGCCATGGGCCTGGGCCTGGACTTCAGCGCCGGCGAGGGGCCGCGCTTTGCCCGGCCGGTGCGCGACGAAGCCGCGGTGCGCGCGCTGGCGGTGCCGGACATGGACAAGCTGCGCTACGTGTTCGACGCCGTCACCTCGATCCGCCGCGCGCTGGACGGGCGCGTGCCGCTGATCGGTTTTTCCGGCAGCCCGTGGACGCTGGCCTGCTACATGGTGGAAGGCCGGGGCTCGGACGACTACCGGCTGGTCAAGTCCATGCTGTACGGCCGGCCCGACCTGATGCACCGGGTGCTGGAACTCAATGCCGACGCCGTGGCTGCCTACCTGAACGCCCAGATCGAGGCCGGCGCGCAGGCCGTGATGGTGTTCGACAGCTGGGGCGGCGTGCTGGCCGACGGCGCGTTCCAGGCCTTCAGCCTGGCCTACACGGCGCGCGTGCTGGCCGGCCTGAAGCGCGAGCACGAAGGCCAATCGATCCCGCGCATCGTCTTCACCAAGGGCGGCGGAATGTGGCTGGACGAGATGGCCGGGCTGGACTGCGACGTGCTCGGCGTCGACTGGACCGTCAATTTGGGCCGCGCGCGCGCGCAGGTCGGCGATCGCAAGGCGCTGCAGGGCAACCTGGATCCGAACGTGCTGTTTGCGCCGCCCGATCGCATCGAGCAGGCGGTGCGCGAGACGCTGGCGAGCTTCGGCGCGCCGCACACCGGCGCGGGCGCCGGCCCCACCCATGTCTTCAACCTCGGGCACGGCATCAGCCAGCACACACCGCCCGAACACGTGCAGGTGCTGGTGGAAGCGGTGCACCGGCATTCCGCCCGCCAACTGGCCGCTTGAGCGCACGTCATCGGGAAATACCCCAGTGGACGAGCCGACCGCCGGACCCGCGAGCCTTGACTTATGCACAAAAACCGTGTTGCGGCGCAACGAGCGAGTGTTGGCGCACACGGCCGCGCTACGAAACCGATAGCTGCGCTAAGTGCTTGATTTTGCTGGTGTTGTGAGAATGCCGTTTTTGCGTGCAGTTCAGCCAAACCCTTGATTTTTCGCGGCTTAGCGCCCGGCGCAGGGTCTCTATCAACAAAGTTGTCCACAGAAATCCTGAAAAAGGGCAAAGGACTTGCAAATCAACGACTTGGGCGACATTTCGCAGGCCCGCCTGAGGAATCCGGCGTAACGGATGGGTCCCTGGCCCCATCGCCTGGCTGTCGTGGTCCCGACGCCGTCGCACAGCACGGTGGCGGGGCCGCTCACTTATGGAAGTGAGCTCCCGCTAGCACCGGGGTCCCTGGTGCGCGTGCCGCTGGGCCGTCGCGAAGTGCTGGGCGTGGTCTGGGGCGAGGCGGCCGACGAGCCGCAGGCCAAGTCGCACGAGGAGAAGGCCGTCGCCGGCGTGCTGGAGGGGCTGCCACCGCTGGCGGGCAGCTGGCGCGAACTGGTCGCGTTCGCCGCGGCTTACTACCAGCGCGGCTTGGGTGAGGTCGCGCTGGCAGCCTTGCCGTCCCAGCTGCGCGACCTGAGCCCGCAGCAGTGGCAACGCCGGCTCAAGCGGGCCGGGGCGGCTTGCGGTGACGAGGCCTCCCAAGCCGCGCCGGCATTGACTTCCGAACAGTCCGCCGCGCTGGAGCAGTTCGGCGCGGGGTCCGGCCCCTTCCTGCTGTTCGGCGCCACCGGCAGCGGCAAGACCGAGGTCTACCTGCAGGCGGTGGCGCAAGCGCTCGCTTCGGATCCGGCGGCGCAGGCGCTGGTGATGGTGCCGGAGATCAACCTGACGCCGCAGCTGGAGGACCGCTTCACCGAGCGCTTCGGCACGGCCGGCGTCGTGGCCATGCACAGCGGCATGACGCACCCGCAGCGGCTGAAAGCCTGGCTGGCGGCGCACACCGGGGCCGCCCGCATCGTGCTGGGCACGCGGCTGGCGGTGTTCGCCTCGATGCCGCGGCTGGCGCTGGTGGTGGTCGACGAGGAGCACGACCCCAGCTACAAGCAGCAGGAAGGCGCGCGCTATTCGGCGCGCGACCTGGCGCTGGTGCGCGGCAAGCTGGAGGGCGCCAAGGTCGTGCTGGGCTCGGCCACCCCGTCGCTGGAGAGCTGGCAGGCCAGCGAACGCGGTCGTTACCAGCGGCTGGCCATGCCGTCCCGCGTCGGCCAGGGGCAGCTGCCGCAGGTCAGGCTGCTGGACATGAACCTGCAGCCGAAGTCGACGGTGGTGGCGCCGCAGCTGGTGGCGGCGATCGAGGAGCGCATCGCCCGCGGCGAGCAGTCGCTGCTGTTCCTGAACCGGCGCGGCTATGCGCCGGTGCTGGCCTGCACCGCCTGCGAGTGGAAAAGCGAGTGCCCGCACTGCAGCGCGTTCCGCGTGTTCCACAAGATCGACCGCACGCTGCGCTGCCACCACTGCGGCTTCACCGAGCGCGTGCCGCGCGCCTGCCCGCAGTGCGGCAACCTGGACATTGCGCCGCTGGGCCGCGGCACCGAGCGGCTGGAGGAGCTTCTGGCGCAGTTGTTCGCCGGCACTCGGCGGCCCGATGGCGAGCCGGCCCGCATCGCGCGCATCGACGCCGACACCACCCGCGCCAAGGGCGCGCTGGAAGCCCAGCTGGGCGCGGTGCATTCGGGCGCCGTCGACGTGCTGGTCGGCACCCAGATGGTCACCAAGGGCCATGACTTCCGCCGCATCACTCTGGTGGCGGCGCTGAACGCCGACTCGGCACTGTTCTCCAGCGACTTCCGTGCGCCCGAGCGGCTGTTCGCGCTGCTGATGCAGGCGGCGGGGCGGGCCGGTCGCGACGCGGGGCAGGCCGGCCGCAGCCAGATGTGGGTGCAGACCTGGCACCCCACGCATCCGCTGTTCGCCGCGCTCAAGCGCCACGACTACCCGGCGTTCGCCGCCGCGCAACTCGCCGATCGCGAAGCCGCCGGCATGCCGCCGTTTGCCTTCCAGGCGCTGGTGCGGGCCGAGGCGCGCACCCAGGAGGTGGCGCAAGGCTTCCTGCGCGAGGCCGCCGAAGCGGCGCAGCAACTGCCGCAAGCACCCCACGTCACCGTCTACCCGGCCGTTCCGATGGCGGTACAGCGGGTCGCCAACGTCGAGCGCGCCCAGATGCTGGTCGAAAGCGCCTCGCGGCCCGCGCTGCAGCGGTTCCTTGCCGGCTGGCAACCCCTGCTGCACGCACAACGCTGCAAGGGCCTGATCCGCTGGGCGGTGGACGTGGATCCGCTGGCAATCTGAAATTCTTGCGGGTGGGGCGCGCTCAGCCCGAATCAATCCGTATCTGACCCCGATTTCTCTGGTCTTCCTCCCTCCCCCTCTGGGGGAGGGCTGGGGTGGGGGCGCTCCGCCCGAATTAATTCGTATCTGACCCCAATTTCTTCAGCCGCAGCGCGAGCTCGTACAGCGCATTGCGCGGCGCGCCGGTGAGGTCGGCGGCGAGCTTGACGGCGGTCTTGACGGGCAACTCGGGCAACAGCAGCCGCAGCACGCGCTCGCTGTCGTCGGGTTGGGCGGCCTGCGCGACGCCATGCAGCAGCAGCGCGAACTCGCCGCGGGTGCGCTGCGCGTCCGCGGCCAGCCAGCCGGGCAGCTGCACGCAGGGCAGCGTCGCCACCTGCTCGAACTGCTTGGTGAGCTCGCGCCCCACGGTCACCGGCCGCTCGCCCAGTGCCGACAGGGCCGCCGCCAGCGCCTCGATGCGGTGCGGCGCCTCCAGCAACACGACGGCGCGTGCCTCCTGCGCCAAGGCGGCGATGGCGGCATCGCGCTCGCCCGCCTTCGCGGGAAGGAAGCCGGCGAACACGAAGCCGCCCTCCTGCAGCGACCCCGCCGCGCTGAGCAACGCCGTCACGCTGCTCGGCCCCGGGATCGGCACCACCCGCAGGTCGGCGGCTTGCACCGCGGCGACCAGTCGCGCACCCGGATCGCTGACCGCCGGTGTGCCGGCGTCGCTGGCATAGGCGATGCGCTCGCCGGCCTGCAGCCAGCCGAGCACCTGCTGCGCCGCTTCGGCCTCGTTGTGCTGGTGCAGCGCCAGCAGGCTGCCCGGCGCGCGCTCCAGCCCATAGGCGCGCAGCAGCGACTGGGTGTGGCGCGTGTCCTCGCAGGCAATGCGGTCGGCCAGCGCCAGCACGTGCAGCGCGCGCAGCCCGATATCCGCCAGGTTGCCGATGGGCGTGGCCACGACATACAGCGCCCCCTTCGGATAATCCTGGGCGCCCGCCGCCTCGCGGGCAGCTTGCCGGGCGGCGGCGTAGGAAGAGGCGCTGGCGGACAAGGGGACCTTCTAATGTTCAGGAGTGCAGCCGGCCGCGCGGCCGGCCCGACCGCCAAGGCCGCCGGCGATGCCGCCGAGGACCGCGCGCTCGCCCACCTGCTGGACGCCGGCCTGCGGCTGGTGGCGCGCAATTATCGGACGCCGGGCCGCGGCGGCGGCGAGATCGACCTGGTGATGCGCGACGGCGCCACGCTGGTGTTCGTGGAGGTGCGACGCCGCGGCCGGCGCGACTACGGCGGCGCGGCCGCCAGCGTGGGCGCGACCAAGCAACGCCGCATCGTATTCGCCGCCCGCCATTTCCTGCTCCGGTTTGCCGCGCCGCCGCCCTGCCGGTTCGACGTGGTGGCGCTGGAAGACGGCCGGGTACAGTGGCTGCGCGCCGCCTTCGATGCCGGTTGAGCGCGGCACTGCGCGCCCTGAAGCGGCATTCACCATCGCTCACACCGGGTTACCGCCTTTGGGCGTAGCTTGGCTGCCCCATCGATTGCAGGAGACGACCATGCCGAAATACGTGATCGAACGCGAACTGCCGGGTGCCGGCAGCATGAAGCCCGAGGAACTGCAGGCCATCTCGCGCAAGTCGTGCGACGTGCTGGAGGCGATGGGGCCGCAGGTCCAGTGGATCCAGAGCTACGTCACCGGCGACAAGATCTACTGCGTCTACCACGCGCAGAACGAGGAACTGGTGCGCGAGCACGCCCGCCGCGGCGGCTTTCCGGCCAACAGCGTGGCCAAGGTGATGGCCGTGATCGACCCGGCCACCTCCGAAGCGCGCGAGCCCGCCCCGGCCTGATGGCGCAGCTGCCGCCCGACCTGCCGGGACTCGACGCCGAACGTGGCCTGCGGCAGTGCGGCGGGCGGATCGCGCTCTACCAGGCGCTGCTGCGCCTGTACTCGCAACACAACGCCGGCTTCGGCTCGCAGGTGCGCGCCGCGCTGGACCGCGGCGATCGCGCGGCCGCCGAACGCATCGCGCACACGCTCAAGGGATCGTCGGCGCAGATCGGCGCCATCGGCATCGAGCAGCACGCGGCCGAGCTGGAATCGGCGCTGCGCGCGCAGGCGCCGGCCGAGGACACGCTGGCGCTGCTGTCGCAACTGGAGCCGCCGCTGGCCACGCTGCTGGCCAGCCTGGAGCCGCACCTCGCGCCGGACTAGGACGGCTCGTCAGCCTGCTCCTTCACGCACCCGTGGTTGCCGGTTCGATCTCCAGCCGCGACGACAGCACGGCGACCAGCGAACCGAGGGCCCGCTCCAGCACCCGCAGCCGCTCCTGCACCGTGGCCGGCGGCTCGTAGGTGCGCAGCGCCGCTTCCAGCTCCGCCGCCAGCTGCGACACCTGGGCTGCGCCGATGTTGGCCGCCACGCCCTTGAGCGTGTGGGCCAGCCGCTCGGCTTCGCCGATCTCGCCGTTGGCCAGCGCCTCGTGCACCTGCGCCGGCACCGGGCCCTGGCCGCGCACGAAGCGCGCCAGCAGCTCGCGATACAGCTTGCGGTTGCCGCAGGCCACCGACAGGCCCTTGGCCGCATCCAGTCCGGCAATGCCGTCCCACTCCGACCCGCTGGCGCCCGGCGCAGCCGTCGCCGCCGCCATGCCGCCGCCTTGCCCTTGCAGCGGCGGGATCCAGCGCAGCAGCGCAGCCCACAGCACCTTGGGGTCGATCGGCTTGGTGACGGTGTCGTTCATGCCGGCCTGCAGGCACTGCTCGCGGTCGTGCGCCATCGCATTGGCCGTCATGGCCACGATCGGCAGCCGCGCCAGCCGGGCGATCTTGCGGATCTCGCGGGTGGCGGTCACGCCGTCCATCACCGGCATCTGCATGTCCATGAAGACCAGGTCGTAGTACGCCTTCTGCACCATCTCCAGCGCGATCTGCCCGTTCTCGGCGACGGTGACCTCCAGCCCGGCTTCGCCCAGGATCTCCTGCGCGACCAGCTGGTTGATGTCGTTGTCCTCCACCAGCAGGATGCGCGCGCCGCGGATCGCCGCCAGGCAGGCGGGCGGCTGCGGCGGGCC
>JAKFEA010000336.1:0-5201 GCA_036675905.1 Acidovorax sp. | reverse complement strand
GCGCTCACGGTCGGGTAGATGCGCACGAGGTGGAAGGCGATGAAGCTGCGCACCAGGTGGAGCAGGCCGCCGGCTTCCTTCAGCGTTTCGGGTTGCACCTGGCGGCAACTCTCCCGCACCAAGGCGTCCAGCCGCTCGTGCAGCAGCGCGTTGAAGTCGCGGTCGAGGATGACGACGTTGGCTTCCAGGTTGAGCTGCAGGCTCAGCGGGTCCAGGTTGCTGGAGCCGACCGTGGCCCACTCGTCGTCGACCAGGGCGACCTTGCCGTGCAGCGGCCGCTCGCAGTACTCGAAGATGCGCACGCCGGCCTTGAGCAGGTGGCTGTAGAGCGCGCTGGCGCCGACCTTGACGATCGCCATGTCCGGCGTGCCCTGCAGGATCAGGCGCACGTCCACCCCGCGCCGCGCTGCACGCCGCAGGTCGCGGATCAGCCGGTAGCCGGGAAAGAAGTAGGCGTTGGCGATGACCACGCGCTCGCGTGCCGCGCGGATCGCGATGCGGTACTGGCGTTCGATGTCGGTGGTGTGCAGGCCGTTGTCGCGGGTCACCAGCAGCGCGCGGGCGCTGCCTGCATGCGGCAGTTCGCCGGGATGCGCGCGAGCCTGCCGGCGCCGGCGCCACCAGCGGCGGGTGGGGCTGTGGCGCGAGCCGGCGGCCAGCGCCGCATGGGCGAACCGGTGGATCTCGCCCACCAGCGGGCCGCGCACTTCGACCGAGTAGTCCTGCTTGGCCTGGGGCCCGAAGTCGCCCAGGTGGTCGGCCGAATAGTTGATGCCGCCGATGAAGGCGATCTCGCCGTCGACCACCACGATCTTGCGATGCAGCCGCCGCAGCAGGTTGGGGCGCAGCCCGAACGGGCGCGGGCCGGGGTCGAACACGTGCAATCTCACGCCGGCTTCGCACAGCGTGGCGACGAAGCGTTCCGACAGGTCGGGCGAGCCCCAGCCGTCGATGGTGGCGTCCACCTGCACGCCGCGCCGCGCGGCGGCGACCAGCGCCTCGTGCAGCTGCAGGCCGACCTTGTCCTCGAACAGGATGAAGGTCTCCAGCACCACCTCCTTGCGCGCGTTGGCGATGCAGGCGAACACGCGCGGAAAGAACTGCTCGCCGTTCTCCAGCAGGGTGAAGCGATTGCCGTCGTGCCATCGCAATGCCATGCCTTGCCTCACAGACGGATCTCGGCGGCCAGCGGCGCGTGGTCCGACAGGTGCGACCAGGGCCTGCGCGGCAGCACCACGGGCAGGTGCACCGAGGCGTTGCGCACGTAGATGCGATCCAGGCACAGCAGCGGGAAACGGGAAGGGAAGGTGCGCGCCGGCTCGCCATAGGCGTTGACGAAGACCTCGCGCAGGCCGATCTCCCGCTCCAGCATCGCGTTGGCACGGCGGCGCCAGTCGTTGAAGTCGCCCGCCACGATCAGGGGCGCGTTGTCCGGCACTTCGCTGCGCACCATCTCGCACAGCAGGTCCAGCTGCTGCTCGCGGTGCGACTCGGACAGGCCCAGGTGCACGCAGACCGCGTGCACCTCGATCGGCTGCCCCGGGATGCGCAGCACGCAGTGCAGCAGGCCGCGCTTTTCCGGGCCGGGCAGCGAGACGTCGTGGTTCTGGTAGGACACGATGGGAAACTTGGACATCAGGGCGTTGCCGTGGTCCCCCTTGGGATAGACCACGTTGCGGCCGTAGGCGTACTGCGGCCAGATGGTGTCGGCCAGGAATTCGTAGTGGGGGCCGTCCGGCCAGTCGACCACCTTGCGGCCGTGACCCGCGTGCGTGCCCAGCACTTCCTGCAGGAACACCACGTCGGCGCCCACCTTGCGGACGGCGTCGCGCAACTCGGGCAGGATGAACTTGCGGTTGAAGAAGTTGAATCCCTTGTGGATGTTGACCGTCATCACCGTCAGCGGCGCGGCCGTGGCCGTGGTCTCTGTCATACCGGTCGTGCTGGCCTTTCGCCTGACGGTTGTACCGGTCCGCTCTGCGGTGGGGTGTAGGACGGCAGGCAGGGAAGGCCGTGGCGCTGGTTGGGAAAGGGCGTGCGACTGCGCGCAGCGTGGCAGCGGCGCTGCCGCGCTTGGCACAATCGGGGCCCCGAGCCTGCCACTGCACGCCCATGCCGATCCCGTCCGCCCGCCCCGTCCTGCTTTGCGCCGCGCTGCTTGCGGGCGCCCTCGTCGCAACGACGGCCGGGGCCGAGGGCCTGCGGCCCGGCGCGGTGTTCGTGCAGGGTGGCAGCGGCGAGAGCGGCTTGCGTGCGGCCGGCGTCGGCTTGCTGTGGCCCTGGGCCTGGCGTGCGCAGGCGCTCGGCGGCGAGTTCGGCCTGCAGACGGAACTGTTCGCCAGCCACTGGCGCGCGCGCGGCCTCGCCGGCGCCCGCGAGGGCTACACGCAAATCGGATTGCTGCCGCTGCTGCGCTATCGGCTGGCCGAGGGCCGCTCGCCCTGGTTCATCGAAGGCGGCATCGGCCTGTCGCTGACCGACCGGCTGTTCTCCACGCCGGCACGCAGCATGAGTTCGCGCTGGAACTTCACCGACAACCTGGCGCTGGGCCGCCATTTCGGCGATCGTGGCCAGCACGAGTTGAGCCTGCGCTGGCAGCACACCTCCAACGCCGGGCTGAAGAAGCCCAATCCGGGGCTGGACCTGGTGATGGTGCGCTACTCGGCGCGGTTCTGACGCGGCCTTCACAGGGCCGAGGTTCGCCCCCGCGTCGGTGAGCCCACCCGTCCTACAGGCGCCGTGTCGGGCGTCCGGCAGTGCCCCGGAGGCCCCGGCCGTAAGGTTCTCTCACGCCCCATTCGATGGGGCGCTGCTTTTTGATCATTCGAGAGGACGAGCATCATGAACCAAGCCAAGACAAGTACATCCCTGTTGCTGGCCGGCCTGCTGGCGGCCGGCGGCGCGTATGCGGCGGGCGCCAACCCCACCAGCGACGTGCCGGTGAAGGCGGGCGAAGCCAGCACGGTGACGCACGGCCAGCCGAACGTAGTGACCACCAATGAGCCCTTGCAGCATCCGGCGCCGGTGAGCAGCGCGAGCGATCCGGTGGTGACGGGCGCAACCGGCGTTCCGCTGGAGAACGCCTCCTCCGCCGACACGGCCGTGATGGGGGCTCCCGGCGAGGCGAGGGTCGTGCCCCACTACAGCGCCACGGTCACCAGCAACATCCCGACCCGGGCCGGCGAGTTCAGCACCTGGACCAATGGTGTGCCGAACATGAAGACCTACAACCCGGTGGTGGACGACAGCCGCGTGCTCTATTCGCCCGAACTGCAGGTCCAACGCGTGCCGCACCAGGCGGGCGAGATGAGCACGATGGTGGGTGGCCGGCCGAACTGGAACCCGGACGATCCGCTGCTGAACTGATTTCGCTGATCGCCAGTGACAAAAGCCTGCGCGGCGCCAGCCGGCAGGCTTTTTCTTTTCACACGCGAAACCGGGAGGTCCGCGCCGGTGGTCAGCCGTGATGCCGGTGCATGTGGCGGCCGCCCCGCTGGAACATGCGGGCGGTCTCGTCGTCGAAGGTCTTCTTCTGCTCGGCGCTGAGCTGGGCATAGAAGGCCTTGGTGGCGTCGGCGCGCCGATCCATTTCCGCGTTGCGCTGCTCGCGCAGTGCGCGCATGTGGTCGATGCGATCCGGCGTGGTCATGCGTGCCAGCGCCTCGCGATCGGCCCGCGCGCGCTGGGCCGGCGGCTGCATCGCATTGGCAAAGCTGGTCCATGCCGGCTCCTGCGCCGGGGTGACCTGCAGCTTCTGCTTCAGGTCGGCCAGGCGCTGGCTGACGCGCTCGCCCATCTTGGCGCGGTCGAAGTGGTGGCCGTGCTTGCCGTCGGCGCCGGTCATGGTCGCCTGGGTTTGCGCAACGGCGGTCACTCCCGTGACGCCCGCCACCAGGGCGGCGGCGATCAGGTACCTGCGGGCATTCAGTTTCATGTCCTTGCTTCCTTTCCGAAGAGCCTGTGGGCGGCCATCCGCCTCAGGTTGGAAGGCAGTCTGGGGGCCGGATGTAAGCGGGCCATGCGCCAAGAGTAGCGCCGGTGTAAAGGCTGCGCCCGGCGCGTGACAGCAGTGGCCGACCGGGCACGCCGTGCGCAGGTGTCCTACGGCAAGTGCCCACCTGCGGCCACAGACGCAGGCCTGCGGCGAGCCCAGCATGAGTGCATGAAGTCCCGGCACACGCCCCTGCAACAGTCGCTGGCTTGGCGCGTTGGTTGCCTCGCCCTGTTGGCCGGGCTGGCCGCTGGTGCGCAGAGCCTGTCCGCGCAACCGGCCGAGATGGAAAGTGGCCCGCCCCAGCCGGTGCCGGGGCAAGTGCTCAGCGACGTCGAACCCCTGCCGGCCGAGAACCGCGAAAGCAGCGGAGCGGTGTTGCTGCACGACTCGCGCGTGCGCGCCCAGCGCGACGCCTTCCAGGCGGCCGACCAGCGCACCGGCATCAGTTCGGCGATCCGGCACAACGTGTCGCGCGTGCTGGAGCAGGTGCGCAGCTGGGACGAAGTGCGCGAAGCCGATGCGGGCGAAGCCCCCGCGGAGCAGCCTGCCGCACCCTCGCAGTGACCCTGAGCGGGTCTAGCCGAGCCGGCCGCGGTTGAAGTCCTCGACCGCCTCGACCAATTGCTCGCGCGTGTTCATCACGAACGGACCGTATTGCGCGATCGGCTCGCGCAAGGGCCGCCCGGCAATGAGCAGCGCGCGTGGCGGCTCGCTGCTGTCGGCGGCAGGACGCAGCAGGACGCCGTCACCTTCGTTGGCCAGCACCGCCAGCCGCCCGCTGGCCACCACGGTGGCCTGTTCGCCTTCACCCACCTGCACGCTGCCGCGATAGACGCAGACGAATGCGTTGTGCCCGGCCGGCAGCGGCTGCTCGAAACGCTGGGCCGGATCGGCTCCGAATTGCAGGTCCAGGTACAGCGGCTCGGTGGTCTCGCGCTGCACGCTGCCGGGCACGCCGTGGCTTTCGCCGGCGATCACGCGCACCGCCACGCCGTCGGGCGTGTGCAGTTCCGGGATCTCGGCGCCCTGGATGTCGCGGTACCAGGGCTCGCGCATCTTGTCGCTCGCGGGCAGGTTCAGCCAGAGCTGGAAGCCTTCCATCACGCCTTCTTCCTGCTCCGGCATCTCGCTGTGCACCAGCCCGCGGCCGGCGGTCATCCACTGCACGCCGCCGTTCTGCAGCAGGCCTTCGTGGCCGCGGCTGTCG
>JAKFEA010000335.1:0-56402 GCA_036675905.1 Acidovorax sp. | reverse complement strand
GGCGCTGCTGGCCCCGCTCGCCCAGGTGTCGATCACCCGCGGGTCGGTGCGCGTGATCTGCAGCCCGGTCTCGCCGTTGGTGATCGGCGTGAGCACCGAGTACGCGAGGTTGTAGGACATCTGGGCGAACGCCAGCGTCAGGATGGCGAAGTAGATGCCCGAGCGGCGCAGGCTCATGTAGCCGATCGCCAGCGAAAACAGGCCGGCCACGACCATGGCACAGAGCACCGCCGGGATCACGTTCATGGTCAGCAGCTTGAAGCTCCACACCGCGGTGTACGAGCCCACGCCCAGGAAGGCCGCGTGCCCGAACGAGAGATAACCGGTCAGCCCGAACAGGATGTTGAAGCCGATCGCGAAGATGCCGTAGATCGCGAATCGCTGCAGCAGGTCGGGGTAGCCGGCGCCCAGCGGCGTCGCCCACAGCGGCAGCGCCAGCACCGCCAGCGCGAAGCCGCCCAGAAGCAGCAGGTCCTTGCGGCCGTTGATCGTCATGCCGCCTCCTTCAGGTTTCCATCAGGCCCTTGCGGCCCAGCAGTCCGCGCGGACGCACCAGCAGGATCACCACGGCGACCAGGTAGATGATCACCTGGTCGATGCCGGGCACCAGCGCCTTGATCTCGTTCATCGAGGCGAACGACTGCAGGATGCCCAGCAGGAAGCCGGCCAGCACCGCACCCGCAAGAGAACCCATGCCCCCCACCACCACGACCACGAAAGACAGGACCAGGAATTCCATGCCCATGTGGTAGTCCGGCGAGAGGATCGGCGTGTACATGGCGCCGGCGATGCCCGCCACCACCACGGCCAGCCCGAACACCACGGTGAAGCGGCGTTCGATGTTGATCCCGAACAGGCCGACCGTCTCGCGGTCGCGCATGCCGGCGCGCACCACCATCCCGAAGGTGGTGAAGCGCAGGAAGGCGAACACCGCGGAAATCACCACCAGCGAGAACAGGAAGTACACCAGCCGCCACCACGGATAGGTGATCGAGGCTCCCAGCCCCAGCCAGCTGCCGACGTCGGCGCTGCCCGAAAACGCGTCGGGGGTGGGCATCGGGATTGGATTGGCGCCGAAGTAGGCCTTGATCAGCTCCTGCAGCACGATGGCCAGCCCGAACGTCACCAGGATCTGGTCGGCGTGCGGGCGCCGGTAGAAATGGCGGATCAACCCGCGCTCCACGGCGATGCCCAGCACCAGCATCAGCGGTATCGCCAGCAGCACCGATAGCGGCACTGCGTAGTCGATCACCTTGGCGCCAGTCTCGCCGAACCACAGCGTCAGGTAGGGAATCTCCTTGTACGAGTCGAAGAAGGTCACGGAGGTGTCCTTGACCATCTTCGAGATCGTCAGCAGCTTGTGCAGCACGACCGCACAGAAGCCGCCCAGCATGAACAGGGCCCCGTGGGCGAAGTTCACCACCCCCAGCGTGCCGAAGATCAGGGTCAGGCCGAGGGCGATGAGGGCGTAGGCCCCGCCCTTGTCCAGGCCGTTGAGCAGTTGCAGCAGGATGGCGTCCATCGCTTTCGGGGCCTTTCGCGTCAGACCTTGTACGGGCCGAGCTCGCCGCCGCCCATCTTCGGGTCGTACTCGACCTGGGCGCGCGGCACCACCTTGACCACCTCCAGCAGGCCGAAGCGGCCGTTGGGCTTCTCGGCGCCGCGCATCACCAGCACGTCCTTGAAGCACTGGTGGTCGCCGGCGCGGTACTCGGTCGGGCCGTTGCCCAGGCCGTCGAACTTGAAGCCTTCCAGCACCTTGATCACCTCGGGCGGGTAGAAGGTGCCGGCCTTCTCGACCGCATTGGCGTACAGCAGGGTCTGCACGTAGCAGGTGTGCGCGGCCTGCGAGGGCGGCTCGCCGTATTCCTGGCCGAACGACTTGACGAAGGCCTTGGTGCCCGCGTCGCCCAGCGTCCAGTGCCAGTTGGCGGTGCCCAGGATGCCCTTGACCGCGTCACCCGCGCCCTGCGCCATCAGGCGCGAGTAAAGCGGCACCACGATCTCGAAGTTCTTGCCGTTGACCTGCTTGTCGCGCATGCCGAACTGCACGGCCTGGCGCAAGGAGTTGACCATGTCCTTGCCGTAGTGGTTCAGGATCAGCACGTCGGCGCCGGAATTGAGCACCGGAGTGATGTACTGCGAGAAGTCGCCGGCGCCCAGCGGCGTGCGCACCGCCTTGACGGTCTGCCAGCCGAGCTTCTCGGTGGCGTTCTTCAGCGATTCCTCCTGGGTCCAGCCCCAGGTGTAGTCGGCGGTCAGGTGGTAGGCCTTGCGGTCTTTGCCGATCTCCTGCGCCAGGATCGGCGCCAGCGCCTGACCTGACATGTAGGCGTTGAAGAAGTGCCGGAAGCCGTAGCGGCGCCGGTCCTTCATCGTGGTGTCGTTGGAGTGCGTCAGGCCGGCCATGAAGATCACGCCCATCTCCTGCGCCAGCGACTGGACCGCCACCGCCACGGCGGAGGACGAGCCGCCGGAGAACATGATCACGCCGTCCTTTTCGATCATGCGCTTGGCCGAGGCACGCGCAGCGTCGGCCTTGGTCTGCGTATCGCCGGTCACGTACTCGACCTTCTTGCCCAGGATGCCGTTGCCCTTGAGCGAGGACGGCTTGAAGGTCTTCATCATCCCGCCGTCGCCCTCGCCATTGAGGTGCTTGGCGGCCAGCTTGAAGGCCCTGAGCTCGTCGTTGCCTTCGTCGGCATAGGGGCCGCTCTGGGGCACGTTGAAGCCCAGGGTCACGGACTTGTTCTTGCCGGGGTTGTTGCGGAACTCCTGCGCCCAGGCATCGCGCATGAAGAACGTGGGCGCCGCGATACCGGCCCCCATCGCGCCCATGCCCTTGAGTACGTTGCGTCGAACCTTGTTTTCCATGGTGGACCTCGTCGATCGGGTTGAAGGGAAACGAATGCGCCGCCGGACAACTGCACGGCACGGGCCGGACCATCGCACGCGCTTGTCAAGGTTTCAATAAATGTTTGACGACAAAGGACTTTCTAGTAAAGATCTGCTGTCACAAGCAGGTGGACCGGTCAAGGATTGACAGCGGCCGTCGGCGTTTTGCGGGTTTACACGGAGGTTTTCGATGGCACGCACCCTGGTCGGACAGCGCATTCGCGACCACCGCCGCGCCCAAGGCATCACCCAGGCCGCACTGGCGCAGCGGGTCGGCATCTCGCCCTCGTACCTCAACCTGATCGAAAGCGACCGGCGCAACATCGCCGGCGCGCTGCTGCATCGCATCGCGCAGGCGCTGGAGCGGCCGCTGGAGGAATTCGACGGCGCCGCCGAACGCCGCCTGCTCGACGACCTGGCGGAAATCACGGCCGATCCGCTGCTGTCCACGCTGCAGCTCGATGGAGCTTCGGCAGCCGACCTGGTCGCCCGCCATCCGGGTTGGGGCCGGGCCCTGGTGGCGCTGCAGCGCGCCGGCATCGCGCAACGGCAGACGGTCGCCGCCCTGTCGGACCGGCTGAGCCAGGATCCCTTCGTGTCCGAAGCGGTGCACGCGCTGCTCACGCGGCTGACGGCAATTCGTTCGGCGTCCGAGATCCTGGAGAGTGAGGAGGCGCTGGACGCCGCGCACCGGCGCCGCTTCGTGTCCATCATTGCGCAGGACAGCCGCAGGCTCTCGGACGTGGCGCAGGCGCTGGCGGCGTTCCTCGGGCGCGACCTCGCATCGCGCCCGCCCAGCACCCCGGCGGCGGAGGTGGACGACTACCTGTTCGACCGCGGCAACCATTTCCCGCAGCTGGAAGACGCCGCGCAGGCGCTGGCCGGGGAGATCGGCGCCACGATGCCGACCGCTGCCGCGCTGGAGCAATGGCTGCGCGAGCGGCATGGCGTGGAGGTGCGCGAGGGCAACGCGGACGGCGCGCCGGCGGCCCGGTCCGCGTTGCAGCTCCCCGCGCTGGCCAGCCCCGCCAGCCGCCGCTTCGCGCTGGCCCGGGCTGCCTGCGAGCGCGCCTGCGAGCAGGTGGTCGATGCGGAACTGGCGCGAGCGCAGGGCGTGCTCGCGAGCGAGCCGGCGCGCCAGCGCGCGCGCCGTGCGCTGTTCGGCTACGCGGCCGCGGCGCTGCTGATGCCCTACGAGGCCTTCCATGCCGCAGCCGCGGCAGCGCGCCACGACATCGAGTTGCTGGCGCGCCGCTTCGGCGTCAGCTTCGAGCAGGTGTGCCACCGGCTGGCCACCCTGCACCGGCCCGGGGCCGAGGGCATCCCGTTCGGCTTCCTGCGCACCGACCCGTCCGGCTTCGTGACCAAGCGCCTGTCGCTGCCGCGTCTGCCGTTGCCGCGCTGGGGCAATGCCTGTCCGCTGTGGGCGGTGCACACGGCCTTCCGCAGCCCCGGCAACATCGTGCGGCAACTGGCCGAATTCCCTGGCGGCGATCGCTACCTGATGGTGGCCCGCGTGGTTGAGAAGGACGGCGCCGGCTTCGGCGCGCCCCAGCGCCTGCTGTCCGTCATGCTGTTCTGCGACGCCCTGCACGCGGACCGCACGGTGTATGGCGACGGCATGGACCTGACGCCGCACGCGCCGGCCACGCCGGTCGGCCAGGCCTGCCGCGTGTGCGTCCGGCGCGATTGCGGCTGGCGCCAGGAAGAGCCCCTCTTCGATGCGGGCATGTCCTGAGGCTGCCGCGGCGCTGCGCCGCTAGACTGGTCCGCTCCAACACAGCGGACAGGCAGCCATGGCGGCACGCGTTCTGATCGCCGAGGACGAGGCGAACATCGCCGAATCGCTGAGCTTCATCCTCAGCCGGGAAGGCCACGTCGTGTCCACCGTGGCCGACGGCGAAGCGGCACTGCAGCAACTGCGCCGGGGCCTGCCCGACCTGCTGATCCTCGACGTGATGCTGCCCGGGCGCAATGGCTTCGAGGTGCTCAAGGCGATCAAGGCCGACGCCCGCCTGCAGGCGTTGCCGGTCATCGTGCTGACCGCCAAGACCCAGCAGCGCGATCGCGAGATGGCCGAATCGATAGGCGCCGCGGCCTACCTGACCAAACCCTTTGCCAACCGCGACCTGGTCGAACAGGTGCGGCGGCTCACCACGGCGTGAAGCCGATCGAGCGCCTCTCGCGGCAGCGCCTTCGCAGCGCCGCGGTGGTGCTGCCCTTCCTGGGCGCGTTCCTGCTGCTGCCGCCGTTCCTGCCGTTGTTCACCGCGCGCGTGCAGGTGCTGGGCATGCCGCTGATCGTGGTCTACATCTTCGGTGTCTGGGCGGCGCTGATCGGGCTGGCCTGGTGGCTGGCACGCCGGATCGGCGGCGAGCCGGAGCCCCCGGCCTAGCCCCATGCTCTCGGCCAACCTGATCCTCGCGACGGCATTGCTGTACGTCGCGGTGCTGTTCGGGGTCGCCTTCCTGGGCGACAGCCGCGCGCGGCAGGGGCAGCTGGGCTGGCTGCAGTCCCCGGTCACCTACACGCTGTCGATCTCGATCTACTGCACGTCCTGGACGTTCTACGGCGCCGTGGGCTCGGCCGCCCGCAACGGGCTGGAGTACGTGACCATCTACCTCGGCCCCACGCTGGTCTTCGTCGGCTGGTGGCTGTTCCTGCGCAAGCTGGTGCGCATCGGGCAGCGGCACCGCATCACGTCCATCGCCGACATGCTGTCCTCGCGCTACGGCAAGAGCGCAGGGCTGGCCGCGCTGGTCACGGTGATCGTCGTGGCGGCCTCCACGCCCTACATCTCGCTGCAGCTCAAGGCGGTGACCACCAGCTTCCAGGTGATCAGCGGCTCGGGGCCTGCCGCCCTGTCGGGCTTCTACAGCGCCCGGCCCAACTTCCAGCTGGCGTTCTGGATCGCCGCCGGCATGGCGGTGTTCACCATCCTGTTCGGCACCCGCAACATCGACGCCAGCGAGCGGCATCCGGGCGTGGTGGCGGCGATCGCGCTGGAAGCCGTGGTCAAGCTGTTGGCCATGCTGGCCGTCGGCCTGCTGGTGGTGTTCGGCATCGGCTCCGGACCCGCCGACATCTTCGCCCGCATGCCGCAAGACATGCTGCATGCGCAGGAGGTGTTCGGGCCGCGCTGGGTGACGCTGTGCTTCCTGTCGGCCACGGCGGTGATCTGCCTGCCGCGCCAGTTCCAGGTGACGGTGGTGGAAATCGGTGACGAGCGCCACCTGCGCACGGCGGCGTGGATGTTCCCGTTGTACCTGTTCCTGATCAGCCTGTTCATCCTGCCGATCGCGATAGCAGGCCTGGCGCTCCTGCCGCCCGGCGCGAACCCCGACATGTTCATGCTGACGCTGCCGATGTGGGCCGGCCGGCAGGAAGTGGCGCTGCTGGCCTTCCTGGGCGGCTTCTCGGCGGCGACCTCGATGGTGATCGTGGCGGCGATCGCGCTGTCCACCATGGTGTCCAACCACATCATCCTGCCGCTGGCGCTGCGGCTGCCGTGGGTGTCGATCAACGCCAGTGGCGACGTGCGCCGGATGCTGATCCGCAGCCGGCGGGTGAGCATCTGCCTGATCCTGCTGCTGGCCTTTGCCTACTTCCGGCTGAGCGCCCGCTTCAATCCGCTGGCGTCCATCGGCCTGACCGCCTTCGCCGGCGCGGCCCAGCTGCTGCCTTGCCTGATCGGCGGCCTGTTCTGGCGGCACGCCACCGCGCGTGGCGCCGTCGCCGGGCTGGCGGTGGGCGCCGCCATGTGGGCCTACACGCTGCTGCTGCCCAGCTTCCAGGGGGCGTGGCTGCTGTCTCCGGCCGACATCGCCGAGGGCCCCTTCGGGCTGCCCTGGCTGCGGCCGCAGCAGCTGTTCGGCATGCACGGCGTCGATCCGCTGGTGCACTCGGTGTTCTGGAGCCTGACCTTCAACACGGCGGTGTTCATCGGCGTCTCGCTGATGCGCGAGCCGCGCCCGCTGGAGCACCTGCAGGCCACGCTGTTCGTCGACGTGTTCCGGCAGGGCACGGCCGACACCTCGCGCTTCGTCAGCCGCTCGGCCGACACCTACGACCTGAACGTGCTGGCGCAGCGGCTGATCGGGGTCGACGAGGCGCGGCGGCTGTTCGCGGCGGGCGGACGCAACCCGGCGCCGGGGGATCCGGTGGCCGACGACGTGCTGATCACCGAGCTCGAGCGCAAGCTCGCCGGCAGCGTCGGCGCCGCGTCGGCCCGCGCGATGGTCTCGCAGGTGGTCACCGGCGAGACCATCAGCCTGGCCGGCCTGCTGCAGATTGCCGACGAAACGCAGCGGGTGCGCGACTACAGCCGGCGGCTGGAAGCGCAGTCCACCGAGCTGGCCGAGACGGCGCAGGAACTGCGCGTGGCCAACGAGCGGCTCAAGGCCCTGGACAGCCAGAAGGACGACTTCCTCAGCCAGGTCAGCCACGAGGTGCGCACCCCCATGACCTCGATCCGCTCGTTCTCCGAGATCCTGTTGCAGACGCCGGGCCTGGAGCGGGCCCAGTCCGAGCGCTTCCTGCGCATCATCCACGACGAGAGCATCCGCATGACGCGCCTGCTCGACGACATCCTGGAGCTGAGCGTGCTGGAAGGCGGGCACAGCACCTGGGCGCTGCGCGCGATCGATCCCGACGTGGCGCTGGACAGCGCGGTGAACATCTGCCGCGGGCTGTCCAGCTCGGCCCATCTGGAAGTGGTGCGCACGCCGCGCGACAAAGGGGCTTGCGTGATGGCGGACCCGGATCGCCTGAGCCAGGTCTTCATCAACCTGATCTCCAATGCGATCCGCCACAACACCGATCCGGCGCCGAGCGTGCGCATCACCAGCGTGCTGGGCGACGGCCACTACGAATTGACCGTGCAGGACAACGGCCCCGGCATCGCGCCCGAAGTGCAGGAGCGGCTGTTCTCCAAGTTCTCGCGCGGCGGCGGACCGCGCCTGCCCGGCATGCAGGGCGCCGGCCTGGGCCTGGCGATCAGCTGGCAGATCGTTCGCCGGCTGGGCGGCACGCTGGAGCTGGTGCCGGGCAGCGGACCGGGCGCCTGCTTCCGGCTGCGGCTGCAGCGCATCGATCGGCCGGCCGGGGCTGCACTGCCATCGGCCACGCCGACGGGCGCGCTGTCGGGGTGACAGACCGCCGCGCAGCCTCATCGCCAGCGCCGCATCGCCGCGCGCTGCCGCGCCTGGCTCAAGGCCGTGCCGTCCGACGTGCCGCCGTAGTGGGCGGCCAGCGCGGCCACGGTGGGATAGCGGAACACGTCCAGCGTGTCGGCCGCAATCCCGCAGCGCTCACCGAGCCGCCGGCTCAACTGGATGGCCTTGAGCGAGGTGCCGCCCAGGTCGAAGAAATTGCCGCCACGGGGCACGTCGGCGAGGGACAGCACTTCGCGCATGGCTGCGGCGATGCCGGATTCGAGCGTCGCAGGGTCCACGGACGAACCGGCTCTTGCCGTGGGGGCGCTGGCCTGGGGCGCCTCGATGGCCGCGGCGTCCGCCCCGGGGGCTTGCATCAGCGTGGCCGGCACGCCCAGCGCGGTGGCGCCGGCCGGCACGTCGCAGAGCACCAGCGTGTTGGCGGCAATGGTGGCCCCGGCGCCGATGCTCAAGTCGGGCAGGATGCTGGCGTTCGAGCCCACGTACACGCCGTCTTCCAGCACCACGCGCGCGTTGATGACCGCATTGGGCGCCACCACGCAGCCCTGGCCCACACGGGAACCATGGCCGACCACGGCGCCCACCAGCACCACGCTCGACCGCCCCACCGAAGCGGCGGCGCCGATGGTCGCGTACTCGTAGATGCTGACTTCACCGGCCAGCTGGGCGCCGATCAAGTCGACGCCGGGGTGCACCAGCGAAGCGAAGGGAATGCAATAACCCGCGATGCGTTCGCGGGCCTGGGCGCGGCCGGCGGTGGTGCGGGTGACGAGGTTCACCACTTCGTCGAGCGCGGGGTCGGCCTCGCGCAGCAGGTCGAACGAGCCTGCCACGGACAGGTCCACGCGGGTGCTGCCGTGCTTGCTGGCGTCGTCGTCGAGCAGCACGATGCGACGCCAGCGCCCGGTGGCACGGTTGACCTGCAAGGCCAGGCGAATGCCCTCGCCATTGCCCACACCGCACAGGTAGAGCGTTCTCACTTGGCCTCCACCATGTTCAGGCGTTGCCAGGTCGGCTCGACGGGGACCGCTTCGGCCTCCGGCCGCTCGCGTTCGGCGGCGCCGGTCATCCAGTCGGTGCATTTGAGGCAGCGCGCCGGGAGCTTGTCGAACCTGCGCTCCAGGTGCAGCTCGCGATACCCGCCCAGCTTGGCCCACAGGTTCGAGAGGCTGTCGTGCCAGGCGTTGCCGGCGCCTTCTTCGCCCTCTGTGTCGCCGGGGCAGCGCGGCACGCGGCCATCCCAGAACACATGCATCATCGTCACGGCCCACGGGCAGGGGATGCGCTCGTCGTTCGAGATGCCCAGGCCGGTTTCGAACTGGCCGCCCCAGCTGAGCTGGCGGCGCACCTTCACCACGGCGTTGCGCGCCAGCCAGTGGGCCTTGTATTCGCCGACCTCGTGGGCGTTGTCGTCCATGGTGATGAACTGCACCTGGATGGCCAGCTTCGAGCCGGTCGCGTCGCGCCGCGCCAGCAGGCGCTCGACGTTGGCGTACACCACGTCGCGGTCGGCCTTCACGCGGTACTTCTCGAACGACGCCTTGGAGAAACCATCGACGCCGAAGACGATGAGGTGCGCGCCAGAACCGAGGATCGCGTCGTCGAGGCCGGGCGTGAGCAGCATGCCGTTGGTGTTGATGTTCAACGACTTCAAGCCCACCGATCGGCCGTAGGCCAGGCACTTCAACAGCAGCTGGGGCTCCAGCAAGGGCTCGCCGCAGAACGAGAACCAGCATTCGGTCCGGGGCGAGATCGCTGCGATCTCGTCGGCACACTTTTGCCACAGCGCGAAGGGCATCGTGCCCTTGGGCCGCTTCATCGAGGGGTGGTGGCACATCGAGCAGGCCAGGTTGCATTCGGCGCATATCTCGACAGCGAACTTCCTGGGGAAGGCGAACTTGCCCAAGGTAGCGGCAATGTTTTCGAGTTCGACGGGAGCCATAGTGCATCTCCAAGAAAGGTGGAACGGGACGCCCTGATGCCGGAGGGGATCCCAATGCACACCCCCGGCGTCACGCATCAGCCTAGTTATTCCCGGAGATCTGGTGGGGTCCCGGATCACCACCTTCGAACGGATGCTTGATCTGCGTCATCGGTTCTTCGCGAACGTCCGAACTGCACAAGCCATCAGTGACCAGCTCATGCGCGGCCACGGCGTCGATGACGCGTTCGATCAGCTCGGGCGGCAGCTCGCGCCGATAGACTGTCCGCCATGAACCCACGCCCCGTCGACCCGGGCTGCTGCCCGCTGTGCGGCCAGCTCAATCGCTGCGCCAACGAAGTCGAGCGCGCGAGCGGGCAGCCGCAGCCGCCCTGCTGGTGCATCCAGGCCGATTTCACGCCCGAACTGCTGGGGCGCGTGCCGGCGCCAGCGCTCCACAAGGCCTGCATCTGCGCGGCTTGCGCGGCCGCGGCTTCCCGCTAGCCGCGCGCACGGATGCCGCCAAGCCGCCACACGGCCGGCGCTGGCGAATAATGGCCGCATGTGCCAGCTGCTCGGGATGAACTGCAACACGCCCACGGACATCACGTTCAGTTTCACCGGGTTCGCGCAGCGCGGCGGGCGCACCGACCACCACGCCGACGGCTGGGGCATCGCCTTCTTCGAGGGCCGCGGGCTGCGCCACTTCGTCGACCACGAATCGGCCTCCCAGTCGCCGGTGGCCGGGTTGATCCGCCGCTACCCGATCAAGAGCCGCAACGTCATCGCCCACATCCGCAAGGCCACCCAGGGCAAAGTGGCACTGGAGAACTGCCACCCCTTCGTGCGCGAGCTGTGGGGCCGCTACTGGGTGTTCGCGCACAACGGCGACTTGAAGGACTTCCAGCCGCGGCTGCACGCCCATTTCCAACCGGTCGGCAGCACCGACAGCGAGCTCGCCTTCTGCTGGATCCTGCAGGAGCTGTGGAAGTCGCACGCCGGCGTGCCCAGCGTCGCCGAGTTGACGCTCACGCTGCGCGAGCTGGCGCCGCGCATCGCGCGGCACGGCCCGTTCAACTTCCTGCTGTCCAACGGCGAGGCGCTGTGGGCGCACTGCGCCACCAGCCTCTTCCACGTGGAGCGCAAGCACCCGTTCGCGCATGCACGGCTCAAGGACGAGGACGTGGCGATCGATTTCGCGCACCACACCACGCCGCAGGACCGGGTGGCGGTGGTGGTGACGGCGCCGCTGACGGTGAACGAGCCGTGGACGCAGATGCAGCCAGGCGAACTGCGCGTGTTCGTGGACGGCAGCGCGGTGGCCTGAGCCGGGGCTATCCGGCCAGCGCCGCCTCCAGCGCATCGACGAACATCGCCGGCACATCGAAGCCGGCCTGCTGGTGGATTTCCTGGAAGCAGGTCGGGCTGGTGACGTTGATCTCGGTGAGGTAGTCGCCGATCACGTCCAGGCCCACCAGCAGCAGGCCCCGCGCGGCCAGCACCGGCCCCAGCGCTTGCGCGATCTCGCGGTCGCGCGGCGTCAGTGGCTGGGCGACGCCTTTGCCGCCGGCGGCCAGGTTGCCGCGCACTTCCGATCCCTGCGGGATGCGCGCCAGGCTGAAAGGCACCGGCTGGCCGCCGATCACCAGCACGCGCTTGTCGCCCTGCACGATCTCGGGCACGAAGCGCTGCACCATGATGGTGGTGTCGCCCCGGCCGTTGAGCGTTTCGGTGATCGATCCCAGGTTCAGCCCGTCGGCGCCGACGCGGAAGATGCCAGTGCCGCCCATGCCGTCCAGTGGCTTGAGGATGATGTCGTTGTGCTCGGCGTGGAAGCGCCTGACCTCTTCGGGGTCGCGCGTCACCAGCGTCGGGGCGACGAACTGCGGGAACTCCATCACCGCGAGCTTTTCCGGGTGGTCGCGCAGCGCGCGCGGACTGTTGAACACGCGGGCGCCTTCGCGCTCGGCCTGCTCCAGCAAGTGGGTGGCGTAGAAGAACTCCGGGTCGAACGGTGGGTCCTTGCGCATCAGCACCGCGTCGAAATCCTTCAGCGCGCGCAGGACGGGGGAATCGGGTTGCTCGAACCAGGCGTCGGGCTGGCCGGTCAGCCGGATCTCGCGCACGCGCGCCTGCACCGGCCCGCCCGAGCGCCATGACAGGTGGCGCGGCTCGCAGGCGGCCACCGCGTGCCCGCGCCGCTGCGCCTCGCGCATCATGGAGAAGGTGGTGTCCTTGTAGACCTTGAAGGCCTCCAGCGGATCGGCAACGAACAGCAGCTTCATCGTTTGGCGTTCCAGTGTCGGCGCTCAGGTGCGCGGCGCGGGGATGGTGAGGCCGCGCTGGACGGCCGGTCGCGCGAGAAACGCGTCGAGCGCGCGCCGCACGTGCGTGAACCGCGCGAACTCCACCATGTCGCCGGCGCCGTAGAAGCCGACGAGGTTGCGCACCCAGGGGAAGGTGGCGATGTCGGCCACGCCGTATTCGTCGCCGGCCAGCCAGGCGCTTTCGGCCAGGCGCCGGTCCAGCACTTCCAGCAGGCGCTTCGATTCGGCAACGTAGCGGTCGCGGGGGCGCTTGTCCTCGTAGTCCTTGCCGGCGAACTTGTGGAAGAAGCCGACCTGGCCGAACATCGGCCCGACCCCGCCCATCTGGAACATCAGCCACTGCACGGCCTGCCAGCGCAGCGCCGGATCGCGCGGCAGCAGCTGGCCGGTCTTCTCCGCCAGGTACAGCAGGATCGCGCCCGATTCGAACAGCGCCAACGGCTCCCCGCCGGGACCCTGCGGATCGAGGATGGCGGGGATCTTGTTGTTCGGGTTGAGCGACAGGAACTCGGGCGAGAGCTGGTCCCTGCTTTCGAAGTCGACCCGGTGCGCCTCATAGGGCAGCCCCGTCTCCTCCAGCGCGATGGACACCTTCACGCCGTTGGGCGTGGGCAGGGAATACAGCTGCAGGCGCTCGGGGTGCTGCGCCGGCCATTTGCGGGTGATGGGGAAAGCGGAAAGATCCTTGCTCATGCCGACACCGTAGCACGCCTTTCCGGCGCCCACGGCCGGTGGGGTTCTCCGGCCGGCGTGCCATGGGTTTGCGAGGAGATGCCGTGCCCGGGAACCTGCCTACACTCGCCCGGCAGCGATGGGCTGTGACCCCGACACGACAGGAGTTCGAATGAAGAAGACGTTGCTGATTCCCTTGGCGCTGGCCCTGGCGGCCACCGGCGCGGCCGCCGACACGCTCAAGAAGGTGGCCGACAACAACAAGATCACGCTGGCCTACCGCGAGGCCTCCGTGCCTTTCAGCTACCTGGCGGGTCCGGAGAAGCCGGTCGGGATGATGGTGGAGATCTCCGAGGCGATCGCCGCCGAGGTCCGGAAGGTCACCAACAAGCCCAATCTCGAGGTGAGCTGGCAGGCCGTCACGTCCGCCAACCGCATCCCGCTGCTGACCAACGGCACGGTGGACCTGGAGTGCGGCTCCACCACCAACAACAGCGCGCGCGGCAAGGAAGTGCAGTTCGCCATCAACCACTTCTACACCGGCACGCGCCTGCTGGTGAAGAAGGGCAGCGGCGTCAAGGGCTGGGCCGACCTGGCGGGCAAGACCGTGGCCACCACCACAGGCACCACCAACTTCCAGGTCATGCGCAAGTACAACGCCGAGAAGAACCTGAACATGGACATCATCGCCGCCAAGGACCACGGCGAATCCAAGCTGCTGGTGGAGACCGGCCGCGCCGTCGCCTTCGGCATGGACGACATCCTGCTGTACGGCCTGAAGGCCAGCGACCGCAACCCGGCCGACTGGGACGTGGTCGGCGAGGCGCTGCAGGTGGAACCGTACGCCTGCATGCTGCGCAAGGACGACCCGAAGTTCCATGCGCTGGTCAACGGCGTGATCGGCGGCATGATGAAGGACGGAACCTTCGAGAAGCTGTACGCCAAGTGGTTCACCTCGCCCATTCCGCCCCGGAACGCCAACCTGGGCTTCCCGATGGCGCCCGAGCTGAAGGAGAACCTGAAGGCCCAGAGCGACAAGCCGGCCACCTGAAGGCGGCCGCCCCGGCGAACGCCGGGGCCCGGAACGAGGACGGGGCGCTGCGCGCCCCGTTTTTCGTTTCTAGATCTCGACCTTCGCCCCGAGCTCCACCACCGCGTTGCTCGGCAGGTTCAGGAACTCCGCCGCCGCGCCGGCGTTGTGGTGCATCTGCGCGAACAGCTTCTCGCGCCAGGGCGCCATGCCGCCGCCCATGGTGGGCACCACCAGGTCGCGCGAGAGGAAGTAGCTGGTGGTCATGGCCTGCAGCTCGCAGCCGCGGCCGCGCAACTGCTCCAGCGCGCGCGGCACGTCGTAGTCGTTCTTGAAGCCGTAGTGGATCACCACCTGCCAGCAATTGCGCCCGAGCGACTCCATCTCCAGCCGCTTGCCCATGCCGATCCAGGGCACCTCGTGGCTGCGCACGGTGACGAACAGGTTCTGCTCGTGCAGCACCTTGTTGTGCTTGAGGTTGTGCAGCAGCGCGTTGGGCACCGAGCCCGGTTCCGCGGCCATGAACACCGCCGTGCCCTCGACCCGCGTTGGCGGGTTGACGAACACCGCATCCAGGAAGCTCTTGAGGTCGATGGCGTCGCTGCGCAGCTTGTCGTTGAGAATGGCGCGGCCACGCTTCCAGGTCATCATCAGCGTGAAGATCGCGCCGCCGATGGCCAGCGGGAACCAGCCCCCATGCAGCAACTTGAGCATGTTGGAGGCGAAGAAGGTCAGGTCGACCACGAAGAACCAGCCGGTCGCCAGGATGCACAGCCACAACGGATAGTGCCAGCCGTAGCGGATCACGAAGAAGGTCAGCACGGTCGTGATCAGCATATCCAGCGTCACGGCGATGCCGTAAGCTGCAGCCAGATTGCTGGACGAACGGAACAGCACCACCGCCAGCACGATGGCCACGAACAGGCCCCAGTTGACGACCGGGATGTAGATCTGCCCGGTCGCGCGCACGCTGGTGTGCTGCACGTTCAGCCGTGGCAGGTAGCCCAGCTGCATCACCTGCTTGGTCACGCTGAAGGCGCCGGTGATCAGTGCCTGCGACGCGATCACCGTGGCCCCGGTGGCCAGCGCCACCAATGGCAGCAGCGCCCAGTCGGGCGCCATCATGTAGAACGGGTTCCTTACCGCCTCGGGCCGCTCCAGCAACAACGCGCCCTGCCCGAAGTAGTTGAGCGTGAGTGCCGGCATGGCAATGGCGAACCAGGCCAGCCGGATCGGCTTCTTGCCGAAGTGCCCGAGATCGGCATAGAGCGCCTCCGCCCCGGTCACGCACAGCACCACCGCGCCCAGGATGATGAAGGTGGTGCCCGGGTTGCGCCACATGAATCCCAGCGCATGGTGCGGACTGATGGCCGTGAGGATCTGCGGGTGGTCCACGATGTTGGACACGCCCAGCACCGCCAGCACCACGAACCACAGCGAGGTGACCGGCCCGAAGTAGCGTCCGACGCCGCTGGTGCCGTGCTTCTGGAAGGCGAACAGGCCGAACAGGATCAGCAGCGTCAGCGGGATCACCCATTCGACGAAGCGGGGCGACACCACTTCCAGCCCCTCCACCGCCGACAGCACCGAAATCGCCGGCGTGATCACGCCATCGCCGTAGAACAGGCAGGTTCCGAAGATCCCCAGGGCCAGCAGCACCGCGCGCAGCTGCGGCTTGTCCTTGATCGCCTGCGAGGCCAGCGCCAGCATCGCGACCAGCCCGCCCTCGCCGTTGTTGTCGGCACGCAGCACCAGCACCACGTACTTGATCGAGACGATGACCGTCAGCGTCCAGAAGAAGATCGACAGGATCCCGTACACATTGCCCACCGTGAAGGGCACGTGGCCGGAGCCGAACACCTCCTTGACCGCGTACAGGACGCTGGTTCCTATGTCGCCGTAGACGACGCCGATGGCGCCGAGGGTGAGTGCCGCGAGCGAGTTTTTGCTTGTTTGCACGAAGGGGGCCCCGTCTTCGCGCGGGTAAAGGCCGGGACGACCCGGGATCGCGTATTGTGCGACGCCTGCGCAGCTCTTCAGCCTTTGATGTTGCAATGCAGCAACTGCCGGCCGACCCTCATTCGTAGCTCTCGGCCTGCGGGTCGGTGGCCTCCAGCTCGTAGCTGGCCGCCAGCATGGCGAGCCGGCCGATCACCCCGTACATGTAGAAGCGGTTGGGGGCGCTGGCGCCCGGCTTTTCGCCGGGCTGAGGCAAGCGCGTACTTTCGGCGAAAGCCAGGGGCACGAAGCCCGCACCGGGTGCGTTGAGGTTCTCGTCGATGCCGCGTTCCGGATGCACGCGGTAGAAGCCGCCGACCACGTAGCGGTCCATCAGGTACACCACCGGTTCGGCCACCGCGTCCTGGATGCGCTCGTAGGTCTGCACGCCCTCCTGGATGATCACGTCCTGCACCGGCCGGCCGTCCTTGACGACGCCCATCTTGTTCTTGGTGCGGCGGTTGAGCTGCTCCAGGTCCTTGACGTCGCGCACGGTCATGATGCCCATGCCGTAGGTGCCGTTGTCGGCCTTGACCACCACGAACGGCTTCTCGTTGATGCCGTATTCCTTGTACTTGCGGCGGATGCGGGTGAGCAGCGCATCGACGTTGGTGGTCAGGCAGTCCATGCCCGCGCCCTCGGCGAAGTTGATCTCGCCGCAGCGGTTGAACATCGGGTTGACCAGCCACGGGTCGATGCCCAGCATCTTGCCGAAGCGCTTGGCCACCTCCTCGTAGCTCTGGAAGTGGCGGCTCTTGCGCCGCACCGACCAGCCGGCGTGCAGCGGCGGCAGCAGGTACTGCTCGTGCAGGTCCTCCAGGATGCCGGGTGCGCCCGCCGACAGGTCGTTGTTGAGCAGGATGGTGCAGGGATCGAAGTCCTTCAGCCCCAGGCGCGTCTTGCTGCGCACCACCGGCTCCAGCACGATCGACTCGCCCGTCGGCAGGCGCACCGTGGTGGGCTCCTTGATGTCCGGGTTGACCGAGCCGATGCGCACGTTCAGGCCGGCCATGTGGAAGATGCGCTTCAGTTGAAGCACGTTGGCCAGGTAGAAGGTGTTGCGCGAGTGGTTCTCCGGAATCACCAGCAGGTTCTTGGCTTCCGGGCAGATCTTCTCGATCGCCGCCATCGCCGCCTGCACCGCCAGCGGCAGCATCTCCGGCGTCAGGTTGTTCCAGCCGCCCGGGAACAGGTTGGTGTCGACCGGCGCCAGCTTGAAGCCGGCGTTGCGCAGGTCCACCGAGGTGTAGAACGGCGGCGTGTGCTCCATCCACTCCAGCCGGAACCAGCGCTCGATCGCAGGCGTCGACTCCAGGACGCGCTGCTCGAGCTCGTTGATCGGTCCGGTCAGGGCGGTGATGAGGTGGGGAACCATGGAGCTTGCCGCCGGTCGGCGCCTCGAATATTTGACAGGATTCTAGGGATTTGAGGCCGTGGCCCCGGCTTGCAAGGGCAGCGCAGCCGCGCGGCCGCGAGCGCCCTCAGCTGCGCGTTTCGCCTTGGCCCAGCACCACCCACTTGAGCGAGGTGAGCCCTTCGATGCCCACCGGCCCGCGGGCATGGAACTTGTCGGTGCTGATGCCGATTTCCGCGCCCAGCCCATACTCGAAGCCATCGGCGAAGCGGGTGCTCGCATTGACCATCACGCTGGCCGAATCGACCTCGCGCAGGAAGCGTTGCGCATGCACATGGTCGCGCGTGACGATGGCGTCGGTGTGGTGGCTGCCGTAGTGGTTGATGTGGGCGATCGCTTCGTCCAGGCCGGCTACCACCTTGATGCTGATGATGGGCGCGAGGTACTCCTCGTACCAGTCCTGCTCGGTGGCTTCCTTGAGCAGCGCCCCTGCGCCTCCGACCGGCTTGGGCAGGCTTTCGGCGAGGATCGCCCGGGCCTGCGCATCGCAGCGCATCTCGACGCCCTTGGCCGCCAGCACGGCGCCGATCTTCGGCAGGAATCCGGCGGCGATCCCGCGCGCCACCAGCAAGCCCTCGCTCGCGTTGCAGGGGCTGTACTTCTGGGTCTTGGCGTTGTCCACCAGCCGAACCGCCATCTCCAGGTCGCAGGGGTCGTCGACGTAGGTGTGGCAGTTGCCGTCCAGGTGCTTGATCACCGGCACCCTGGCGTCGCGGCTGATGCGCTCGATCAGGCCCTTGCCGCCGCGCGGGATGATCACGTCCACGTACTGCGGCATGGCGATCAGCTGGCCCACGGCCTCCCGGTCGGTGGTCTGCACCAGCTGCACCGCGTCCTCGGGCAGGCCGGCTTCGGCCAGCGCCTCGCGCACCAGCCGGGCCAGCGCCTTGTTGGACTCGATCGCCTCCGAGCCGCCGCGCAGGATGCAGGCGTTGCCGCTCTTGATCGACAGGCTGGCGGCTTCGATCGTCACGTTGGGCCGGCTCTCGAACACCATGCCGAACACCCCGATCGGCACGCGCATGCGGCCCACGCGGATGCCGCTGGGTTGCTGGGTCATGCCGCTGATCTCGCCGACGATGTCCGCCATGGCGGCCAGCTGCTCGCAGCCTTCGGCGAGCGTCTCGACGACCTTGGGCGTGAGCTTCAGGCGATCGACCATGGGGGCGGCCAGGCCGGCGGCCTGGGCCCGCTCGATGTCCTTCCGGTTGTCGGCCGCGAGCGCGCTCATCGAAGCACGCAGCTTGCGGGCCATCGCGCGCAGCGCCGCGTTCCTGTCCGCGGCGGACGCCGCCGACATGCGGGTGCTGGCCTGCCGGGCCTGCAGGCCCAGCGTCTGCATGTACTCGGCAACGTTCAGCGCGTTCATGCCCCGAATTATCCCCTCCCCTCTCTGGGGGAGGGCGGAACAGCCGAAACGGCGAGGCACAGTTCGCTCGCCAGCCGGTGCAGCGCCTGCCAGCCGTCGGTCGGCCAGCCCGGTGCCTTCAGGCCCTTCACGATGCCGTCGACCACGTGGGCGGCCTGCAGCAGGTTGTCCAGCGCCATGGGCGAGAGCCGCGGCAGCACCCGCTCGAACAACCGCTCCTTCAGGCCCCAGACCCGCTGCTCGCGCAGTGCCAACGGCAATGGCCGGCCGGCGGCGATCGCGTCCTTGACTCGCTTGAGCGCGCGGATGTCCTCGGCCAGCGTGTAGTGCACCAGCACCTCGGCCTCGCCCTCGGCCTGCAGGCCGTCCAGCATGCGCTGCACCCGGGCAAGTTGTCCCGCCAGCGCCGCTTCCGACAGCTTGAACACGTCGTAGCGGGCGACGTTGAGCACGGCACTCTCGACCTGCCCGAAACCCAGCTCGCCGGCCGGGTACAGCAGGCCCAGTTTCTGGATTTCCTGGTGCGCCGCCAGCAGGTTGCCCTCGACCCGGTCGGCGAAGAACTGCAGCGTGCGCTGGCCCTCCTCGCCGGCGGCCACCCGCTGGCCCTGTCGCGCCAGCCGCTGGGCGATCCACGGCGGCAGGGCGGCGCGCTCCACCGGCGGCAGCTCGACGCACACCCCGGCGCCTTCCAGCGCGGCGAACCAGGCCGACTTTCGCGTCTGGAAGTCCAGCTTGGGCAGCAGCACCAGGGTCAGGGTGCTCTCGTTGCCCGCCGCCTGCTCCGCCATGTGCTGCAGGGCCGCGCTGCCGTCCTTGCCCGGTTTGCCCGAGGGAATGCGGACTTCGACGATCTGGCGATCGGCGAAGAGGCTGAGCGAGCCACCGGCCGCCAGCACGGCGCTCCAGTCGAAATGCGCGCCCGCCACCGTATGGACGCTGCGCTCGGAGTAACCGGCAGCGCGCGCTGCTTCGCGGATGGCATCGGCAGCCTCCTGCACCAGCAGCGGCTCGTCGCCGTGCAGCGTGTACAGCGGCCTGAGCCCCTTGCCCAGGTGCGCGGCGAGTTGGGCGGCGGCAACTTGCATGGGCCGCAAGTGTAGGCCCCGGCCGTGGACGCTCAGCGGTGGAGCGCCTGCAGCGCCACGTGCCGGAAGATGTCCACCGCCCTGTCGATCAGCGCCGGCGAGATGGTCAGCGGCGGCGCGAAGCGGATCACGGTTTCATGGGTCTCCTTGGACAGCACGCCGCGCTGCGCCAGTTGCTCGACCAGCCGGCGCGCGGAGCCTTGCGCCGGGTCGACGTCCACGCCCACCCACAGGCCGCGCCCGCGCACGTCGCGGATCAGGGGCCGGGCCGCCCGCTGCACGTCCTGCAGCCTTTGCATCAGGTAGGGGCCCAGCTCGGCGGCGCGCTCGACCAGCCGCTCCTCCTGCAAC
Source organism: Acidovorax sp. (assembly GCA_036675905.1). Lineage (GTDB taxonomy): Bacteria > Pseudomonadota > Gammaproteobacteria > Burkholderiales > Burkholderiaceae_C > Ramlibacter. The sequence goes on along the minus strand of JAKFEA010000335.1, from coordinate 36,163 downwards.
ACGCGCAAGCCCTCCAGCGCCACCGCGGCGGCCAGGGCGTTGCCGCCGAAGGTCGAGCCGTGGCTGCCCGGATCGAACACGCCCATCACCGGCTCGTCGGCCAGGAAGGCGCTGACCGGCAGCAGCCCGCCGCCCAGGGCCTTGCCCAGCACCAGCGCATCGGGCCGGATGCCTTCGTGCTCGAAGGCGAACCAGCGCCCGGTGCGGCCCAGCCCGGCCTGGACCTCGTCGTCGACCAGCAGCACCCGCTCGCGTGTGCACCACTCCCGCAACTCGTGGAAAAAGCCCGGCGGTGGCACCCGGATCCCGGCTTCGCCCTGGATCGGCTCGATCAGCACGGCGCAGGTGTTCGGCCCCGCCGCCGCCCGCACGCTGGCCATGTCGCCGAAATCGAAGTGGCGAAAGCCCGGCGCGAACGGGCCGAAGCCGGCGCGGTACTCCGGCTCGCTGGAAAAGCCGACGATGGTGCTGGTGCGGCCATGGAAGTTGCCGCGCGCCACCAGGATCTCGGCCTGTCCGTCGGGAATGCCCTTGATCCGGTAGCCCCAGCGCCGGGCGCACTTGATCGCGGTTTCCACCGCTTCGGCGCCGGTGTTCATCGGCAGTGCCCGGTCGAAGCCCGCCAGCGCGCACAGCCGGGCCAGGAAGGGCCCGAGGGTGTCGCCGTAGTAGGCGCGCGAGGTGACCGCCACGCGCTCGAGCTGGGCGCGGGCCGCGGCCACCAGCCGCGGATGCAGGTGGCCGTGGCTGACGGCGGAATAGGCGCCCATCATGTCGATGTACTCGCGCCCCTCCACGTCCCAGACCAGGCAGTCCAGCGCCCGTGCCACCACCACTGGCACCGGCTGGTAGTTGCGCGCGCCGTAGCGCGCTTCCAGGGCGACGTAGTCGCCGCTGGCGGGCCCTGTCTGGCTGTCCATCGCGGCTCTCCCTGGGGCTCGGAAGCCCTCGCTCGAGCCACTGTACGCGGCGGCCGGCCGGGCTGGCGTCGGAGAAAGCCGCATCCGGCCGCCCGCCGGCGGGCACGCGGCCGCAGGCTAGATGCTCTTGACGGCTGCCAGCCGGCGCATCAGCTGCTGCACCAGGTCGTTCTGCATGTCGCGGTAAAGCAGGCCTTCCTCGGCCTCCTTGGCCAGCACCGCCGATTCGTTGAAGCTGACGTCACGCTCCTGGACCAGCTCCGTTTCGGGAATCAGTTCACGGCCCTGCGGCGTGCGCAGGCGGAACTTGAAACGGGTGCGCAACTGGAACTCGCGCACCTGGCCGGAGGCGTTCAGGCCCACCACCACCTTTTCCCGCTGCTCGGCGATGACATCGAGCACCACCTGGGCCTGGGCGGGCGGCTCGCCGGGGGCCAGCACGCGCAAGTCGCCGCTGCCCGACAGCGTGCGGCGCAACTGGGCGCCCACGCCGGATGTCGAAACCGGAATCGCTATGGAGTCGAACGCGAAGTCCGGCGCCTCGCGCAGCCGGAACCCGCAACCCGACAGGGCGAGCGCGGCGGCGGCCAGTAGCGGGCGGCGCTGCATCAGACCACCACGTTGACGAGGCGCCCGGCCACCACCACCACCTTTTTCGGAGTGCCGCCGCCACCGAACTTCGCGAAAGCCTCGCTGGCCAGCGCCAGCCGCTCGATCTCTTCCTGCGCGGCACCTGCGGGCACCGACAACGAACCGCGGTGCTTGCCATTGACCTGCAGCACCAGCTGGACCTCCTCCTGCTCCAGCGCCTGCTCGTCGATCTTCGGCCAGGGCGCGTCCAGCAGTTCGCCATGCAGGGCCGTGTAGCCCAGCGCGTCCCACAGGGCGTGCGTCACGTGCGGCGTGGCGGGGTAGAGCACCCGCAGCAGGATGCCGAAGCCCTCGGACTGCGCGGCAGCCGCGCCCGGCTCGTCGCCGGCGCCGCGGAAGTCCTCCAGCGCGTTGAGGATCTTCATCGCGCCGGACACGACCGTGTTGTATTGCATGCGCACGTAGTCGTAGTCGACCTGCCGCAGCACGGTGTGCACTTCATGACGCAAGGACTTGGCCGACTTGCCGAAGCCGGCCGCCGCACCCAGCTGCTGCAAGTGGCCGGCCACGGAGCCGGCCGCCGACAGCTTGTGGCCGAACTGCCAGACCCGGCGCAGGAAGCGGTGGCTGCCTTCCAGCGCGGCGTCGTTCCACTCCAGCGTCGCCTCGGGCGGCGCAGTGAACATGGTGTACAGGCGCGCGGTGTCGGCGCCGTACTTCTCGATCAGGTCCTGCGGGTCGACGCCGTTGTTCTTGGACTTGGACATGGTGGTCCAGCCCTCGTAGGTGACGGGCTGGCCATCGGCCTTGGCCGTGGCCGAGATCACCTTGGCGTGCTCGTCGCGCACGATGTCCAGTTCGTGCGCCCAGAAGTACTGCTTGCCGGTGGCGGTGCGCGAGAAGGCCTCGTTGAGCACCATGCCCTGGGTCAGCAGCTTGGTGAACGGCTCGTCGATCTTCACCAGCCCCAGATCGCGCATCACCTTGGTCCAGAAGCGCGCATAGAGCAGGTGCAGGATGGCGTGCTCGATGCCGCCGATGTACTGGTCCATCGGCATCCAGTACTGCGTGCCCTCGGCCACCATGGCCCGCCCGTTCTTCGGGTCGCAGTAGCGCATGAAGTACCAGGACGAATCCACGAACGTGTCCATGGTGTCCGTCTCGCGCCGGGCCGGCTTGCCGCACACCGGGCAGCTGCACCGGAGGAAGTCCTCGCGCTTGTTCAACGGGTTGCCGCTGCCGTCCGGCACGCAGTCCTGCGGCAGCACCACCGGCAGATCCTTCTCGGGCACCGGCACGGCGCCGTGCTCGTCGCAGTGGATGATGGGGATCGGCGTGCCCCAGTAGCGCTGGCGGCTGACGCCCCAGTCGCGCAACCGCCAGGTGGTCTTCTTCTCGCCCAGGCCCTGCTGCTGCAGCGCGTGCCCCACCGCATCGACCGCCTGCTGGTAGCCGAAGCCACTGAAGTTGTCGGAGTTGATGGTGACGCCGCGCTCCTTGTCGGCGTACCAGTCCTGCCAGCGGTGGTAGTCGTAGGTCTCGCCGTCCACCTGCACCACCTGCAGGATGGGCAAGCCATACTTCAACGCGAAGGCGAAGTCGCGCTCGTCATGGCCGGGCACGCCCATCACGGCGCCGTCGCCGTAGCCCATCAGCACGTAATTGCCGACCCAGACGTCGACCGGCTTGCCGGTGAGCGGATGCGTGACCTGCAGGCCGGTGGGCATGCCCTCCTTCTCGCGCAGCGCCAGTTCCGCCTCGGTGGTGCCGCCCTTCTTGCAGGCTTCGATGAAGGTGGCCAGCTCGGGATTGCCGCGCGCGGCATGGGTGGCCAGCGGGTGCTCGGGCGCCACCGCGCAGAAGGTCACGCCCATGATGGTGTCGGCGCGCGTGGTGAACACGTACATGCGGCCGTCGCCGATCGGCTGGCCGTCCTCGCCGCGGATCTCGTGCGGGAAGGCGAAGCGCACGCCTTCGCTGCGGCCGATCCAGTTCTCCTGCATCAGCTTGACGCGCTCGGGCCAGCCGGGCAGGTTGTTCTGCACGTGGTCGAGCAGTTCGGCGGCGTAGTCGGTGATCTTCAGGTAGTAGCCCGGGATCTCGCGCTTTTCCACCACCGCGCCGGTGCGCCAGCCCTTGCCGTCGATCACCTGCTCGTTGGCCAGCACGGTCTTGTCGACCGGATCCCAGTTCACCACCTGGGTCTTGCGGTAGGCGATGCCCTTTTCCAGCATTTTGAGGAACAGCCACTGGTTCCACTTGTAGTACGCGGGGTCGCAGGTGGCGACCTCGCGCGACCAGTCGATGGCCAGGCCCATCGCCTGCATCTGGCCCTTCATGTAGGCGATGTTCTCGTACGTCCACTTGGCGGGCGGCACGCCGTTCTTCATCGCCGCGTTCTCCGCCGGCAGGCCGAAGGCATCCCAGCCCATGGGCATGAGGACGTTGTAGCCATTCATGCGCAGGTACCGCGTCAACATGTCGTTGATCGTGTAGTTGCGCACGTGCCCCATGTGCAGCTTGCCGCTGGGATAGGGCAGCATCGAGCAGGCGTAGAACTTCTTCTTGCGCGCGTCCTCGACCACGCGGTAGGCGTCACGCGCGGTCCAGTGCGCCTGCGCGGCCTTCTCGACCTCGTGGTGGTTGTACTTGTCTTGCATAGCGCGGAATTCTAGGTGGAGGGGCGCGGGCTTCAGCGCGGCTGCGCGATGAAGCCGATCCGGTTCAGGCCCGCTTTCTGCGCCGCGCCCATGACCTCCACCACCTTGCCGTAAGGGACCTCGCGGTCGGCGCGCAGCTGCACCTCGGTGTCGCGGCTGCGGGCGGCGGCCTGCGCCAGCGCCTGGGCCAGCTGTTCGGCGCTGACCGGCTGGTCGTCCAGGAACAGCCGGCCCTCCGGCGTGATGCCGACGGTGACGAAGCGCGGCGCGTCGGTCGGCTGCGCGCCTTCGGCGCGCGGCAGGTCCAGCCGCAGCGAGCTGGCCATCAGCGGCGCGGTGATGATCAGGATGACCACCAGCACCAGCATCACGTCGACCATCGGGGTGACGTTGATGTCGCTGATGGGGCGCGGCGCTTCGCTGCGCTCGAGGCGTCCGAAGGGCATCAGGGCTGCTCCGCGGCCGCTCCGGCGGCCAGCTCGCGCAGGTCGCGCGCGAAGCCCTCCAGGTCGGCCTCGATGCGGCCGATGCGGCGGCCGAAGACGTTGTAGCCCAGCACGGCGGGAATGGCGACCGCCAGCCCGGCGGCCGTCATGATCAGGGCCTCGCCCACCGGGCCGGCCACCTTGTCGACGCTGATCTGCCCCGCCGTGGCGATGCCGGTGAGCGCGTGGTAGATGCCCCAGACCGTTCCGAGCAGGCCGACGAAGGGCGCGGTGGAACCCACCGATGCCAGCAGCACCTGGCCGAACTGCAATTTCTCGACCCCCGCATGCAGCGCGTCGCGCAGGCCGCGCGTGAGTTGCTGCGAGCGGTCGCCGGCAGCGGCCAGCGATCCCGGCGCCTGGGGCCGGGTGGAGTCGATCAGCGGCAGCACCAGCCCCTCGCGGTCGAAGGCGCCGACGCGCTGCTGCGCCTCGGCCAGCGAGGGTGCCTGCCAGAACGCGGCGGTGGCGCGGGCCACGTCGGCTCCGGCGCGGCGCAGCAGCCAGGCCTTCCAGAGGATGACGACCCAGCTGGCGACCGACATCAGCAGCAGCAGCAGCGCGACGGCGCGGCCGATCGCATCGGTCTGGCCCAGCAGCTGAGCAATGTCCATGGCTCCCCTCCCCCGATCGCGTGCGCCGCCGGCGCGAGGCGTGGATCCCGGGTCAAGCCCGGGATGACGAATCCGAAACGGGCGCGCGCCTCACCTCAGGCCCAGCACGTCGAACATGTCGTACAGGCCGCTGCGCCGGTCGGCGAGGAAGCGCACCGCGCGCAGGCTGCCCTGGGCGTAGGTGGCGCGGCTGGACGACTTGTGCGTGATCTCGATGCGCTCCCCGGTGCCGGCAAACAGCACGGTGTGGTCGCCCACGATGTCACCGCCGCGGATGGCCGAGAAGCCGATGGTGGACGGGTCGCGCTCGCCGGTGACGCCTTCGCGCGCGAACACCCCGCACTGCTTCAGGTCGCGGCCGAGGGCGGCGGCGATCACTTCGCCCATCTTCAGGGCCGTACCCGAGGGCGCATCCACCTTGTGTCGGTGGTGCGCCTCGATCACCTCGATGTCGTAGCCGGTGGACAGCGCCTTCGCGGCCATCTCCAGCAGCTTGAGCGTGACGTTGACGCCCACGCTCATGTTGGGCGCCATCACGATGGCGATGTCGCGCGCGCAGTCGGCGATCTGCTGCTTCTGGGCGTCGGAGAAGCCGGTGGTGCCGATCACCGCCTTCACCCCCCGCTCGCGGCAGGCCGCCAGGTGGGCCATGGTGCCCTCCGGGCGGGTGAAATCGATCAGCACCCCGGCGCGCGCCAGGCCGGCACGCACGTCCGACACCACCGGCACGCCGCTGGCGACGCCCAGGAAGGCGGCCGCATCGTTGCCGATGGCCGGGCTGGAAGGCTGGTCCATGGCGCCGGCCAGCTGGCAGTCGCCGGAGGCGCGGATCGCCTCGATCAGCATCTGGCCCATGCGGCCGGTGGCACCGGCGACGGCGACCTGGTGCAGGGCTGCGCCGGGTGTGTCCATGCGGGTCAGCGCCCGGCGGGCTCGAGCGGCGGGTAGGAGGTGGGGGCCGGCGCCGCGGCGGCGGTCGGTGCCACCGGTTCCGCGGCCGGCTTGCCGGCCGCGCGCTGCAACTGCTCGGGGCTGGCTTCCAGCACCGGTGTGCGCGCGTCTTTCGGCTTGGCGCCGATGGAAGCGACGAACTCAGCCTCGCTGGGCATGGTGTCGCCCTCGAAACGGTCCAGCACGTCGCCCTTGAAGTACAGCGTCAGGCGCCGCGGCGGCTCGTCGACGCCCTGGCGCCTGAGGGTGAACACGTAATCCCAGCGGGCCTCGTGGAACAGGCTGCTGACCAGCGGCGTGCCGAGCAGCTCGCGCACCTGCTGGCGGCCCATGCCCGGCTTGAGCAGATCCACCTGCTCCTTCGACACGAAGTTGCCCTGCACCACCTCGACCTTGTAGGGCGTCACGGCGGAGGCGATGCGATGGCTGACGCTGTCGACCGTGCCGCACGCGGCCAGCGCCGCGCAGGCCGCGACCGCAAGGCTGGGGCGTAGGAGGCTGGTGCGCAGCGAAACCATGGATTTCAGGGGGCAGGCGATATGATCGAACGATTGTAGCGGCAGCCCCCTTGCGGGCCTGCCGCGCGGCACCCATGGCGACCATCGACGAACTGAAAAACACGGGCCTGAAGGCGACGCTTCCGCGGCTGAAGATCCTGGAGGTGTTCCAGCGCGGCTCGCAGCGCCACATGACCGCCGAGGACGTGTTCCGGGTGCTGCTGGAGGATCGCTCGGACATCGGCCTGGCCACCGTGTACCGGGTGCTCACCCAGTTCGAGCAGGCCGGCATCCTCTCGCGCAGCCACTTCGAGAGCGGCAAGGCGGTGTACGAGCTGAACGAAGGCACGCACCACGACCACCTGGTCTGCCTGGACTGCGGGCGGGTCGAGGAGTTCTACGACGCCGAGATCGAGAAGCGCCAGAACGCGGTTGCCAGGACCAAGGGCTTCCACATCGAGGACCACGCATTGAGCCTGTATGCGCGGTGCACGAAGCCGGACTGCCCGCACCGGCCGAAGGGAAGGGGCTAGGGGCTGGTCCCTGCCAGGCGCGGCCCTGCCGCGCCTAGCCGTCCTTCTCCATCGCGCGCCGGTGGCGCTCGATGAACTCCTGGTAGGTGTCGACTCCGCGGAACTGCAGGATGGTGTTGCGCACCGCCGCCTCCACCAGCACGGCGATGTTGCGGCCGGCCACCACCTGGATCACCGCCTTGCGCACCGGCACGCCCAGCACGTCCTGCACCAGCGGCTCGTAGGGCAGGCGCTCGTAGTCGCGCTCCAGCGTCTCGCGGCGCACCAGGTGCACGATCAGGCGCAGGCGCATCTTGCGGCGCACCGCCGTCTCGCCAAAGATCGCGCGGATGTCCAGCAGGCCGATGCCGCGCACCTCCAGCAGGTTCTGCAGCAGCTCGGGGCAGCGGCCTTCGATGGTGGTCTGGTTGACCCGGTACAGGTCGACCGCGTCGTCCGCCACCAGGCCGTTGCCGCGGGTGATCAGCTCCAGCCCCAGTTCGCTCTTGCCCAGCCCGCTCTCGCCGGTGATCAGAACGCCCACGCCCAGGATATCCATGAACACGCCGTGCATGGTGGTGCGCTCGGCGAAGTGGCGCGACAGGTAGGCGCGCAGCACGTCGATGACGAAAGCCGAGGCCTCGGCCGTGGCGAACATGGGGATCTGCGCCCGCTCGCACATCGACAGCAGCGCATCGGGCGGCGACTGGCCGTCGGTCAGCACCAGCACCGGCGGCTCCAGCGTGACGATGCGCGCGATGCGGCGGGCGCAGTCCTCTTCGGTCTTGTTGGTGAGGTAGGCGATCTCGCGCTCGCCCAGGATCTGCACCCGGTACGGGTGGATGTAGTTGAGGTAGCCGACCAGGTCGGCGCCGGAGCGGGCGGCCCGCACCGCGACTTCGTCGAAGCGCCGCTCGGAGGCTCCCAGCCCGGCGATCCATTCCCACTTGAGCTGCGCGCGATGGTCCTCGAACAGGACGTCGGCGCTGACGACGGTGGGCTTCACGCGCGGGCGGCTTAAGCCGGCTGCGCCGACTGCCAGTTGGCGATCAGGCCGTGCAGCTCGGCTGCGGAAGCGCTCGCCTTGATCTTCTCGCGCAGCGGCGCATCGGACAGCAGTTCGGCGATCTCGGACAGGATTTCCAGGTGCTTCTGGGTCGCCGCCTCGGGCACCAGCAGGAAGATCAGCAGGTTGACCGGCAGCTCGTCCGGAGCATCGAAGCCGATCGGGTAGGCCAGCTGGAACAGGGCCGCCATCGGCGCCTTCAGCCCCTTGATGCGGCCGTGCGGGATCGCCACCCCGTGCCCGAGCCCGGTCGAGCCCAGCCGTTCGCGGGCGAACAGGCTGTCGGTGATGAGCGCGCGGGACAGGCCATGCAGGTTTTCGAACAGCAGGCCGGCTTCCTCGAACGCGCGCTTCTTGCTGGTCGCGTCGACGCCCACGAGAACCTGGGCGGCGGGCAGGATGGCTGCGAGGCGGTTCATGGTCGGGATGGGCGATTATGCACGCGGTGACTGGTGCACCGCGGCGGTGCGGGCCGCCGGGCGCGGCGGCAAAACAACGCCGGCGAGCAGGCAAAAACAAGGGGCCCCGAAGGGCCCCTGGTCCGGCTTGCGGCGCCGCCTACATCACGCGCTTGGGCGCGGGGTGGTGGTGGTCCTGCAGGCGGGTCTTGTGCCGGCCGACCTGCCGGTCGAGCTTGTCGACCAGTTCGTCCAGGGCTGCGTACAGGTCCTCGTGGGCGCTCTCGGCAAACATGTTGTTGCCCTTCACGTGGATGCGGCATTCGGCGCGCTGCCTTCGTTCCTTTTCCTTCTGCTTGACGACGGTGAGGAGAACCTTGATGTCCACCACCTGGTCGAAGTGGCGAGTGATGCGATCGAGCTTGGTGGTCACGTAACTGCGCAGGGCCGGGGTGACTTCGAGGTGGTGACCGCTGATCGTCAAGTTCATGCTGGAGCCTCCTGGTTCGCTCGGTGGGAGGGCCGGCCACGAAACCCGGCAGGCCCAGGGAAGAGTTCGAAGCGCTTGAGAACCACTATGCCCGCCACCCCCCCGGAAAGCAATTGCCGCACGTCAATCGGAAACAAAAAAGGCTCGAGCTCCTGCAAGTCGAGCGCGGCGGCAAGGCCGCTCCGGCTGCACGGACGACGCCCCCGTGCGCACATGAAAAAAGGCGGCCCGTGGGCCGCCTTCGTCCTGCGCGTTCGCGCCCACTCACTGCCAGCGCCAGCGCGCGTCGCGGTCCACGTAGCGGGCCCAGCCGGTGCCGCCGAAGCTGGGGTGGGCCTGCGCGCCGGGCCGGCGCTCCAGGTTCGCGTGCTCGATGCGGTCGCTGCGCGGCTTGTCGCGCGGCGTCTCGGCGAATTTGTCGGGCATCTTCGATTCGGTCAACATGCTGCGGGCCTCCTGGGCTGAAGTGGCGGACTGTCTCAACTGCCGCTGTCGTTGCGGGGGGCGGGCTTGCCGCCTTCCTGGGCCGCCGGCCGCCGGGCGTGCGGGCTCAGGAAGGGCCAAGGGTGGCCGGGTCGCGCGTGCCGTGCCTGCTGCGCCATCGCCTTGTCGTCGCCGGCAGGGCGCCAGCCGGTGCGGCTGGCTTTGGGGTCGTTGGCTAGCTGGATCATGGGCACTGCTCCTAGTCCACCCGATGGGATGCAACCAATGTAGGGGGCGGACCTCATCGGGTCTGTCGGACAGGTCGGCCCAGGGCTGTAGGACGGCTCCTGCCGCCGAGCCACGGGTTGGACGGCACGACCGGCGCGGCGGCCTGAGCAGAATGGCCGGCATGCCCCACCGGATCCGCGGCACCGGCATGCGTGCCAGCCGATTGCCCAAGAGTCAGCGCGTACTCCTGCTGGTGGATTTCATCACCGCGCTGGATTTCCCGGGCGCCGACCGCCTGGCGGCGCCGGCGCTCGCGGCCGCCCGCGCCACGGCCGCCCTGAAGCAGCGGCTGCGAGGCGAGGGCGTGGTCACCCTCTATGCCAACGACAACTTCGGCGCGTGGCAATCGGACTTCCACACCCTGGTCTCCAGCTGCGTCGGACGCGAGGGCGAAGCCGGCGAGATCGCCCGCGTGCTGTACCCGCAGGCCGACGACATCACCCTTCTCAAGCCGCGGCATTCGGCCTTCTACGGCTCCCCGCTGGAGCTGCTGCTGGCGGAGATGGACGCGCGCGAGCTGGTGATCTGCGGCCTGGCCACCGACATGTGCGTGCAGCTCACGGCCGCCGACGCCTTCCTGCGCGAGTACAAGACCTGGGTGCCGGCCGACTGCACCGCCGCCGAAGACGAGGACGCGAAATCCCGATCGCTGGCCTACATGGAATCGGTGCTCAAGTGCGACGTGCGACCCTCCACGAAGGTCCCGCCGGCCGCAGCTCCAAAGCCCTGAGCCGCGCGACTCCCAGTCGCCTGCTCTACCATGCGCCGCGAGGAGCGGGGAAATCGGCGCATGAGCCTGGGGACCATCATTCATTCCGGCCTGGTGCAGCCGGACCGGCCGGTGCACGCGCTGGTGCTGATGGGCGGCGGCGCGCGCACGGCCTACCAGGTCGGGGTGCTGCAGGCGATCGCTTCCATGCTGCGGCTGCAGCCGCAGGCGGGCGCCTTTCCGTTCAAGGTGCTGGTGGGCACGTCGGCCGGCGCGCTCAACGTCGCCTACCTGGCCGGGGCCGCCGCGCAGGGACTGGACGCCTTCGATGCGCTGTCCTCGTTCTGGGGGCGGCTGCGCAGCGCCGACGTCTACGACCTGCAGGTGCCGGCCTGGGTGCGCTTCAGCCGGCTGGTGACGGCCGTGCGCCTGTGGGGCCAGGCACGCCGCGCCGGCGCCATCCTGGACACCATGCCGCTGGTCGACACGCTGCACCGGGCGATCTCGCTGGCCGGCATCGAGGATTCGCTGGCGGCCGGCGCCATCGACACGGTGGCGGTCACCGCTTCCAGCTACTCCACCGGCGTGCACTGGACCTTCTGCCACACGGCCGGCAAGCGCCGGCACGCCGCGTGGGACCGCCCGGGCCGGCGCGCCGAGTTCCAGCCGCTGACCATCGAGCACCTGATGGCGTCCAGCGCCATCCCCTTCCTGTTCCCGTCCACCCCGCTGTGGGTGGACGGCCGGCGCGAGTACTTCGGCGACGGCTCGATGCGGCAGACGTCGCCGCTGTCGCCGGCCATGCACCTGGGCGCCCACCGCATCCTGGTGGTGGGCGTCGGCCAGCCCGAGCGCGCGGGCCTGGCCGGTGGCGGCGGCAGCGGCGAGCCGGGGCTGGGCGCCATCGCCGGCCATGCGATGGCCAGCGTGTTCCACGACACGCTGCAGGCCGACGTCGAGCAGGCCCAGCGCGTGACGCGCACGCTGCAGCAACTGCCGCGCGAGGTGGCGGCGGTACTACCCTATCGGGCGACCGAAGTGCTGGCGATCCAGCCCTCGCAATCGCTCGACGCGATTGCCCAGGAACACGCCCACCTGCTGCCGCCGGCGGTGCTGCGGGCGCTCGGCGGCCTGGGCGCCGGCAAGGGCGGCGGGGCGCTGGCCAGCTACCTGCTGTTCGAGCCGGCCTTCGTGCGCGCGCTGATCGCGCTTGGCGAGCAGGACGCCTATGCGCGCAAGCCGCAGCTGCTCGCCTTTCTGGGCCACCGGGCGGCATAATCGCGCGTTCCCAACCCGCCGGAGATCGCTCCTTGGAAACCTGCCCCAGTCGGTAGCTTTCAACGTCCGTGTGCGGCGTTGAAAGCACCTGTACGCAACGCCAAGAAGAACCAGCCACGGAAGTAGAGCCATGCTCAACATCTTCACGCTCGCCAACGGGCGCCTGTTCCAGGAAGAGATCGAGTCGCTCGAGGAGTTGTCCCGGTTCCAGCCGATCTGGGTCGACCTGGAGTCGCCCACGCTGGAGGAAAAGCGCTGGGTCAAGCAGTACTACGGCCTGTCCATCCCGGAAGACGTGATGGACGAGGACATCGAGGAATCGGCCCGCTTCTACGAGGAAGACAACGGCGAGCTGCACATCCGCAGCGACTTCCTGATCGCCGACGACGAGGAGCCGGGCTCGGTGCGGGTCGCGTTCATCCTGAACCAGATGAACGAGGTGCTGAAGAGCCGAGGCGTGCTGTTCTCCATCCACGACGAGGACGTGCCGGTGTTCCGGCTGCTGCGCCTGCGCGCGCGCCGCTCGCCCGGCCTGATCGAGGATGCCAAGGACGTCCTGCTCAAGCTCTTCGACGGCGACGCCGAGTACTCGGCCGACGCGCTGGAGGGCATCTACGACGAACTGGAGAAAGTCAGCACGCAGGTGCTGGCCGGCGAGGTGACCGACGCCCTGGCCGGCGAGGTGCTGGGCGAGATCGCGCGCCAGGAAGACCTGAACGGCCGCATCCGCCGCAACGTGATGGACACGCGCCGCGCGGTCAGCTTCATGATGCGCAGCCGCATGCTGTCGGCCGGCCAGTTCGAGGAGGCGCGCCAGATCCTGCGCGACATCGAGTCGCTGGACAACCACACGGCTTTCCTGTTCGAGAAGATCAACTTCCTGATGGCCGCCACCGTCGGCTTCATCAACATCAACCAGAACCGGATCATCAAGATCTTCTCGGTGGCCAGCGTGGCGCTGCTGCCGCCCACGCTGATCGCCAGCGTGTACGGCATGAATTTCCAGTTCATGCCGGAGTTCCAGTGGGAGCTCGGGTACCCGTTCGCGGTCGCGCTGATGGCGGCCAGCGCGCTGGTGCCCATGTGGTACTTCCGGAAGCGCGGCTGGCTCAGCTTCTAAGCCAGGGCCGTGCCGGCGAGATGGCCCAGCGTGAAGGCCTCCTCGAAGATCGAATAGCCGGCCCAGTCGGCGTGCGCGAAGCTCAGGCGCCGGCCGCGCAGGGGCAGTTGCTGCAGCCGCGCGCGCGTGCCGGGAACGGGAATGCGCATGGCGTGCCCGTAGCGGGCGACCTCCACGCGGGCGATCTTGCCGGCCAGGTCCGGATGGGGGCCGGCCAGTTCGGCCCGCGCGAGTGCGAGCCAATGGGTCCACGGGGTGTCCAGCAGTTGCCGCCGCGCCGTTTCGCCCGGTGCGTGGTACCAGCTCAACACGGTCGGGCCGGGTCGCGGGTCCAGCCGCTGGTGGCCGGCGTCGACGTAGCCCAGGCCGGCGGCGCCGTACACCACGTTGTCCCAGGCGGGAGCGCCACCGGGTCGGTCCTGCAGCGGTTCGCGCAGCAGCAGGTTGGCCACGATCCAGGGCGCGTAGCGCGCGTGGCGCGCGGCATCCTGCACGAACGCGGGCGGCACCTGCAGCACGCGGGCCGCCACGAAGGCGGGCAAGGCAATCACGGCGTGGCGGGCGGTCCAGCGCTCGGCACGGCCGCTGTCCGCACTCAGTGCATCCACCTCGACGCCGGTCCTGGTTTCGGCAATGCGCGTGACCACGCGGCCGGCGCGCAGGCGCTCGCCCAGCGGCGCCGCCAGCCGCTGCGCCAGCCAGCCATTGCCTTCGGGCCAGGTCAGCACCGCGTCGCGTTCGTCGCCTTCGCCCGGCGCGTGAAAGCCGTGGCGGCTGGCGAAGTAGTGCAGGCCGGCCCAAGCCGACACCGCGGCGGTGCCCATGCCGTAGTCGTCGCGGCAGCAGTAGTCCAGGTACCAGCGCAGCTGCGCGTCGTGCAGGCCTTCGCGCGCCAGCCAGGCGTCGAAGGTGATGGCGTCGAGTGCCAGGTGGGCGGCGGTCGTGGGCGCTGTCGCAGCGGGAATCGCGAAGGCCGTCTCGCGCCCGGCCTCGGCCACGCGCCCGGCGAAGCGGGCGTACTGCGCGAGCGTGCCCTCGCCCACGCCGTGCACGGGCAACAGCCCCTCCTGCCACTCGCCGCGGAAGAACAGTCGCTCCTGCGGGCTGTGGCACAGGTGGCGGTCGTCGTAACTCCAGCGGCCGGCCATGCGCCTGCGCAGCCCGAATTCTTCCAGCAGGTCCTGCACGTGGACGGCGGCATCCCCGGGCAGCGGCAGGTAGTGCGCCCCCAGCGGGCAGGCCAGGCCACCGAGCCGGCCGGCGCGGCTGTTGCCGCCGGACTGGTCTTCCAGTTCCAGCAGCACGAAGTCCTCGATGCCGGCCAGCCGCAGTGCGCGCGCCGCCGCCAGGCCGGCGATGCCACCGCCGGCAATCACCACCTGCGTGCGGCGCAGCACGGGATCGCGAGCGGGCGCGTCGTTGCGCAGCAGGTGCCCGCGCGGCGGATGCGTGCCGGCGTAGACGCCTTCGATCGCCTCCGTCTTGCGGCAAGCCGCCAGCGGCAGGGCGGCCGCAGCAGCCAGCCAGGCCCGGCGACTCAGTCCGGAGACGGACCTCACTCCAGCACCTTGCCCCACTCGCGCTCGTAGGTCAGCACCAGCACCTGGTTGGACAGCCGGTTGACCTCGGCGGGCACGCGCTGCATGTCGGCCGGGAATTCGAACAGGGCGGGCAAGCCCTCCGGCGTGAGGAAGCGCAGCCCGGGTGGCAGCGCCGGCGGCAGGCGCCAGGGCCGGCGGCTCGCGATGACGAACCCCCACTCGCCGAAGCTGGGTACATGGGCGTGGTACGGCGTGGCCGTGAGCCCCACCGATTCGATCGTCCGCACCACGGTCCAGAAGCTTTGCCGCGCCAGCAGCGGCGAGGTGGTCTGCACCACCGCGTAGCCGCCGGCGGCCAGCCGCCGGTCCAGCAGCGAATAGAAGGAGTTGGTGTACAGCTTGCCGATGGCGAAGTTGGTCGGGTCCGGGAAGTCGACGATCACCACGTCGAAGGTTTCGTCCGTACGCTCCAGCCAGCCGAAGGCATCGGCGTTGACGACGCGCAGCTTGGTCGAGGCCAGCGCACCGCCATTGAGCCGCGCCAGGCCCTCGTGTTGCGAGAACAGGCGCGTCATTTGCGGGTCCAGCTCCACCAGCGTGACGCTCTCCACGCCTGGGTGGCGCAGCACCTCGCGCGCGGCCATGCCGTCGCCGCCGCCCAGGATGGCCACCTTGCGCGGCGCCCCGTGCGCCGCCAGCGCCGGATGCACCAGCGCCTCGTGGTAGCGGTACTCGTCGCGCTCGGCAAACTGCAGGTTGCCGTTGAGGAACAGGCGATGGCCGCTGCGCCCCTGCGTGACGACGATGCGCTGCCACGGCGAGCTCTCCGACAACACGATGGGGTCCTGGTAGAAGCGGTCCTCGGCGAACGAGCTGATCTGCGCGGCCCCGGCCATGCCCGCCGCCAGCGCGCCGGTGCACAGCACGCACGCGACGGCATGGGCATGCCAGCGGCGCAGCTCGTGCCGGAACAGCCACAGCGCCCACACCGCCACGCCGGCGTTGAGCAGGCCGAAGAAGAAGCCGGTGCGCACCAGCCCGAGCTGCGGCACGAAGACCAGCGGAAACGCCAGCGAGACTGCCAGCGCGCCCAGGTAGTCGAAGGTGAGCACCTGCGACACCAGGTCCTTGAGCGCCACGTCGCGCCGCAGGATGCGGATCACCAGCGGGATCTCCAGCCCCACCAGCGTGCCCACCGCCAGCACCAGCCCGTACAGCAGCGGCCGGAACGCACCGGGCAGCCAGGCATTGGCGACGAACAGCAGCGCCGGCATCGCCCCGCCCACCAGCGCCACCAGCAGCTCGATGCGCAGGAAATGCGCCGGCAACTGGCGCTCGATGAAGCGCGACAGCCACGAGCCCACGCCCATGGCGAACAGGTAGGTGCCGATCACGGTGGAGAACTGCAGCACCGAGTCGCCCAGCACGTACGAGGCCAGCGCGCCGGCGGCCAGTTCGTAGACCAGTCCGCAGGCGGCAATGACGAAAACGGAGGCGAGCAGCGCCACCTCCAGCGGGCGCGGCGCTGCGCGCGCCGCCCCCGCGAGCTGCGCGCTCACCTCAGTGAATCGCGGCCGCGACGATGATGCTGATGCCCAGCGACATCGCCGCCACCACCAGCGCCAGCGCCCGGTTCTGCTTTTCGACCAGCTCCTGCCACAGGTCGTAGGGCGTGAACTTGTCGATCACGATGAAGGCGGCCCAGAAAACCAGCACGCCGATCACCGCGTACAGCAGCGAGCCGAACACGGCCGCCGGCCTCAGCCATTCGAAGCCCATCATGGAAACCTCCGTTGCGAGTGGATGGATGCGCGGCGGCTCACTTGTGCCAGCCCCCGCTGGAAGAACCGCCCCAGGAACCGCCGCTGCGGCGCACG
Source organism: Acidovorax sp. (assembly GCA_036675905.1). Lineage (GTDB taxonomy): Bacteria > Pseudomonadota > Gammaproteobacteria > Burkholderiales > Burkholderiaceae_C > Ramlibacter. Next base: position 19,743 of record JAKFEA010000335.1, on the reverse strand, counting down.
CCGGAGCTGCGGGAATCGTCGTCCAGCAGTGCGAGCAGCAGCACGAACCCCAGGATGGCCAGGATGATCAGCAGCAGGCAGCCGCAGCCCATCTTGCCGCCGCCGCTGGTCGGGCCGATGTCGCCGCGCTTGAAAGCGGCCTCGCGGCCCTGCAGGCCGAAGGCCTTGACGACCGCGTCACTGGAAATCGTCGTGCCGCTGGCCCACGTGACCTCGCGCGCCGACTGCTCCATGGACAGCAGCTTGTTGCCGCTGGCGAAGTCGCGGTTGAAGGTGCGCTGGCCGCGCTCGACCGGCCAGTAGAACTCGCCGGCCACGTAGTTGGTCTCGGCGTGGTAGCCGTACTTCAACGTGTAGCGGGTGCCGAGGTAGCTGGCGCTCTGCTGGTCCTGCGACAGCGTGGGTGCGCCGGTGGTCGTCTTGACCAGGCTCCAGCCCTCTTCGGTATCCACCAGGAACAGGAAGCCGCGCTTGCGGTTGTAGAGCAGGTACTCGCTCCAGCCGAAGTGCTCGTCGCCGTCGCCCGGCTCGGTGCCCATGCGGTGCTGGAAGCCGACCACCTGCCACTGCGCGCCCTGCAACTGGCCGGCGCTGCCCAGCGCAATCAGCGGGCGCACCGGCTCGTGCTGCTCGGCATGGCGCAGCTCGCCGGCTACGCCCTGCGACACGTCGATCACGCTGTCGCAACTCGGGCAGGTGATGCTGCGCGTGCCTTCCAGCTGCACTTGCACCGGCGCGCCGCAGTGCGGGCACGCGAAGGGTCGCGCCTTCTCCTCTTTCGCCGCTTCCTCGCGCAGGCCGGTGAGCTGCAGTTCCTCCAGCCGCACGGCGCGCCCGCGGCTGACCTGCGGCGGCGTGCTGCCGTAGTCGATGTCCAGCACCTCGCCGTCGGCGCTGCGCAGTTCCACGATGACGATCGGCTGGCCGAGCGGCGGCAGCCGCCCCAGCTCGCCCTGCGCCGAGACCAGCGTCGCCTGCTCGTTGGCGGTGACGGTGAAAGGCTGGCCGGCCACGGCCGTCGTGGCCTCCAGCCGGAAGTGCTCCGCCGCCGGCACCTCGCGCTGCAGCGAGGCCGGGAAGCTGAAGACATAGCTGCCGTTGTCTTCCGACAGCTGCCCCATGCGGCCGTCGTCGAAGGCGGCTTCCCATTCAGCCCAGCTGCCGCTGCCGCTGCGGTACTGCAGCCGCCCCACCAGCGTGAAGGCCTGGCCCTGGAAACGGCCCGCGGCCATCAGCTGCAGCGGGCTGTAGTCCTCGAAGACCTCGGCCATCTTGCCCAGGCGCGACAGTGTCTCGCCGGAGCGCACCACGGTGCTGCGGCAGAAGCTGCAGATCGCGTGGGTGGATTGGGCGCTGCGGAATTCGACCGGCGCGCCGCAGCCCGGGCAGGGTGCGCGGTAGATGCGTTGCGGCGACGCGCCGGCCATCGTGGCTCAGCCGTTCGGGCCGGTTCGACCCCGGCCCGCCCGGCGGCGGGGCACGATGCGCAAGCGCTTCACACCAGCTTCTTGAGCAGCTCGGCCTTCTTGGCGTCGAACTCGTCCTGCGTGAGGATGCCCTTGGCCTTGAGCTCGCCCAGCTTCTCCAGCGTGGCCATCACGTCCTCGGGCCGGATGCTGGCGACCGGCGCCTGCGCCGCCGCGGCAGAAGCGGCCTGGCCGCCCTGCCCTTGCAGCCCCTGCTGCAGGTTCTGCGCCAGCACCTGCCCCATCGCCACGCCGGCGCCCAGCCCCATCGCATCGCCGGCGATGCCGCCGCCGCCCGAGCCGGCGCCCTTGGCCATCTCGGGGATGGCCTGCGCCGTCTGGTACTGCATGAAGCGGCCCATGTCGTTGCCGACCATGCCCATGCCGATGCGCTGGTCCAGCACCTTCTGCAGGTCCTCCGGGAGCGACACGTTCTGCACTGTCATGCCATCGAGCTGCAGGCCGATGGCGGCGAAGGCCGGCCCCAGGTTGGCCAGCAGCGCCTTGGCGAACTCGATCTGGTTGGCGGCCAGGTCCAGGAACGGGATGCCGCTCTCGGCCACCGCGTCGGAGATGTGCTGCAGGATCAGCCCGCGCAGCTGGCCGTCCAGGTCCTGCACCGCGTAGGCCTCGCGCGTGCCCGAGATCTCGGTGTGGAACAGCTTCGGGTCGGCGACCCGGTAGCTGTAGTTGCCGAAGGCGCGCAGCCGCACCGCGCCGAAGTCCTTGTCGCGGATGGTGATCGGTTGCGGCGTGCCCCAGCGCTGGTCGACCTGCTGGCGGGTGCTGAAGAAATAGACGTCGCTCTTGAACGGGGACTCGAACAGCTTGTCCCAGTTCTTCAGGTAGGTCAGGACCGGGATGGTCTGCGTGGTCAGCTTGTACATCCCGGGGCCGAACACGTCGGCCACCTTGCCCTCGTTGACGAACACGGCCATCTGCGACTCGCGCACCGTCAGCGAGGCGCCGTACTGGATCTCCATGCCGGCCATTGGAAAGCGCCAGGCCAGCGTGCCGTCGCCGGACTCCGTCCATTGCAGGACGTCGATGAACTGCTTCCTGATGAAGTCCGAGAGGGCCATGGCAGCTCCTGGGCGAGGGGGTCGGATCATGATACCGCCGCTGTCGGGCTGGCCCGGCGGGGCTTGCCCGCAGGCGATCGCGCAGCGGCGCGGCGCAGCGACCTCAGGCGAGCAGCGCCTCGACGATAGCGGCCGAATGCCGGCTGGCGACCTCGCGCACGAAGCGGGCGAAGTCGGTGGGGGCCTGGTCGTCCGCGCGATCGGAGATGGTGCGCACGGCGGCAAAGGGAATGCCGTAGTCATGGCAGACCTGCGCGACGGCCGCGCCCTCCATTTCCACCGCCAGCGCTTGCGGCAAGGCGGCCTGCAAGGCGCGGCTTTCGGCCGTGGTGGAGACGAAGCGGTCGCCGCTGACCACCAGGCCGCGGTGCAGCCGGGCCGCCGGGAGCGCGCGGGCAACGGCTGCCGCCAGCCGTTCGGTCAGCGCCGCGTCGGTGCGGAACTCGCTGGTGCCGTACAGCGGCACCTCGTAGCGCGGAAAGATCGGCGAGGCGTCCAGGTCGTGCTGCAGGAAGCGCTCGGCCACCACCACGTCGCCGACCTGCACGCCCGCCCCCAGGCCGCCGGCCACGCCGGTGAACACGATCTCGCCGACGCCGAAGCGCTCGACCAGCACCGCGGCAGTCGTCGCTGCCGCCACCTTGCCGATGCGCGAGAGCACGGCCACGACCCCGCGGCCATGAAGGTGGCCGACCCAGAACTCACGGCCGGCGGCTGTCTGGCGGCTCTCGTCCGGCATGAGGTCCAGCACGGCGGCCAGTTCCTCGTGCATGGCGGAGACGACAGCTATGCGCATCCTGGTTTGCTCCCTCCCCCTCTGGGGAGGTCTCCTGTCTTTCTCCCTCCCCCTCTGAGGGAGGGCTGGGGTGGGGGCGCTCCGCGGCTCCAGTCAGGCACGCGCCCTCATTTCTTGTCCCGCAGCTCCCTGCGCAGGATCTTCCCGACCGGCGTCTTGGGCAGGTCGGTGCGGAACTCGATCACCCGGGGCTGCTTGTAGCCGGTCAGGTTGGCGCGGCAGAACTCGCGCACCTGCTCTTCGGTGAGCGCCGGGTCCTTCTTCACGATCACCAGCTTGACGGCCTCGCCGGTCTTCTCGTCGGGCACCCCGACCACCGCGCACTCGAGCACGCCTTCCATGCGGGCCACCACGTCCTCGACCTCGTTCGGGTACACGTTGAAGCCCGAGACCAGCACCATGTCCTTCTTGCGGTCGACGATCTTGAAGTAGCCGCGCTCGTCCATGGTGCCGATGTCGCCGCTCTTGAAGAAGCCGTCCGGCGTCATGACCTTGGCCGTCTCGTCGGGGCGCTGCCAGTAGCCGGCCATCACCTGCGGGCCCTTGATCGCGATCTCGCCCGGCTGCCCCAGCGGCACCTCGTTGCCGTTGTCGTCCAGGCACTTCATCTCGGTCGAGGGAAGCGGCACGCCGATGGTGCCGGTGAACTCGGTGCTGGTCACCGGGTTGCAGCTGGCCGAGGGCGAGGTCTCCGACAGGCCGTAGCCTTCGCAGATCGGGCAGCCGGTCTTCTCCAGCCATTTCTGCGCCACCGCACCCTGCACCGCCATGCCGCCGCCCACCGAGACCTTCAGGTTGCTCCAGTCGACCTTGTTGAAGTCCGGGTGGTTGGCCAGCCCGTTGAACAGCGTGTTGACCGCGGGAAAGCTGTGGAAGGTGTGCTTGGACAACTCCTTCAGCACGGCCGGCAGGTCGCGCGGATTGGGAATCAGGATCAGTTTCCCGCCGGTGCGCATGCCCAGCATCATCCCGACCGTGAACGCGAAGATGTGGTACAGCGGCAGCGCGCACACGCTGGTGGACTGCTCGCTGGCCGGCACCTTGTTCATCACCGGCGAGTTCCAGGCCTCCGACTGCAGCACGTTGGCGATCACGTTGCGGTGCAGCAGCACCGCGCCCTTGGACACGCCCGTGGTGCCGCCGGTGTACTGCAGCACCGCCACGTCGTCGGGCTGGATGTCCACCGGCTTGAGCGCGGCGCGCGTGCCCTGGGCGATCGCGTCGTTGAAGCGCACTGCGCCCGGCAGGTTGTAGGCGGGCACCATCTTCTTGACGTTGCGCACCACGTAGTTGACCAGCGCGCCCTTGAGCAGGCCCAGCTGGTCGCCCATCGCCGCCAGCACCACGTGCTTGACCGGCGTGGCCGAAATGCACTGCTGCAGCGTGTTGGCGAAGTTCTCGATGATGACGATGGCCTTGGCGCCCGAGTCCTTGAGCTGGTGCTCCAGCTCGCGCGGCGTGTACAGCGGGTTGACGTTCACCACCACCATGCCGGCGCGCAGGATGCCGGCCACCGCCACCGGGTACTGCGGCACGTTGGGCATCATGATCGCCACCCGGTCGCCCTTGGCCAGGCCCAGGCTTTGCAGGTAGGCGGCGAACGCCTGGCTGAGGGAATCGGTCTCGCCGAACGTGACCTCCTTGCCCATGAAGCTGTAGGCAGGCCGACCCGCGTGCTTGCGGAAGCTCTCCTCCATCAGCTGCACCAGCGAGCGGTACTGCGAGGCGTCGATCTCGGCCGGCACGCCGGCCGGGTAAGCGCTGAGCCAGGGGTGGGGGGTGGTCATGGTTCTCGTCTCCGCGTCGTCGATGGACAAAAGCCCCGCCAGCCATGCCGCGGGGCCCAAAAAACCCCGCGGATTGTGTCGCGGGACGTACCGTTTTCCTGGTGTGTTAACCCTATTCGCGCAGGCGACAGGCGGTCATTCGATCGCCTTGCCCATCTCCTCGACCACCTTCTTGGCGTCGCCGAACACCATCATGGTCTTGTCCATGTAGAACAGCTCGTTGTCCAGGCCGGCGTAGCCCGCAGCCATGGAGCGCTTGTTGACGATCACGGTCTTGGCCTTGTAGGCCTCCAGGATCGGCATGCCGTAGATCGGGCTGCCCTTCTGCAGCGCCGCCGGGTTCACCACGTCGTTGGCGCCCAGCACGATGGCCACGTCGGCCTGGCCGAACTCGCCGTTGATGTCCTCCATCTCGAACACCTGGTCGTAGGGCACCTCGGCCTCGGCCAGCAGCACGTTCATGTGGCCGGGCATGCGGCCGGCCACCGGGTGGATGGCGTACTTGACGGTGATGCCCTTGTCAGTGAGCTTCTGCGCCAGTTCCTTGACCGCGTGCTGCGCCCGCGCAACCGCCAGCCCGTAGCCCGGCACGATCACCACCGTCTCGGCGTTGGACAGCACGAAGGCGGCATCGTCGGCGCTGCCGCTCTTGACCGCGCGCTGCACCGCGGCGCCCGCAGCCGCCTGCCCCGTCTCGCCGCCGAAGCCGCCCAGGATCACGTTGAAGAACGAGCGGTTCATCGCCTTGCACATGATGTAGGAGAGGATCGCGCCCGAGCTGCCCACCAGCGAGCCGGCGATGATCAGCATGCTGTTGTTCAGCGAGAAGCCGATGCCCGCCGCCGCCCAGCCCGAGTACGAGTTGAGCATGGACACCACCACCGGCATGTCGGCCCCGCCGATCGGAATGATGATCAGCACGCCCATCACGAACGCCAGCGCCAGCATGGCGAAGAACGCCACCCAGTTGCCGGTGAAGGTGAACACCAGGCCGAGCGCGATGGTGACCAGTCCCAGCACCAGGTTGAGCATGTGCTGGCCGGAGAACACCACCGGCGCGCCCTGGAACAGGCGGAACTTGTAGGTGCCCGACAGCTTGCCGAAGGCGATCACCGAACCCGAGAAGGTGATCGCGCCGATGGCCGCGCCCAGGAACAGCTCCAGCCGGTTGCCGGTGGGGATCGGCTCGCCCTTGGGCAGGCCGTTCAGCAGCGCGGAAGGCTCCAGCACCGCCGCCACCGCGATGAACACCGCCGCCAGGCCGATCATGCTGTGGAAGAACGCCACCAGCTCCGGCATCTTGGTCATCTCGACCGTCCTGGCGCGCCAGGCGCCGTAGGCCCCGCCGACCACCAGCCCGACCAGCACCCACGCCAGGCCCCGGGCGCTGCCGGCCAGCTCGACGATCAGCGCGGCGGTGGTGACCATGGCGATCGCCATTCCCACCATGCCGAACAGGTTGCCGCGGATCGAGGTGGTCGGGTGCGACAGGCCCTTGAGCGCCTGGATGAAGCAGACCGACGCCGCCAGGTACAGCAGCGTGACGACGTTCATGCTCATTTGGGCGCCCCCGCGGTCTTCCTGTCCTTCTTCCTGAACATCTCCAGCATGCGCCGGGTGACCAGGAAGCCGCCGAAGATGTTGACCGCCGCCAGCGCCACCGCCAGCACGCCCATGGCACGGCCGGCCCAGGTCTCCGTCTGCGCCGCCGCCAGCATGGCGCCGACGATCACGATGGCCGAGATCGCGTTGGTGACCGCCATCAACGGCGTGTGCAGCGCCGGCGTGACGGTCCACACCACGTGGTAGCCCACGTAGATGGCCAGCACGAAGATGATGAGGTTGGTGATGGTGTGGCTGACTTCCATGTCGATTCCAGTTGGGGACAGAGCTGAAGATCTGTCCCCAAAGTCATTTGGTCTTCTTCACTTCTCCGCCCTGCGTCACCAGGCAGGCCGCCACGATGTCGTCTTCCGGGTCGATGTGCAGCTGGCCTTCCTTGTTCACGATCAGCTTGAGGAAGTCCAGCACGTTGCGCGCGTACAGCGAGGACGCATCGGCCGCCACCAGCGCCGGCAGGTTGGTCTCGCCCACCAGGGTGACGCCGTGCTTGACGACGGTGCGGCCCGGCTCGGTGAGCGGGCAGTTGCCGCCTTGCGGCGCCGCCAGGTCGACGATGACCGAGCCCGGCTTCATCGCCTTGACCATCTCCTCGGTCACCAGCACCGGCGCCGGCCGGCCGGGAATCAGTGCGGTGGTGATCACCACGTCGGCCTGGGCGACCCGCTTGGCCACTTCCAGCTTCTGCCGCTCCAGCCAGCTCGGCGGCATCGGCCGGGCATAGCCGCCCACACCCTCGGCCGCTTCCTTCTCCTCCGCCGTCTCGTAGGGCACGTCGATGAACTTGGCGCCGAGTGACTCGACCTGCTCCTTCACGGAAGGCCGCACGTCCGAGGCCTCGATCACGGCACCCAGCCGCTTGGCCGTGGCGATGGCTTGCAGGCCGGCCACCCCGACGCCCAGGATCACGACGCGGGCGGCCTTCACCGTGCCGGCCGCGGTCATCAGCATGGGAAAGAAGCGCTGGTAGCGGTCGGCCGCGATCATCACGGCCTTGTAGCCGGCGATGTTGGCCTGCGAGGACAGCACGTCCATGCTCTGGGCACGGGTGGTGCGCGGCGCCGCCTCCAGCGCGAACGCCGTCAGCCCGGCCGCGGCCATGCGCTGCAGCCCGGCCGCATCGAAGGGGTTGAGCATGCCGACCACCGTGGTGCCCGGCTTCATCACCGCGAGTTCGGTTTCCTGCGGCGGGCGCACCTTGAGCACCAGCTCGCAGCCGAGCGCGCCGGCCTGGTCGGTGATCTCGGCGCCGGCCGCGGCGAAGGCCTCGTCGGTGGCGCTGGCCGCCAGGCCGGCCGCCGAGGCGACCCGCACCGTGTGGCCCTGCGCCTTGAGCTTCTTCGCGGTCTCGGGCGTGACGGCAATGCGGGTTTCACCCGCCGTGGTCTCGGCGGGCACGCCTATCTGCATGGGGCGGTCTCCTCGCTTTCGCTGAGCTTGTAAAAAGTTGGTTCAAGCTTACCTGAACTCTGCAGCGGCTCCGCAAGCGTGGCACGGCTGGGTCCGGTTGCCGCGCCCCGGCTGGGCCGGGAGCGGTCCTACACCGACGCAAGATGGCGTCCCACTCCGATGAGCTGGCCGGGCACCAAAAACTGCCCGAATGCCACGCCCCGCCTTCCTCTCCTCGCCCCTGACCGGCGCCCGCGCCAACGGCGTCTGCTACCTGGGCGCCGCCCGCGCGCGGCGCAAGTTCGAGCTCTATTACCCGGACGGCTTCCAGGACGAGACCTACCTGATCGCCGAGCGCGCCTACAAGGAGCGGGCCCACCTCGAGTGGCAGGCGGAACTGGGGCCGGCGCAATTCCGCAAGCTGCTCGCCCGCGGCGAGTTCCGCCAGATCGCCGACGCCGCGATCCGGATCGAGTCGCGCACCAACCTGCTGTTCTCGTTCGAGAAGATGGCCTTGCGCGACGCGCTGCGGACCCCCGCTGGGGCGCGCCTGTTCGCGCACGAGCTGTACGCCTTCCTGTACGGCCGCGGCCCGCTGCAGCGCAAGTTCGACGACTGGGTGCAGGCGGTGGCCGACCTGCCCCGGCGCGAGGCGCGGGTGCTGACCTGGCCGGTGGTGACGGTGTTCGGCTTCATCGCCCGGCCCGACCGCCACCTGTTCCTCAAGCCCCGGGTCACGCGCAAGGCGGCGCGCGCCTACGGCTTCGACTTCGGCTATCGGCCAGAGCCGTCCTGGCCGGTCTACCAGGGCCTGCTGACGTTCGGCGCCATCATCCGGCGCGACCTCGACCGCCGGCTGGGCTTCCGCTCGCGCGACATGATCGACGTGCAGTCCTTCATCTGGGTGCAGGGGTCCGAGGAGTACGAGACCTGACCCAATAATCGGCGCGATGAGAGTCACGCGCTGGAAGCCGAACGTCACCGCTGCCGCCATCGTCGAGCGCGGCGGCCGCTTCTTGCTGGTGGAGGAAGAGACCCGCGACGGGCTCAAGCTGAACAACCCGGCCGGCCACCTGGACCCGGGCGAATCGCCGGCACAGGCCTGCGCGCGCGAGGCGCTGGAAGAAACCGCCCACCCGTTCGAGCCGACCGCCCTGGTCGGCATCTATCTGTCCCGCGCCCAACGGGCGGACGGCGGCGAGGAAGTGACCTACCTGCGCTTCGCCTTCTGCGGCCGGCTGGGCGAGGCGGTGCCGGAACGGCCGCTGGACGCCGGCATCGTGCGGCTCCTGTGGCTGACGCCGGACGAGGTGCGCGCCAGCCGCGACCGCCACCGCAGCCCCTCGGTGCTGCGCTGCATCGAGGACTACCTCGCCGGCGTCCGCTACCCGCTGTCGTTGGTGACGATGCACGATTGCGCTCGACGCCCTGCCTGATCCCTGCTCGGGCAAGGAGAAGGTCCGCGCCGGGATAATCCAACCCATGGGCAGCAGTCGCAGGGTGGTGGTCGGCTTGAGCGGGGGGGTCGACTCCGCGGTCAGCGCCTGGCTGCTCAAGCAGCAGGGCCGGGACGTCGTCGGCATCTTCATGAAGAACTGGGAAGACGACGATGACGACGAGTTCTGCTCGTCGCGCCAGGACTTCCTGGACGCTGCCGCGGTGGCCGACGTGATCGGCATCGAACTGGAGCACGTCAACTTCGCCGCCGAGTACAAGGACCGGGTGTTCGCCGAGTTCCTGCGCGAGTACCAGGCCGGCCGCACGCCCAACCCCGACGTGCTGTGCAACGCCGAGATCAAGTTCAAGGCTTTCCTCGACCACGCCATGCGGCTGGGCGCCGACAAGATCGCCACCGGCCACTACGCCCGTGTGCGTGAATCGGAGGGCGGCTTCCAGTTGCTCAAGGGCCTGGACGAGACCAAGGACCAGAGCTATTTCCTGCACCGCCTGACCCAGGCCCAGCTGGCGCGCAGCCTGTTCCCGGTCGGCGAGTTGCGCAAGACGGAAGTCCGGCGCATCGCCGCCGAGATCGGCCTGCCCAACGCGAAGAAGAAGGATTCGACCGGCATCTGCTTCATCGGCGAGCGTCCCTTCCGCGAGTTCCTGAACCGCTACATCGCCAAGGAGCCGGGCCCCGTCAAGGACGAGCGAGGCCGCGTGATCGGCCAGCACCAGGGCCTGTCGTTCTACACGCTGGGCCAGAGGCAGGGACTGGGCATCGGCGGGGTCAAGCCCAAGGGCGCGCAGCGCGGCGGCGGCGAGCATGCGCCCTGGTTCGTGGCACGCAAGGACATCGACGCCAACACGCTGTGGGTGGTGCAAGGACACGACCACCCCTGGCTGCAGTCAGTCGCGCTGGATGCCCAGGACGCGAGCTGGATCGCCGGCGAGGCGCCACCACCCGAGAATTACGGCTCCAAGACCCGCTACCGGCAAGCCGATGCGCCTTGCCGGCTGGCTCCCGGTGCCAACGGCGTGTTCAGGCTGGACTTCCCGCAACCCCAGTGGGCGGTGACGCCGGGCCAGTCGGCCGTGCTCTACGACGGCGAGGTCTGCCTGGGCGGCGGGGTCATCGCCGCGGCAGCGAGCTGAGGCACTCGCGCGCCTGCGCCGCCATCCGGCGCACCAGTTCCGCGGCCGGCGCGACATCGGCTATCAGGCCGACGCCCTCGCCCACCATCACGCAGGTGTCCTGCGGATCGCCCGAGGCCACGCCGCGCCAGTAGCGCGCTTCCTCGCGGTCCAGCACCTCGGGCTGCACCAGGTCCTGCTCGCGTCCGTGCCACTGGGCGGCAAAGCCGGTGTGCAGGATGCGGGCGGTGAAGCCGGGCGGCCACACGTAGCGCCGCGCCAGGTCCGGCACCTTGCTGCGCACGGTGATGTCGCCGTCGGCGGCCTTGGCGGCCTCCTGCAGCCCCGGCGGGAACAGCGCCTCCGGGCTCATCAGCAGGCGGGTGCCGACCAGCACGCCGTCGGCGCCCAAGGCCAACGCGGCCACCAGCCCGCGGCCATCGGCCACGCCGCCGGCCGCCAGCAGCAGGGTGTCGGGTGCGGTTCGCGCGATCAGGTCGGCCACTTCCGGCACCAGGGTGAAGGTGGCGCGCTGCAGGCCATGGCCGCCGGCTTCGCTGCCTTGGGCCACCAGCACGTCGGCGCCGGCCGCCAGCGCGTCGCGGGCCATCGCCAGGGTCTGCACCTGGCAGATCAGGTGGGCGCCGGCCTCGCGGATGCGGGGGGCAAAGGGGGCCACGTCGCCGAAGGACAGCATCACGGCCGCCGGCCGGTGCGCCAGCGCCTGCTCCAGCAGCCCGGGCTGGCGCGCCAGCGACCAGGTGATGAAGCCGACGCCGATCCGGGCGTCACCGGCGGCGGCGAACTCGCGCTCCAGCCAATCGGCCTCGCCGTAGCCGCCGCCGATCAGGCCGAGACCGCCGGCGGAACTGACGGCAGCCGCCAGCCGACCGCCGGCCACCTTGCCCATGGGCGCGCCCACGATGGGCAACTGGATGCCGAGCTTGCGCGTGAGCCTTGTCTCCATGGGGTCCCTCCGGTGGCGAAAGGCGTCATCAGACCACGGTCGCCGGGCCGCCGCGCGCGGGGCGCCGGGTCGCCACAAGGTCAGCAGGGGCGGCGCGGCTGTACGCGACGCGCACCCGACTCAGCCCGCGTCTTCCTTGGCGGCGGATATCGCGCAGATGTCGTCGAGGACGACGAGCGCCTCCTTCAGAAGCTGCTCATGTCCGCCTCCGAGCCGGTGCGGCTTGGCTTCGCGCGCCCGCCAGTCGAAGGTCTTGAACTGATTGGCGACCACGTAGGCAGGCGGGTCCGAGCCGGGGATGATCAATGCAAACGGGTTATCGGCATGGGCGTCGGAATGCGTCATCGCGAAACCCATGACGAATCCGGTGCGCTCGCTGAATTCCCGCGTCGTTGCCACGAGCATGGGGTGCCAGTTCGGCATCTCGTTGCCGGCGGCAGGGCTGTGCTGGATGAAAATGACCTGCGCGCGATCGGGCGCCCAGCCCGCCCGCCCGCCCATCAGAACAACTCGCCGCCGGCCGGCCCGGAATCGGCCAGGTCGCCGCCGTGCCGTTCGGGATCGAATTTCGCTAGCCGCTCCGACAGCGTCATCCGCCGCCGGGCGGGCTCGATCACCACCCTGCCTTCGGCCGCGGTGATCTTCACGACCGTGTCCTCCTCCAGGCCGGCGGCCTTGGCCACGCCGCTGGGCAGGCGCAAGGCCAGGCTGTTGCCCCATTGCTTGACCTTGCCTCGTTCGACGATGGCTCCCATGGCGGGCCCCCTTGTGTGTTGATACATTGTATCTACACCACTGGCGCAATTCAATCCGTGGGCTCTTCCGCGTGCCGAAGTGACTCTAGAACGGAATGTCGTCGTCCATGTCCTCGAAGCCGGACGCGGACTTGGTGGCCGGGGCTCGCTGGGGCGCGGGGGCCGGCTGGCGCGCGGCGGGGGCGCGGCGCTCGCCGCCGCCTTCGTAGTCGTCACCCGCCGAGGGGCCGCCCATGCCCTCGCGGCGGCCGAGCATCTGCATGGTGTCGGCGCGGATTTCGGTGCTGTACTTCTCGACGCCCTGCTGGTCGGTCCACTTGCGGGTGCGCAGGCTGCCTTCCACGTACACCTGCGAGCCCTTCTTGAGGTACTCGCCGGCGATCTCGGCCAGCCGGCCGGCGAACATCACCCGGTGCCACTCGGTGTGCTCCTTCATCTCGCCGGACTGCTTGTCCTTCCACTTGTCGGTGGTGGCGATGGTGACGTTGGCCACGCGGTCGCCGCTGGGGAAGGTGCGCATTTCGGGGTCGCGGCCGAGGTTGCCGACGATGATGACTTTGTTGACGGATGCCATTGAGGGGTTCCTCCGGAAGTTCGGGCGATTATCTGGGTTTACGTGGCCCGGGCCTCGTCCGCCAGCACCTGTTCCGGCGAGGGCGAGCGGCCCGGGGCGCGCATGGGCCAGGCCACCACCAGCCAGAGGAACAGCGCACCGGCGCAGGCGGCAAACAGACCCGCCTCCCCAACGTGCTTGGCCATCCAGCCGCCGACCGCGCCGCCGGCGAACAGGCCCAGCGATTGGAGGGTGTTGTACACGCCCAGGGCGGCGCCCCGGGCGTTGGCCGGTGCCAGCCGCGAAGCCAGGCTGGGCTGGGTGGCCTCCAGCACGTTGAAGCCGGTGAAGAAGACGAACAGGACGAGGCCGAGCGGCCACAGCGAAGGCCGGTCGGCCAGCCAGGCGAAGCCCAGTTGCGCCACGATCAGCAGCACTATGGAAGCCAGGAACACGGCCCGCAGGTAGCCGCGCCGCTCCAGCGGGAACAGGGTGGCCGCCATCACCACCACCGCTGCCGCGAGGGCCGGCAGGTAGATCGCCCAGTGGCTGTCCTTGCCCAGACCGGCCTGCACCAGCATGCCGGGGAGCGCCACCCACATGGCCAGCTGCACCGCATGCAGGGCGAACACCCCCACGTTCAGCCGCAACAGGGGCGCGTGCCGCAGCACATCGGCCAGCCGCCCTTTCGGCACGCCTGCCCCGGACCCCGATCCGGGGTTCGCATGCGCGACCGGCTCGGGCGGCGTCCACCACGTGACGACGGCCATGCAGGCCAGCGCCAGCACGCCAGTCAGGGCGAACAGGCCCGACAGGCCGATCCAGCGCGCCACCACCGGCGAGGCCACCAGCGAAATGGCGAACATCAGTCCGATGCTCGCGCCCACCAGCGCCATCGCCTTGGTGCGGACCTCGTCGCGCGTCTGGTCCGCCAGCAGGGCGGTGACGGCTGCCGACACCGCGCCGGCGCCCTGCAGCGAGCGCCCGATGATGAGCCACAGCACGCTGTCGGCCGCCGCCGCCAGGAAGCTGCCGGCGGCGAACACCACCAGCCCCAGCAGGATCACGCGCTTGCGGCCGAAACGGTCGGACGCCATGCCGTAGGGGATCTGCAGCAGGCCCTGGGTCAGCCCGTAGATGCCCATGGCCAGCCCGACCAGCACCGGGTCGCTGCCACCCGGGTAGCGCGCCGCCTCCAGCGCGAACACCGGCAGCACCAGGAACAGGCCCAGCATGCGGGCAGCGAACACCAGCGAGAGCGAGCCGGCGGCGCGACGCTCGTCGGGGGTCATGCGGTGGGTGGAGGGGGGTGAAGCTGGGGTCACTTGGGAAGCAATGGCGCCGGGATGCGGCCACGAGCCGGGCCGGGCCAGCCTTGCATTGTCAGGCAAGGGCGGCCCGCCCTTCCGCCGGGCTGCGGGCGCGGCCTATCATGGTGGGTTTCCCCCCGCCAGCCCGACTATTGAACACCCTCGACGAAGGCAAGTACCTCGCGCGCTCGCTGCAGGACCAGCGCATCGCCATCCGCGGCGCGCGCACGCACAACCTCAAGAACGTCGACCTCGACCTGCCGCGCAACCGGCTGGTGGTGATCACGGGGCTGTCGGGCTCGGGCAAGTCCTCGCTGGCTTTCGACACGCTGTACGCCGAAGGCCAGCGGCGCTACGTCGAGAGCCTGTCGGCGTACGCGCGGCAATTCCTGCAGCTGATGGACAAGCCGGACGTGGACCTGATCGAGGGCCTGTCGCCGGCGATCGCCATCGAGCAGAAGGCCACCAGCCACAACCCGCGCTCCACCGTGGGCACGGTGACCGAGATCCACGATTACCTGCGGCTGCTGTACGCCCGTGCCGGCACGCCCCACTGCCCCAACCATGGCATCCCGCTGTCCTCGCAGACCGTCTCGCAGATGGTGGACGCGGTGCTGGCGCTGCCGGCCGACACGCGGCTGATGGTGCTGGCGCCGGTGGCGCGCGAGCGCAAGGGCGAGTTCGAGGAGCTGTTCGCCCAGATGCAGGCGCAGGGTTACGTGCGCTTCCGGATCGACGGCGAGATCGTCGAGTCGGACCGCCTGCCCAAGCTGAAGAAGACCGGGAAGCACGACATCGACGTGGTGATCGACCGGCTGAAGGTGCGCCCGGACGCGCAGCAGCGCCTGGCCGAGAGCTTCGAGGCGGCGCTGCGCCTGGCCGACGGCCGCGCCGTGGCGCTGGAGATGGACGGCGGCCGCGAGCACCTGTTCAACGCCCGCTTCGCCTGCCCGGTCTGCCACTGGTCGATCGCCGAGCTGGAGCCGCGCCTGTTCTCGTTCAACTCGCCGGTGGGCGCCTGCCCGGCCTGCGACGGCCTGGGGTGCCTGGACTTTTTCGACCCGCAACGGGTGGTCGCGTTCCCCTCGCTGTCGCTCGCCTCGGGCGCGATCAAGGGCTGGGACCGGCGCAACCCCTATTACTTCAGCATGGTCGAGAGCCTGGCGCGGCACTACAGGTTCAGCGTCGACGAGCCGTTCGAGGATCTGGCCCCGGCGGTGCAGCAGGCCGTGCTGCAGGGCACGGGCGAAGAAGAGGTCCGCTTCAACTACGTGATGGAGTCGGGCGCCTCGGCCGGGCGCAAGGTCACGCGCAAGCACCCATTCGAGGGCGTGATCCCGAACATGGTGCGGCGCCTGCGCGAGACCGACTCGCCGGTGGTGCGCGACGAACTGGCCCGCTACCGCAGCCTGCAACCCTGTCCCGAATGCGGCGGCACGCGGCTGCGCCCGGAGGCCCGGCACGTGCGCGTCGGCGACGACGGCCAGGCCCGCACCATCCATGAGGTGGGGCGCGCCACATTGTCCGAAGCCCAGGCCTGGTTCGATGGCTTGCAGCTCGCCGGCGCCAAGGCCGAGATCGCGGCCAAGATCGTGCGCGAGATCGCCGCCCGGCTGAAATTCCTCAATGACGTGGGCCTGAGCTACCTGAGCCTGGAGCGCAGCGCCGAGACGCTGTCCGGCGGGGAGGCGCAGCGCATCCGGCTGGCCAGCCAGATCGGCTCGGGCCTGACCGGCGTGATGTACGTGCTGGACGAACCCAGCATCGGCCTGCACCAGCGCGACAACGACCGCCTGATCGGCACGCTCAAGCACCTGCGCGACCTGGGCAACAGCGTGCTGGTGGTCGAGCACGACGAAGACATGATCCGCGCCGCCGACCACGTGGTGGACATGGGGCCGGGCGCCGGCATCCACGGCGGCCGCGTGATGGCCCAGGGCACGCCGCAGGACGTGCAGGACAGCGCCGGGTCGCTGACCGGGCGCTACCTGGCCGGCACGCTGGCGATCCCGGTTCCCCGCCAGCGCAATCCCTGGCTGCCGGTGCCGGGCGGCGCGCCCGGTGCGCTGCAGCGCCTGCACATCGCCGGCGCGCGCGGCCACAACCTCAAGGCCGTGACGGTCGACTTCCCGGTCGGGCTGCTGACCTGCGTGACCGGTGTGTCCGGCTCGGGCAAGTCGACGCTGGTCAACGACACGCTCTACGCGGCGGTGGCGCGCACGCTGTACCGGGCGCACGAGGAGCCGGCCCCGCACGACGAGATCGACGGCATCGACCAGTTCGACAAGGTGATCAACGTCGACCAGTCGCCGATCGGCCGCACCCCGCGCAGCAACCCGGCCACCTACACTGGCCTGTTCACGCCGATCCGCGAGCTGATGGCCGAAACGTCCACGGCCAAGGAGCGCGGCTACGGGCCGGGGCGCTTCTCCTTCAACGTGGCCGGCGGCCGCTGCGAGGCCTGCCAGGGCGACGGCGTGGTCAAGGTCGAGATGCACTTCCTGCCCGACGTGTACGTGCCCTGCGACGTCTGCAAGGGCCAGCGCTACAACCGCGAGACGCTGGAGGTGCAGTGGAAGGGCCGCAACATCGCCCAGATCCTGGACATGACGGTGGAGGATGCGCACGAGTTCCTCAAGCCGGTGCCGACGATCGCGCGCAAGCTGCGAACGCTGCTGGATGTGGGCCTGTCGTACATCAAGCTGGGCCAGGCGGCCACCACGCTGTCGGGCGGTGAAGCGCAACGGGTCAAGCTGGCGCTGGAGCTGTCCAAGCGCGACACCGGGCGCACGCTCTACATCCTGGACGAGCCCACCACCGGCCTGCACTTCGCCGACATCGCCCTGCTGCTGAAGGTGCTGCACCAGTTGCGCGACGCCGGCAACACCATCGTGGTGATCGAACACAACCTGGACGTGATCAAGACTGCGGACTGGGTCATCGACATGGGGCCGGAAGGCGGCGACGGCGGCGGCACCGTGGTGGCGGCGGGCACGCCTGAGGCTATCGCAGCGAATCCGGCGAGCCACACCGGCAAGTACCTCCAGCGCCTGCTCTGAGGGGTCGCCGTCAGTGGGCCGGCCCCGCCCCGAGCAGCGCATCCGCGATCCGGCGCGCCGTGGCGAGCGATTCCGTCAGGCCCAGGTGGCCGTGCCCGGTCGCGAGCCATAGCCCGGGCTGCCCCGGCGCCGGGCCGACCACCGGCACCGAATCGGGCATGCAGGGACGGTGGCCCATCCAGGTCTGCGCGGGCAGGTCCTCGAGGCCGCGGAAGTTCTCGCGGGCGATGCGGCCGAGAACGGCTGCGCGGCGCTCGTCCGGCGGCGCGTGCAAGCCGCCGAACTCCACCGTGCCACCGATCCGCAGACCGTCCTCCATCGGCGTGACGAACACCTTGCGATCGGCCAGAACCACCGTGCGGGACACCACGTCGCGACCGCCGGCGAACTGCACGTGGTAGCCGCGCTGGCTCTCCAGCGCCAACGGAACGCCGAGCGGCGCCAGCAGCCCGCGTGACCAGGCGCCGGCAGCGACCACGACGTGCTGGAACTCGCGGCCATCCGCCTCGCCGGCCGCGCTCAGCTGCCAGCGCCCTTGCCGCTGCGCCAGGCCCACGACTTCAGCGCGCAGGATTCGCCCGCCGCCGGCGGCGAACGCACGGGCCATCGCCTGCACGTAGCGCAAGGGATTCAGGATGGTGGCGTGGTCGGCCAGGTACAGGCCGATGCGGTACCGCTGCGAGATACCGGACTCCAGCGCCTCGATCCCGCCCCGGTCCAGTCGCTCCACGCGAAAGCCGGCCGCCTCGCGCAGGCGCCAGCCGCCGGCGTCCTTGGCCAGGGCCTGCTCGTCGGGGTACAGGTGCAGGTGGCCGCGCCGCAGGAACAACTCCGGCACGCCCAGTTCGCGCGCCATGGCCTCGTGGGCATCCAGCGCGCCGGCGTGGAGCGCGGCGAGCTTCGCCGCCGAAGCCTGCACGACGGCCGGCCGCGCCGACCCCACGAAGCGCAGCAGCCAAGGCAGCGCGCGCGGCAGGTAGCGCCATGGCAGGTACAGCGGACTCTCGTCGTCCAGCAGCATGCCCGGCACCGACGCCAGCACGCCCGGCATCGCCATCGGCGCCACCGAGGACGCGCTGATCGCCCCGGAATTGCCGTAGCTGCAGCCGCGGCCCGGCTCGTCGCGGTCGACCAGCAGCACGTCGGCGCCGCGCTTGCGCAAAGCCAGGGCGATGCTGGTGCCGACGATGCCCGCGCCGATGACGGCCACGCCGGGGGAGAGGGAAGTTGACATGGCCGCGCACTGTAGCGCGATGCCGGCGGGCACCTACAGCCAGCGCTCCCCTCGTGCGCTAGCTTGGGGCTTGCTCCCGGAGGTCCGAATGGCCCAGAAACCCGCTCCCGGCTCAGCGCCGAATCGCATCGACCCGGACGACCCGCAGTCCCGCGCGCGCTGGACGAGTGAGCTCGATTGCACCGAGGACCAGCTGCGTGAAGCGGTGCGTGCGGTCGGCCCCAGGGCGGCCGATGTCGAGCTGCACCTCAAAGGCGCCCGCAGCAGCACCAACGCCGACCGCGTGCACGAGGCCGGCGGCGACTGAAGCTCAGGCTTTGGCCGACGCCAGCAGCGCGCGCGTCTTCTGCGCCTCTGCCCGTGCCGCATCGGCGAAGTCGTCGCCCGCCGACGCGTAGAGGATCGCGCGCGAGGAATTCACCACGATCGGCGCATCGGGCCGCCAGCCCGCGCGCACCGTGGCCAGCGCATCGCCGCCCTGCGCGCCGACGCCCGGAATCAGCAGCGGCACGGTCGGCGCCAGCGCGCGCACCCGCTCGATCTCGCCCGGGTAAGTGGCGCCCACCACCAGCCCCAGCTGCCCGTTGAGGTTCCAGGAGCCTTGCGCCAGCCGCGCCAGGTGCTCGTACAGCAGCGGCGTGCCGTCTACCGACGCCAGCCGCTGGTTCTGCAGGTCGTCGCCGCCCGGGTTGGACGTGCGGCACAGCAGGAAGGCGCCCTTGCCTTCGTATTTCAGATAGGGCTGGATCGAATCGAAGCCCATGAAAGGCGACAGCGTCACCGCGTCGGCGCCATAGCGCTCGAACGCCTCCACCGCGTACTGCTCGGCGGTGGAGCCGATGTCGCCGCGCTTCGCATCCAGGATCACCGGCACCTGCGGCGCAGCCTTGCGCATGTGCGCGATCAGCTGCTCGAGCTGCCCCTCGGCCCGGTGCGCGGCAAAGTAGGCGATCTGCGGCTTGAAGGCGATCACCAGGTCGGCGGTGGCGTCGACGATGCGCGCGCAGAACTCGAAGATGCGGGCCGGGTCGCCGCGCCAGCCGCCGGGAAAGCGCTTGGGCTCCGGGTCCAGCCCCACGCACAGCATCGAGTCGTTGCGCCGCTGCGCGCCTTGCAGCATCTCGAGGAAGGTCATGGCGGGCGATTGTAGGGAG
>JAKFEA010000334.1:0-11850 GCA_036675905.1 Acidovorax sp. | reverse complement strand
GGGCGACTGCCGCACCACGCAGCAGCGGCGCAGCGGCAACAGCATGAAGGTGGTGTTCACCTGCACCAACCCGCCCTCGCGCGGCGAGAGCGAAGTCACCATGAAGGGGCCCGAGGCCTACACGTCCCGGACCACGACCACGACAACCGCGGGCGGCAAGCCCGAAACCATGACCATGGAAGCCTCCGGCAAGTGGATCTCGGCCGACTGCGGCAACGTCCGGCCGATCGTGCCGCCGAAGCGCTGACCTACACCGGCGCCTGCAGCAGCGCCCCCTTCAGCAGCACCGGCCCGGTCGGCCCGCTGCCGGCGGGCGCGCCGCCCCGCGGCTCCAGGCTGACCGCGAGGGCCGGCACTTCGCGCACCTGCGCTTCCTGCGCGGGCAGCCGCACCACCTGGCCTTCTCCCAGCACGCCCAGCGAGCGCGGCGTGCCCGCAGGCGGCAACGCCCACAGCTGCAGCGAGTGCTGCGGGCCGGCCTCGATGGCCTGCACCTGCTTGAGCGTGAGCGTGCCCTGGCGGGGATCGAAGGTCACCAGCAGCGCCGGCTGTTGCCGGCCATCCTCCAGCACCGCGACGTAGCGCACCAGCGGCTGTGCGCGCAGTTGCGCGAGCTGCGTGTCCTGCGCGCCGAGCGACTGCTGCAGCTGCAGTGCGACGGTGAGCAAAGCCAGCGCGGCCAGCGCCGCGCCGGCCGCAGCGCCGCGCCACCAGCGCAGCACGCGATGCAGGCGATCGCCCTCGCGCGTCGCACGGTCCGCGGCACGCCGCGGATCCAGCGGCAGCAGCTGGTTCTCGATGCGCTTCCAGACGTTGGGATCGGGCGCCTGCGCGGGCTGCAGCTCGGTCAGTGCGGCAAAGCGCTCGCGCCAGGCGATCGCCCGCGCGCGCACCGCCGGCGACTGGCGCGCGAGGGCTTCGAAGCGGCGGCGGGCGCCGCCGCGCAGCGTGCCGAGCGCGTGGGCGGCGGCCAATCGGTCGGCGAGTTCGGGATGGCGGTCGAGGTCCATGGCGTGCCTCAGGCAAAGCGCGACATGCAGCCACGCAGCTGGTCCAGCGCGCGGCGCACCCAGGTCTTGACGGTGCCCAGCGGCAGGTCCAGCTGGCGCGCGAGGTCGCTGTGGCTGAGGTCGCGGAAATAGGCCAGGCTCATCACCTCGCGCTGGCGCGCATCCAGCTTGCGCAGGCATTCGTGCAGGGCCCACGCCTGTTCGCTGGCCTGCGCCGTGTCCAGCGGGTCCGGCGCGTCGCCGGCCACGGTGTCGCTGAGCGCCGCGTCCAGCTCCGCGCCCGCCAGGCTGCGATCGCTGGCGCGCCGGCGCAGGAAGTCGAGCGCGCGGCTGCGCGCGATCAGGCCCAGCCAGGCCAGCGGCGGGCTCAGCGAGGGCCGGTAGTCGCCGGCAATGCGCCAGACCGTGAGGTAGGTGTCCTGCAGGACGTCCTCGGCCCATTCGCGCCGGCCCAGCACCCGCATGGCCACCCCGTACAACGGCGGCGAGGTCCGGTCGTACAGCTCGCGCAGGGCGGCGCGCGCGTCGGCCGAGGCCTCGGCGGCGCCGGCGGCCACGCGGTCCAGCAGGGTCATCAGGTGTTCGTCGGCGAGCTCGTCCATCGGTGCCATTTTCGGAGTTCCTTCGCCCTACGCAGCGACGGCGCTGCCGGATTCAAGGCCCCACGCCGGCCGGGGACAGCCGCATCCGGGCGCGAGGGACGCCGCGTAAAGGGTTCGGCGCGCCTGCAACCGGCCGCCGCCCGATGCAGGCCTGTTGCATTGCCCTGAAACGCAAGGAGTTCCCCATGAAGAAGACCACCCTCGCGGCGCTGTGCGCCACCGCCCTGCTCGGCGCCTGCGCATCCTGGTCGGGCGGCGCCATGGCTGGCGGAGCGGCCGACACCAAGATGGTGGGCGGCGCCCCGATGTACCCGAGCCGCGACATCGTCGACAACGCCGTGCATTCGCGCGACCACACCACGCTGGTGGCGGCGGTCAAGGCGGCCGGCCTCGTCGACACGCTCAAGGGCGACGGCCCCTTCACTGTCTTCGCGCCCACCAACACGGCCTTCGCCGCGCTGCCGGCCGGCACCGTGGACACGCTGCTCAAGCCGGAGAACAAGGCGGCGCTCACCCAGGTGCTGACCTACCACGTGGTGCCCGGCCGGGTGGACGCCGCGGCGCTGGCCGAGCGCATCCGGGCCGGCAACGGCCAGGCGATGCTGAAGACGGCCGCCGGCGGCACCCTCAAGGCCAGCATGCGCGGGACCGACGTGGTGATCATCGACGACAAGGGCGGCGCCGCGAAGGTGACGACCGCCGACGTCTACCAGTCCAACGGCGTGATCCACGTGGTGGACAAGGTGCTGCTGCCCGGTTGATGCCCGCACCGTTGGCGCGGGGGGCCGCTCAGGCCGCCCGCGGCCGCCGCCCGAAGATCGCCGTGCCCACGCGGACCAGCGTGCTGCCGGCGGCGATCGCCGCCTCGAGGTCGGCGGTCATGCCCATCGAGAGCGTGTCCAGCGGCAGGCCCTCGGCCTGCAACTGCCGGAACAGCGCCGCGGCCCGGGCGTGCACCTGGAGCTGGGCATCGAAGCCGGATGCCGGCTCGGGGATCGTCATCAGCCCTCGCAACCGCAGGGCCGGCAGCTGCACCATTTCGCGCGCCAGCCCCGCCACTTCGTCCGGCGCCACGCCCGACTTGCTGGCGCCGCCGTCGACGTTGACCTGGATGCAGACCGACAGCGGCGGCTTGCCCTCGGGCCGCTGCTCGGACAGGCGCTGGGCGATCTTGAGGCGGTCGACCGCGTGGGCCCAGTCGAAGTGCTGCGCGACCAGCCGCGTCTTGTTGCTCTGGATCGGGCCTATGCAGTGCCACTGCAGCGGCAGGTCGGCCAGCAAGGCCATCTTCTCCACCGCTTCCTGGATGTAGTTCTCGCCGAAGGCGAGCTGGCCCGCCGCGTGGGCCTCGCGCACCGCTTCGGGGCCGAAGGTCTTGGAGACGGCCAGCAGCGTGACATCGTTCACTTCGCGGTGCGACCCGGCGCAGGCGGCGGCGATGCGCGCCCGGACGGTCTGGAGGTTGTTACGAATCGTCGTCATAATCAACCGGCGCTTTTACACGCACCGCAAAACGTCGAAGAGGGGACCCGGTGGATATTACCCAGCTGCTGGCATTCAGCGTGAAGAACAAGGCGTCCGACCTGCACCTGTCGGCCGACCTGCCGCCCATGATCCGCGTGCACGGCGACGTGCGCCGCATCAACGTCGAGCCGCTGGACCACAAGCAGGTCCACGGCATGGTGTACGACATCATGAACGACACCCAGCGCAAGCAGTACGAGGAATTCCTCGAGTGCGACTTCTCGTTCGAGATCGAGGGGCTGGCGCGGTTCCGGGTCAACGCGTTCAACCAGAACCGCGGCGCCGCGGCGGTGTTCCGGACCATTCCGTCCAAGATCCTGAGCCTCGAGCAGCTCAATGCGCCCAAGATCTTCGGCGACCTGGCGCTCAAGCCGCGCGGCATGGTGCTGGTGACCGGCCCCACCGGCTCGGGCAAGTCCACCACCCTGGCGGCCATGGTCAACCACCTGAACGAGACCGAGTACGGCCACATCCTGACGGTGGAAGACCCGATCGAATTCGTGCATGAATCGAAGAAGTGCCTGGTCAACCAGCGCGAGGTCGGGCCGATGACGCTGTCGTTCGCGGCGGCGCTGAAGTCGGCCCTGCGCGAGGACCCCGACTGCATCCTGGTGGGCGAAATGCGCGACCTGGAGACGATCCGGCTGGCGATGACGGCGGCCGAGACCGGCCACCTGGTGTTCGGCACCCTGCACACCTCCAGCGCCGCCAAGACCATCGACCGGATCATCGACGTGTTCCCGGCCGACGAGAAGGAGATGGTGCGCGCCATGCTGTCGGAGTCGCTGCAGGCGGTGATCTCGCAGACGCTGTGCAAGACCAAGGACGGCTCCGGCCGCGTCGCGGCGCACGAAATCATGCTGGGCACCTCCGCCATCCGCAACCTGATCCGCGAGGCCAAGGTGGCCCAGATGTATTCGGCCATCCAGACCGGCAGCAACTCCGGCATGCAGACGCTGGACCAGAACCTGACCGACCTGGTCAAGCGCAACCTGATCTCGCCCGCCGAAGCGCGGTCGAAGGCGAAGATCCCCGAGAACTTCCCCGGCTAGTCCCTGCGAAGCGACGAACGGAGCGAGCAAGCAAATGGAACGCGACCAGGCCACAAAATTCATCAACGACCTGCTCAAGCTGATGATCAGCCGCAACGGCAGCGACCTGTTCATCACCGGCGACTTCCCGCCGGCCATCAAGGTCGATGGCAAGGTCACCAAGGTGTCGCCGCAACCGCTGACCGGCCAGCACACGCTGGCGCTGGCGCGCTCGATCATGAACGACAAGCAGGCGTCGGAGTTCGAGCGCACCAAGGAGTGCAACTTCGCCATCTCGCCGCCGGGTATCGGCCGTTTCCGCGTCAACGCGTTCGTGCAGCAGGGCAAGGTCGGCATGGTGCTGCGGGTGATTCCGCAGGTGCTGCCCACCATCGACAAGCTGGGCGTGCCGCAGGTGCTCAAGGAAGTGGTGATGGCCAAGCGCGGCCTGTGCATCCTGGTGGGCGCCACCGGCTCGGGCAAGTCGACCACGCTGGCGGCCATGATCGACTGGCGCAACGAGAACTCCTACGGCCACATCATCACGATCGAGGACCCGGTCGAATTCGTCCACCCGCACAAGAACTGCGTGATCACGCAGCGCGAGGTGGGGCTGGACACCGACAACTGGGAGTCGGCGCTCAAGAACACGCTGCGCCAGGCGCCCGACGTGATCCTGATGGGCGAGATCCGCGACCGCGAGACGATGGAGCACGCCATCGCGTTTGCCGAGACCGGCCACCTGTGCATGGCCACGCTGCACGCCAACAGCGCCAACCAGGCGCTCGACCGGGTGATCAACTTCTTCCCCGAGGAGCGGCGCGCGCAGCTGCTGATGGACCTGTCGCTCAACCTCAAGGGGATGATCTCGCAGCGGCTGGTGCCCAAGCAGGACGGCAAGGGCCGCCAGGCGATGGTGGAGATCATGCTGAACAGCCCGCTGATCTCCGACCTGATCTTCAAGGGCGAGGTCTCCGAGATCAAGGAGATCATGAAGAAGAGCCGCAACCTGGGCATGCAGACCTTCGACCAGGCCCTGTTCGACGCCTACGAGAACAACATCATTGCCTACGAGGACGCCCTGCGCAACGCCGACTCGGTCAACGACCTGCGGCTGCAGATCAAGCTCAACTCGCAGCGCGCCAAGACGCAGGACCTGGCGTCGGGCACCGAGCACCTCTCCATCGTTTAACTCTGAGATCGCTGCGCGATTTCAGAGTTGTTTGTAGCCAGTTGATCGAAGCCCGGCGAAGCCGGATCTTCGATCAAAGGGTGTTCGCGCTGCATGCTATTCCGCGCGAACTCAGCGCTCCTGCGTCGCGCCAGGTGCGGGTATTTCTCCCTCCCCCTCTGGGGGAGGGTCGGGGTGGGGGCGCTCCCCCGCGATCCCATTTCCTAGAATGCCCCATTCACCCCCCTGCATTCACACGAGGACTCCGACATGCCCAGCACCAACCCCCGCCCCTACGACTCCACCCCGTCCCGCAAGGTGGCCTTCCTGGGCCTGGGCGTGATGGGTTTCCCGATGGCGGGGCACCTGGCGCTGGCCGGACATGACGTCACGGTCTACAACCGCAGCGCCGCCAAGGCCACGGCCTGGACCGGCGAGTTCAAGGGCCGCTCGGCGCCGACCCCGCGCGAAGCGGCTGCGGGCTGCGACATCGTCTTCTGCTGCGTCGGCAACGACGACGACCTGCGCTCGGTGGTGCTGGGCGACGACGGCGCGCTGGCCGGCATGAAGCCGGGCGCGATCTTCGTCGACCACACCACGGCCTCGGCCAACGTGGCGCGCGAACTGTCCGCCGCCGCCGCGGCCAAGGGCCTGCAGTTCATCGACGCGCCGGTTTCCGGCGGCCAGGCCGGCGCCCAGAACGGCCTGCTCACCGTCATGTGCGGCGGCGATGCCGGGACCTTCGAGACGGTCAAGCCGATCGGCATGGTGTTCGCGCGCGCCTTCACGCTGCTGGGCCCGAGCGGCGCCGGGCAGTTGACCAAGATGGTCAACCAGGTCTGCATCGCCGGGCTGGTGCAGGGCCTGTCGGAGGCCATCGCCTTCGGCCAGCGCGCCGGCCTCGACATGGAGCAGGTGCTGGAGGTGATCGGCAAGGGCGCCGCCCAGAGCTGGCAGATGGACAACCGCGGCAAGACCATGATTGCCGGCCAGTTCGACTTCGGCTTCGCGATCGACTGGATGCGCAAGGACCTGGGCATCGCCCTGGAAGAGGCCAAGCGCAACGGCGCCCGGCTGCCGGTCACCGCGCTGGTGGACCAGTTCTACGCCGACGTGCAGGCGATGGGCGGCAATCGCTGGGATACGTCGTCGCTGATCAAGCGGCTCACTTAGGCTCCGCCGTTCGAAGGCTGTCATCCCCGCGAAGGCGGGGACCCAGTGCTCCCGCATTCAGCAGCGCGCAGTCGCGCGCGTGGATCGCCAATGCGAACGTCCGGGGTGCGCGGCGTGCGGCGCCTGCCGTGTCTTCATGCTGTGGCGACCCCTGCTCCGCTGCCGCTCGCAGGGGCTTCCCGCGAAATTTCTCCGGCCTGGGGCGGCGGCGAAACTCGCTGTGCTCCTTCGTCGCACTGCTCAAACACTCGCCGCCAAGTCAGATCACGATCGCGCGCCTGCGGCGCGCGGCCCCAGCCCGGAGAAATTTCGCGGCGCCACAGAAATCAGCCCCGTCAGGCGCCGCCCGCCGCGTGGGAGCGTGGCGCGGGTTCGAAGAGGCTGGATATGGCAACGTCTGCTTCTGGCCGGGAGCAGACGTCTCGCAGTACGGCGCACAGGGTTACGGCATCATCCCGGGATGAGCACCACGGTCCCCTGTCCAGACGGACTACCTCGTTGCAGTTGGTGCGCCGGTGCGTCACTCGACTACGTCGCCTATCACGACCACGAGTGGGGCTTCCCTGTGGCTGATGACCATCGGCTGTTCGAGAAAGTCAGCCTCGAGGGATTCCAGTCAGGGTTGAGCTGGCGGACGATCCTCGAAAAACGAGAGAACTTTCGCGCGGCGTTCAAGAGATTTGACTTCCGCGAGGTCGCGAGCTTCGACGAAGAGAACGTCGCGCACCTGCTTGCCAATGCAGGGATCGTGCGCCACCGCGGCAAGATCGACGCCGTGATCAACAACGCGCAGCGTGCGTGCGAGCTGGCCCAGGAGGCGGGCACGCTGGCCGCGTATTTCTGGAGCTTCGAGCCCGCTGCGCATGAACTCGACGCGCATCGCTCCGTGTCGGTCTCGCGGGCTTCGCGTGACCTGTCCAGGGACTTGAAAAGGCGGGGCTGGAAATTCGTCGGCCCGACCACCATGCATGCCTTCATTCAGGCAACGGGGTTGGTGAATGACCATGCTGATGGGTGCGTGACCCGAGCGCAAGTGGAAGAGGCGCGCAAGAGGTTCAAACGCCCCTAGTTGATCGCACGTCCCCTCGCGACGTGACGCCCGCTTCTGGCCGGGAGCAGACGTGCGTTTGCGGCGCGTGCCCGCGCGCCGCTCAGGCGTGCTCGCGATACATGCCGATCGGGTGCAGCTCAATGCCCCAGCCGGCTTGCTCGCCGAGTTCCGCCGCCGGGTGGAGCCGGGCAACCTTCGTAGCCTCTTCCACGTCGGCGGCCTCGATGATGAAGAAGCCGCCCACGATCTCCTTGGACTCCGTGAACGGTCCGTCCTTCATCTCGGGCCGGCCCTCGCGTGGCCGGATGGAAACGACTTTGTGCGCGCCGCCCAAGGATGCGCTTACCCGGAGATGACCGGTCGCCTGGAGCTCCGCGTCCTTCGCGGCGCATTGGCCGAGCATGGCGCGCCGCTCCTCCGGCGGCATGGCGGTTGACCGGGAACAGCCTCAGCGCGCCGAGCTGGCCGGTTGCGCCGCCGGCCGCGGCGCGATGCGCTGCAGCTCTTCCTGCGAGATGATCTCGAATAGCCGCACCACCCGCTGCACGCCGCCAACCGAGCGGGCGATGTTGGTGGCGCGGTCGGCTTCGCGCTGGGTGACGCGGCCGAGCAGGTAGACGGTGCCGCGCTCGGTGATCACGCGGAAGGCATTGGCGGACAGCTCGCGGTCGTCGACCAGCGAGGCCTTGACCTTGCCGGTGACCAGGGTGTCCGAGGAGCGCTGGGTCAGGCTGGAGTTGCCCATCACGCCCAGCTCGTTGTAGATGCCCTTGACGTTCTCCACGCGCGAGACGATCTGCCCGGCCTGCTGCTTGTCGGCCTCGGTCGGCACCTCGCCGGTCAGCAGCACCTGGCGGTTGTAGCTGCTGATGTTCACGTGCGAACGTTCGCCCATCGCGTCGCGGATGCGCGCGGCGGCCCGCAGCTCGATGCCTTCGTCCTCCAGCTGGGCGCCGGAGGTGCGCCGATCCAGCGCGACCAGGGTGCCGACGGCGGCACCCCCCAGCACCAGCGGCGTGCAGGCGGAGAGGGTGGCGGCGAAGGCGGCGGCGGCGAGCGAGGCGGCGGCGAAGCGAAGCGAGGGACGGGTCATGCGGGGGGTTCCTGTTCTCCGAGCAATTGGGCATCCACGCCATCGCAGATGCAGTGCAGGGCGAGGATGTGGACTTCCTGGATGCGGGCGGTGCGCTCGTGCGGCACGCAGATGTGCACGTCGGTCTCGCGCAGCAGCTGGCCGATGCGCCCGCCGCCTCGCCCCGTGAGCGCCACCACGCTCATTTCGCGCTCGTGCGCCGCCTCGATGGCGGCGATCACGTTGGCCGAGTTGCCGCTGGTCGACAGCGCCAGCAGCACGTCGCCCGGCTGGCCGAGCGCGCGCACCTGCTTGGCGAACACATGCTGCCAGGCGTAGTCGTTGGCGATCGCCGTCAGGATGGAGCTGTCGGTGGTCAGCGCGATGGCGCCCAGCTCGGGGCGCTCGCGCTCGAAGCGGCCGACGAATTCGGCCGAGAAGTGCTGGGCGTCGGCGGCCGAGCCGCCGTTGCCGCAAGCCAGCACCTTGCCGCCGCTGGTGACGCAGGCCAGCATCGCCTGCACGGCGGCGGCGATCGGCTTGCTCAGCGACTGCGCGGCCTGGTACTTCAGGTCGGCGCTGTCGATGAAATGCTGCTGGATCCTCTGTTCGAGCATGGCCGGGGATGATACCGCCGGGCCTGCCTCACGCCCCCGTCGCGGCCGGACCACGCACGGGGCCGGCTTCGCACACAACGCAACCCTGCTAGGCAATCGGCTTAAGTCCATAGGGCGATTGCCTCCTAGAGTTGCCGATGAGTTGACGCTGCGGCAGGATCCGCGGACTTTCCTCGCGGCCCGGTTCCAGCATTCCCGGAAGAAGCAGTCTCGCCATGCGCCCTGAACACCCGGCCCGCTCCCCGGCCGAAGAAATTGCCGAATTGCGCGAGCGGCTGGCCCGCGCCGAGGCCGAGCGCGAGGCGGCGCAGGCCGCGCTGCGCGACAGCCATTCCGCCCACCAGCTGCTGCTGGCCACGCTGGACGCCACCAGCGACGGCATCCTGGCCGTGCGGCCCGACGACACCGTGTTCTTCAACATCCGGGCGGTCGAGATCTGGTCCCTGCCGGAGCTGGAACTGGCCCGGATGCACAAGCAGGCCGTGCGCGAGGTCATGGCCGCCCAGCTGGTCGATCCCGCCCGCTTCCACCAGCGGGTGGCCGCCATGGACGCCGACCCGGGCGAGCGCGGCGCCGACCTGCTGGAGTTCAAGGACGGCCGCGTGATCGAGCGCCGGGTGGAGCCGCAGCTCGGCCACGGCCGGCCGGTCGGCAGCGTGGTGGTGTACCGCGACGTCACCGAGCAGGTGCGGCACGCCCGCGAAATGGCCTTCAACAGCCGCGTGCTGGAGAACTCGGGCCCGATGTTCTGGATCGAGCGCGACTCCGGCCGCGTCACCTTCGCCAATCCGGCGTTGTGCGAGCAGCTGGGCTACACGCGCGAGGAGCTCCTTGAGATGCCGCTGCGCAAATTCAGCGACATCCCCCGCGAGCGCAGCCGCCAGATCGCGCAGGAAACCGCGCAGGGCCGCACCGCATCGGGTTCGTGCCGCCACCGGCGCAAGGACGGCCGCTGGCGCGAGGTGGACTACACGGTGTTCCTGACCGAGCACGCCGGCCGCGCGATGTACGTCATCGGCGTCAAGGACACCACCGAGGAGAAGGCGGCGCAGCGCGACGCCCAGCGGCGGCAGGCGCTGCTGACGTCGCTGATCAACTCGATTCCCGACCCGATCTTCTTCAAGGACATGGACGGGGTGTACCTCGGCTCCAACGCCGCGCACTGCCGCCGCCATGGCCGCACCCTGGAGCAGACGCTGGGGCGCACCTGCGAGGACATCTACCCGGCCAAGCGGGCCGCCGCCATCCGGTTGCGCGACAACGCCACGCTGGCGACCATGCAGCCGCGCATGACCGAGGAATGGGTCGCGCTCGCCGACGGCCGCGAGGTGCTGTACGAAACCCTGACCTCGCCGATGTGGGACCAGCACGGGGAACCGATCGGCCTGCTGGGCGTTTCGCGCGACATCACCGGCCGCAAGCGGGCCGAGGAGGAACTGCGCGCCGCCAAGGAGGCCGCGGAAGCGGCGACGCAGTCCAAGTCGGACTTCCTGGCCAACATGAGCCACGAGATCCGCACCCCGATGAACGCCATCATCGGGCTGTCGCACCTGGTGCTCAAGACCGAGCTGGGTCCCAAGCAGCGCGACTACCTGCTGAAGGTGCAGTCGGCCGGCCAGCACCTGCTGCGGGTGATCAACGACATCCTGGACTTCTCCAAGGTCGAGGCCGGCAAGCTCGAGCTCGAGCACGGCGAGTTCGACCTGGAGGAACTGCTGGACACCACCAGCAGCCTGCTGGCCGACTCGGCCGAGAGCAAGGGCCTGGAGCTGGTCATCGAGGTCGACCCGGCCGTGCCGCGCTTGCTGCACGGCGACTCGCTGCGCCTGGGGCAGGTGCTGCTGAACCTGGCCGGCAACGCGGTCAAGTTCACCGAGCGCGGCGAGGTCGCGATCCGCGTCGGCCTGCGCGAGCGCCAGGGCGACGAGGCGCTGCTGGAGTTCAGGGTGAGCGACACCGGCATCGGCCTGTCCAGCCACCAGCTCGCGCGGCTGTTCCGCAGCTTCTCGCAGGCCGACACGTCGATCACCCGCACCCACGGCGGCACCGGCCTGGGCCTGGCGATCAGCAAGCGGCTGGCCCAGCTGATGGGCGGCGAGATCGGGGTCGAGAGCCAGCCCGGCCAGGGCAGCACCTTCTGGTTCACCGCGCGGCTGGGCGTCAGCGCGCGCCAGGTGCGCGAGCTGCTGCCGCTGCCGGACCTGCGCGGCCGCCGCGCGCTGGTGGTGGACGACAGCTTCCACGCCCGCGCCGCGCTGGTGGACCTGCTGCAGGAGATGACCTTCGAGGTGAGCGAGGCGGCCGGCGGCCTGGACGCGATCGACGCCGTGCGCACCGCCGCCATCGAGGGCCACCCCTTCGACGTGGTGTACCTCGACTGGCGCATGCCCGGCATCGACGGCGTCGACACGGCCCGGCGCATCCGCGCGCTCGGCCTGCAGCAGCCGCCGATCCTGATGATGGTGTCGGCCTACAGCCGCGAGGAGCTGATGAAGGAGGCCGGTCGGGTGGGGGTGGAGACGGTGCTGGTCAAGCCGGTGCGCCCGTCCTCGCTGTACGACGCCACCATGGACGTGCTGGCCCGCAGCCGCGGGGTGCG
>JAKFEA010000333.1:0-10049 GCA_036675905.1 Acidovorax sp. | reverse complement strand
CCGCGATCACGCTGCTGGCCGGCAGCGGCGTCGGTGCCGGGGCGCTGCTGGCGCTGGTCCTCGCCCGCCCGCAGGTGCTGGGCCCGGAGGCGCGCAGCGTGCTCGCCCGCCTGCTGCCGGGGCCGCGCTGGGCCGCGGCCGGCCCGGGGGTGCAGCCATGAAGCGCCAACCGGTCCGCCGCACCGCCAAGGCCGACGTCGACGACGCGACCATCGTGTCCACGCGCGAGGCGCGGCGCGAGCCCTTCGACTTCGGCCGCGACGGCCTGCTCTGGCTGGTCTTCCCGGCCATGCTGGCGCTCACCGCGCTGGAGGTGCTGCTGTCCGGCCGCGACCTCACCCAGTCCTTCCTCATGCTGCAAAAGGAAGTGCACGCCATCGTCGAGGCCGGCCGCCACCCCGTGCTGGTGTGGGTGCAGCGCGGGGTCTCGCTGATGCTGCTGGCGGTGACGCTGGAGCGCATCGCCAGCCACTTCCTGCGGCGCAAGCCGGTGCCGGCGCCGATGCTGGCCTGGACCTTCCTGTTCTTCTGGCTGACCACGGTGGCGGCGCCCGCGGTGTTCGGCTCGCACCCCAGCCTGTCGCACGAGTACCTCTACCCGCTGCTGCTGGGGCTGGCCTGCTCGCTGGCCGGGCCGGCGGACCGCGAACGCATCTTCGCCGTCACGCGCAACTCGCTCTTCATCTACCTGCTGGCCAGCGCCGCGCTCATTCCCGTCTGGCCCTCGCTGGTGCTGGACACCTCCTACACCCAGGGCCTGATGCCGGGCGTGCCGCGCTTCGGCGGCCTGTCCACGCACCCGGTCGGCCTGGGCATGGCGGCGCAGACCGCGCTGGTGATCCTGTGGGCGCGGCCCTGCCAGCGGCGCTGGCTCAATGCAGCCTGCTGGGGGCTGGGGCTGGGCGCGCTGTTCCTGGCGCAGTCCAAGACCGCCTGGCTGTGCTTCCTGCTCAGCGGCGCCTGCCTGCTGCTGGTGCGCCGCGCGCCCGACGCCGTGCAGCGCGCCGGCGACCCGCGCCGCAGCTCCTTCGGCGTGGGCCTGTGCCTGGCGGTGATCGGGGCCGTGCTGGCGCTGCTGGTGGCGGTGCTGGTGTTCGACCTGCCGACGGCGATCGGCGACTTCTTCGACACCCGCGAGGGCGCGCAGCTGGCCTCGCTGACCGGCCGCGACCGCATCTGGGTGGTGGCGATGGAGGAATGGGCGCGCCAGCCGGTGTTCGGCTACGGCCTGACGCTGTGGGATGCCGACTACCGCGAGGCGATCGGCATGCCCAACGCCACCCACGGCCACAACCAGATGATCGACACGCTGGCGCGCGCCGGCACCGTGGGCGCCGCCGGGCTGGTGCTGTACGCGCTGGTGCTCACCGTGATGGCGTTCCGCTACGCGCGCGCCACCGGCGGGCTGAGCCTGGCGCTGTACGTGAACCACGCGCTGCTGTCCATCAGCGAGGTGCCGCTGATCCTGATCGACTACGGCAGCCACGTGATGCCGCACTTCCTGCTCATCGTCGCGGTCGCTTCCGGCGCCGCCGCGCGCATCCCGACGCGGGTGGTGCCCGCCCAACCGATCGAACCGACCCTCAGGACCGCGCCATGAAGTTCTCCGTCGTCATGCCCCTGTACAACAAGGCGCGCTACGTGCACAGCGCCCTGCGGTCGGTGCTGGCGCAGACGCTGCCGCCGCACGAGGTGATCGTGGTGGACGACGGCTCCACCGACGGCAGCGCCGCCGCCGTGGAGAGCATTGCCGATCCGCGCGTGCGGCTGGTGCGCCAGCGCAATGCCGGCGTGTCGGCGGCGCGCAACCGCGGCATCGACGAAGCGACCGGCGACTGGATCGCCTTCCTCGACGCCGACGACTGGTACCACCCGGAGATGCTGGCCGCGCTGGCGCAGGCGCACGGCGCGTGCAACGAGGCCGACATGCTGGGCGCGGGCTTCCGCAAGGTGCCGCACCTGCTGGGCGCCGACCCCGACGCATGGGCGGTGACCGACGGCTTCTACGAGGTGGAGGTGGTGGACGACCTGCGCCAGCGCTGGATGCGCGTCTCGCCGTTCTGCTCCAGCAGCGTGGCGATCCGCGCCGCGCGCCTGAAGGCCATGCAGCCCTGCTTCGCCGAGGGCGACCACCACGGCGAGGACCTGGACCTGTGGTTCCGGGTCGCCGACACCTCGCCGGTGGCGATCGTCAACGCGCCGTTCGCCGCCACCCGGGTGCTGCCCGACAGCCTGTCGGCGCGCCAGCCGCGCGACAGCCTGCCGGGCTTCCTCAAGCGCATGCGCGAGCAGGCCCTCAGCGGCCGCATCCCGGCGCGGCACCGCGAGTCGGCGCTGTGGTTCGTGGGCCAGCAGGAGGTGACGCTGGCGCGCGAGGCGCTGGGCGCCGGCGACCGCCGCGCGGCGCTGCGCTTCCTGTTCGACGCGCGCTGCGTGGCGCTCACGCGCCGCTGGCAGCTGACGCTGCTGATGGCCCTGTTCATGCCCTCGCGCGTGGCCGAGAGCTGGCAGCGCTGGCGGCTGCGCAGCGCGGAGGTGTTCTCGCCGGAGGGCCCCGCGCAATGAACAGCAGCCCGCCCTGCCGCGTCTCCATCGTCATCAAGGCGCTCAACGAGGAGGCCAACATCGCCGCGGCCATCGAGAGTTGCCTCGCGGCGCTGGCCGGCATGGAGGGCGAGGTGGTGCTGGCCGACTCGGCGTCCACCGACGGCACGGTGCAGGTCGCCAGCCGCTACCCGATCCGCATCGTGCAGCTGGCGCGCGCGGCCGATCGCAGCTGCGGCGCCGGCCCGCAACTGGGCTGGCAGCACTGCCAAGGCGAGTACGTGCACATCATGGACGGCGACATGAAGATGGTGCCGGGCTTCCTGGAGCAGGCGCTGTCCTTCCTCGCGCAGCATCCGGAGATCGCGGGCGTGGCCGGGCGCGTGGTGGAGCTCAATACCGGCAGCCTGGAGTACCGCGAACGCGGCGAGCGCAGCCAGCGCGCCGAGTCGCACCGGCGGCCCGGCCCGGTCGACCGGCTGGATGGCGGCGGCCTGTACCGGCGCCGCGCCATCGAGGAAGCCGGCTGGTTCTCCGACCGCAACCTGCACAGCTACGAGGAGTTCGACCTCGCGCTGCGGCTGCGCGCGCGCGGCTGGAAGCTGTGGCGGCTACCGGTCGATGCCGTCACCCACTACGGCCACGCCTGCCCGCCGTACCGCCTGCTGCTGCGCCGCTGGCGCTCGCGCTATGCCTGCGGCGCCGGCGAGGTGCTGCGCGCCGCCCTGGTCCAGCGCCGGGTCAAGGGCGTGATGCGCGGGCTGCGCGAACTGCGGCTGTACCTGGCGGTGATCGGCTGGTGGGCGGTGCTGGCCAGCGTGCCGCTGTGGCCGCTGGCTGCACGGGACGCCGCTCTCGCCTTCGGTGCGGTGCTGCTGGCGCCGATCGCGGTGATGAGCTGGCGCAAGCGCTCGCTGGCGCGCGCGATCTATTCGGTGGTGTCGTGGAACGTGCATGCGGCCGGCGTGGTGCGCGGCCTGCTGGCGCCGCGCCAGCCGCCGCAGG
The DNA here is from genome assembly GCA_036675905.1 of Acidovorax sp. Taxonomy (GTDB): domain Bacteria; phylum Pseudomonadota; class Gammaproteobacteria; order Burkholderiales; family Burkholderiaceae_C; genus Ramlibacter. The sequence continues at coordinate 6,500 of JAKFEA010000333.1, read as the reverse complement.
CGCTGATTCCCAGCCTGGTGATCAAGGACCCCTACACCTCGGCCCGCCACGGCCAGGAAATGTGCTCATGACGCGACCGATGGACAGCTCTTCCACCCTCGACCTGCCGGCGCGCGACGCGCCTACCGGCGCCGCGCGGGAAGGCCGCTTCATCTACATCGCGGTGCCGTGGACGCCAGTGGGCGGCGGCATGTACAAGGTGGCCGACTACCTGATCCAGTCGCAGCCTGCCGTCGAAGGTGGACCGGTGCTGCGGCCGCTGGACACGCGCGGCAGCGGCAGCGCCGCCGCCTCGCTGCTGCAGGTGGTGCGCGCCGTGGGGCGGCTGGTGAGCGCGCGCATGGGCGGTCGGCTGGCCGGCGTGCACGTCAACATGGCCGAGCGGCTGGACTTCGTGCGCGAGTCCATCGTGCTGGCGGCCTGCCGCGTGCTGGGCATTCCCACCGTGCTGCACCTGCACGCCGCGCAGCTGCACCACAGCTACGCCCGCTTCCCGCGACCGCTGCAGGCGCTGGTGCGCTGGGTCTTCTCGCTGCCGCAGGCCTGCGTGGTGCTGGGCAAGGTGTCGGCCGCGTTCGTCACGCGCGAGCTGCGCGTGCCGGCCGAGCGGGTCGAGGTGGTGATCAACGGCGTGCCCGAGCCGGTCGCGCCGCGGCGCCGCGCCGGGCACCAGCACGAGCCGCAGGTGCTGTTCGTCGGCAACCTGTCCGAGCGCAAGGGCGTGAGCGACCTGCTGCAGGCGCTGGTGCAGCCGGCGCTGGCCGACGTGCCGCTGCAGCTGACGCTGGCGGGCGGCGGCGACATCGCCGGCTACACGGCGCAGGCCGCGCGGCTGCGCATCGCGCACAAGGTGCGCTTCTTCGGCTGGGCCGACCAGGCGCAGCTGGGCCGGCTGCTGGCCGAGGCCGACGTGCTGGTGCTGCCGTCCTACGACGAGGGCCTGCCGCTGTCGATCCTGGAAGCGCTGGCGCACGGCGTGGCGGTGGTGTGCACGCCGGTGGGCGAGATCCCGCACGTGCTGGCCCACCTGCGCGACGCCTGCTTCGTGGAGCCGGGCGATCCGGCCAGCATCGCGCGCGGACTGGCCCAGGTGCTGACCGCACGCGACCTGCGCGAGCGGCTGGAGCGCAACGGCCGCGCGCTGCACGAGGCGCAGTTCTCGCTGGCGCGCTTTGCCGCCGGCGTGGCGCGCATCCACCAGCGGCAGTTCGGGCTGAGCGCGCTGCCGCCGCAGGCCGCGGAATCGCCCGCCAGGACCCGATCGCACGTCAAGGGGAGGGACCCGGCGCCGAACGCGCAAGCCGAGGGGACCTGCCCGTGATCGCGAGCGCCAACGCCGTGCCGCGCGGCACCGTGCTGGCCGCCGACGTGTGCGTGGTCGGCGCCGGCGCCGCCGGCATCCCGCTGGCACTGTCGCTGTCCGGGCGCGGCCTGACCGTACTGTTGCTGGAGGCCGGCGAGCGCACGCGCGACGACAAGGCCCAGGCGCATTACGAGGGCGAGGTGGCCGACGAGCGCCTGCACAGCCCGCTGCACCGCTACCGCCTGCGCGGGCTGGGCGGCTCCACCAGCCTGTGGGGCGGCCGCTGCATGCCCTGCGACCCGATCGACTTCGAGGCGCGGCCGTGGGTGGCGCACAGCGGCTGGCCGATCTCGTACGAGGGCCTGCTGCCTTGGTACGCGCAGGCCAACACGTGGGCCGAGGCGGGGCGCTTTGCCTACGACGCGCGCACCGCCCTGCCCTCGGCGCCCCCGCTGTTCGCCGGCTTCGACAGCGAGATCGTGAGTACCCACGGGCTGGAGCGCTTTTCCTGCCCGACCGATTTCGGCGTGCGCTACCGCAAGCGGCTGGAGGTGGCGCCCGACGTGCGCGTGCTGGCCGGCGCGCACTGCACCGCCATCCGGCTGGACCCGAGCGGGGCCGGCGTGCGCGCGCTCGACGTCGCCACGCTGGCGGGCAATCGCTTCCAGGTCGCCGCCCGCGCCGTGGTGCTGGCCACCGGCGGGCTGGAGACCGCGCGCCTGCTGCTGCACTCCAGCGACGTGGCGCCGCAGGGGGTGGGCAATGCGCACGACGTAGTCGGGCGCTACTACCAGTGCCACATTGCCGGCAACGTGGGCACGCTCACCGTCTCCGGCAGCCCGGACAGCGTGCGCCATGGCTACGAGGTGGCGGCCGATGGCGTGTACTGCCGCCGCCGCATCACGATCGCCGCCGCGCAGCAGCGCCGGCACGGGCTGCTGAACGCGGTGGCGCGCCTGCACTTCCCGAAGATCACCGATCCCGCGCACCGCAGCGGCGTGCTGTCGGGCCTGGTGCTGGCCAAGGGCCTGATCAGCTACGAGTACGGCAAGCGCCTGCGCGACGCGCAGCCGATGACCGGCGCCGACTGGGCACGCCATGCGCTGAACGTGGCGCGCGATCCGGCCGACACCACGGCGTTCCTGGCGCACTGGCTGCGCAAGCGCACCTTCGCGCAACGCAAGTTTCCTTCCGTGATCCTGCGCAACCGCAGCAACCGCTTCAGCCTGGAGGTGCAGGGCGAGCAGCAGCCGCTGGCGTCCAGCCGCGTGCAGCTCACGCCGGCGGTGGATGCACTGGGCATGCGCAAGCTGCGGGTGGATTGGCGCTACTGCCGCGGCGACATCGAATCGATCGCGCGCACGCTGGACCTGGTGTCGGCCGAGCTGGCGCGCACGGGCGTCGGCCGCTTCGAGTACGACCCCGCGACGCTGGAGCAGGACCTGCTGCGCTACGGAGCCTACGGCGGGCACCACGTGGGCACCGCCCGCATGGGCACCGACCCGCGCACCAGCGTGGTCGATGCCGACTGCAAGCTGCACTCGGTGGGCAACCTGTACGTGGCGGGCAGCGCGGTGTTCCCGACCTCCAGCCAGGCCAACCCGACGCTGACCATCGTGGCGCTGTCGCTGCGGCTGGCCGACCGGCTGGCGCAGCGCCTGCAGCCGCGCCGGGCTGCCGCCGGGGAGGTGTTCGCATGAAGGTGCTGGTGCTTGGCGGCCGTGGCTACATCGGGTCGCGGCTGGTAGCGATGGTGCGCGCCGCCGGCTTCGAAGCGACGGCAGCCTCGTCGCGCGCGGCGCCCGCGGAGGGCCAGCTGCGGGTCGATACGCGCGATCGCGCCGCCGTGCAGGAGGCGCTGCGCGGCATGGACGCGGTGGTCAATTGCGTGGCGGGCGACGGCGCGGCCATCGCCGACGGCGCGCGCGTGCTGGCCGAAGCCGCCACCGCTTCGCCACGCTGCTGCCGGCTGGTGCACCTGAGCAGCATGTCGGTGTACGGCGCGCTGGAAGGCCGGGCCACGGAGCAGTCCGAACCCGGCCCGCTGCTGGGCTGGTACGACAGGGCCAAGCGCGAAGCTGAACAGCACGTGGCGGCGTTCGCCCGCGGCGGCGGCCAAGCCGTCGTGCTGCGGCCGGGCTGCGTGTGGGGGCCGGGCAGCGAGCTGTGGGTCGGGCGCACCGGCCGCTGGCTGCAGGCCGGCCGGCTGGGCGATTTGGGCGTGGCGGGCGACGGCTGGTCCAACCTTGTGCACGTGGACGACGTCTGCATCGCCGCGCTGCGCTCGCTCGAGCTGGCGCTGGCGCGCGGCGAGCGGCGCACCTTCAACCTGGCCGCGCCCGACAGCCCGCGCTGGAACGAGTACTTCATCGACCTAGCGCTGGCGATCGGGGCTACGCCGGTGCGCCGATTGTCGGCACGCCGGCTGCGGCTGGACGCGCTGCTGGCCGGGCCGGCCCTGCACCTGCTGCGCAAGGGCGTGCAACGGCTGGGCCGCGACGCCGGCGGCTGGCCCGAGCCGATCACGCCCGGGCTGGTGGCGCTGTGGCAGCGGCACCTGCACCTGGACGTGCAGGCGGCCACGCACGAGCTGCGGATGGACTGGACGCCCTATCCGGCCGCGCTGCAGGAGGCCGCGGCCTGGTTCCTGGACCAGAAAAGCCGCTCTCGAGCCCGCTTGCTGTCGAGGCACTTGCGGCGCGCATCGCCCTGATGCCGGGCCGCCGCGGGCTGTCGACCCGCTAGCAGACGTAACTTTTGCGGCAAGTCTTGTCGTAACCCGATTTGACGAGCTTGCCGGATCGCTGGTATACGGCTGAGCCACGGGCTGCGGGCAAACCCTGAGCGGCATCCGCCGCAGAGCCTGCAAGGGCCCCTCCTCAGCGGTTTCCCTGTCCGCATGAACAGGGTCCGCAACCCCGCCCGAAGATGCTGTTACGGCCCCGCCAGGGGCAGCTCATCAGCAGCCCCCATTCGTTACTTTTGTAGGTCGCCTACCTGCCGGTTTGTCGGACGGCTCCTACTACAGTCCGGGCTTCTCGCCGAGGCACTCACCAGCCCAGCCGCCCCGGACCCCGCCGCCACGAGCGCGGCACCGGATGGGCAGGGCACCGCCGAGGCACATCTTTCAACCTGGTCAACAGGAGCGCGGCAGTACCGCTGTCGTCCCAGGCCGCCCTTACTCAACAAGTTGAAAATGCAAAGACGACTCTTTCTCCGCACCGGTTCCGCTTCTGCCGTCGCGCTGGCTCTCGCCGCGTGCGGTGGCGGTGGTGGCGGCGCCCCCGGTGCCACCGACATCGCCACCGGCGTGAACAGCGGCAGCGCCGGCAGCTCGACCGCCCGCCGCTCGGTCGATGGCCCCAACGCCTACCCCTTCGGCTCGCGCCTCGACGCCTACGTCGCCGGCATCCTGCCCGCCGCCGCCACCGACCAGATGGACTCGGTGATCCGCCGCTCCTACGACGCCTGGAAGGCGCGCGCCATCGTCGACGTGCCCAGCGTGCCCGGCGGCAAGGCCGTGAAGTTCGGCAATTCCGGCTCCTACCTCACCGTGTCCGAGGGCATGGGCTACGGCATGCTGATCACGGTGCTGATGGCCGGCCACGACGCCGAGGCCCGCGCGATCTTCGACGGCCTGCTGACCACGGTGCGCGCGCGCCCGGCCTACAGCATCCCCGACGTCGGCCGCTGGCTGCTGGACTGGCGCCTGACCATCGACGGCTCGTCCACCGACGCCGCCGGCGGCGGCTGGAACGCCATGGACGGCGACCTCGACATCGCCATGGCGCTGCTGATGGCCGACCGCCAGTGGGGCTCCACCGGCGGCTGGAACTACAAGCAGGAAGGCATCGACACCATCAACGCGATGGCGGCCTGGAACATGAAGCAGGACGGCACCACCAAGGGCATGGCCACGCCGCACGTGAGCCGCACCTCGGACTACATGACCGGCCACTTCCGCGCGTTCAAGCGCGCCACCGGCGACGCCCTGTGGGACCGCGCGATCGACCGCTCCTACGAGCTGGTCGACCGGATGCAGAACGTGTTCTCGCCCAACGCCGGCCTGATGCCCGACTTCATCATCCACACCGACACGGCCAACCCGATCCCCTCGCCGGGCGGCTATGGCGACTTCGTGGACACCGAGGGCTTCTACTTCGCCAACGCCCAGCGCAACCCGTGGCGCTGGGGCACCGACTACGTGACCTCGGGCGACACCCGCTGGCGCGACGTGTGCAACAAGCTGGTGGGCTTCGTGCAGGGCGACACCGGCGGCGATGCCGCGCGCATCTCGGCGGGCTACCGGCTGGACGGCTCCGCCATCGACCGCAGCTATTCGCCCGAGGGAATGATCGGCCCGATGCTGTGCGGCGCGATGGTGGATCCGCGCTTCCAGGGCTTCCTGGACAACCTGTGGAGCTGGAACGCCAGCAACTTCACCACCGACTACTACGACTCGGAGCTGCAGCTGATCCCGATGATCGTGGCCTCGGGCAACTGGTGGAACCCGTGATGGCGGCATCCGGCGTGGGCAGCGGCGGCACCGGCTGACCGCCGCTCAGGCCGCCCGGCACCAGCGCACCATGCCGCGGGTGTCGGGCGCTTCCAGCGACAGCTTCACCTGGCGGCCCATGGCCGCCAGCAGCGCTTCGGCCGCCATGGCGCCGGAGCGCGTTGCGCTTTCCATCGAGCACGGCAGCGCCGTGTCGGTCCAGTCGCCGGCCAGCCACAGGCCCGGCACCGCCGTTGCGGCGGCGGGCCGCAGCGCCTCGGTGCCGGGACGCGGCTGCGGGATGGCCATGGGCGTGCGGTGCACGCGCGCATGCATCACCCGCGCCTCGCGCGCGGCCGGCGCGAACTCCCTCACCTCCTGCGCGGTCTGCTCGGCGATGCGGGCGTCGTCCCAGTCTTCCCGCGCCATCGGCCCGATCGCATTGGCCGCGATCACCGCGCCGCGACCGGCCAGCGAAGGCCGGATGTTGGACAGGTCGTAGAAGTCGGTGTTCAGCCCCTGCCGCGTCCACACCCGCGCCCAGAAGCGCTCGCGCGTGACCGGCCGGTCGAACCACAGGTAGGTGCTGATGCAGGGGCTGGCGCGGAAATAGCGGGCGACCGCAGCGACCGGCGCCAGCGCGGCCTCGTCGCTGGCGGCCGCGACGGCGGCCACCGCCTGCGGCGGCAACGCCAGCACGCA
>JAKFEA010000332.1:0-1629 GCA_036675905.1 Acidovorax sp. | reverse complement strand
TCAACCGCGCTCACTGTTTCTCGCACTGGGTCTGCTGCTGGCGCTCGCGCTGTGGTTGTCGCTGGCCCTGGGGCCGGTCAGCCTGCCGTTGGCCGATACCCTGCAGGCGTCGTTGCGCCTGCTCGGCCTGCCGCTCGGCGGCGCCGGGCTGGAGCAGGCCGAGCTGATCCTCGGGCAGATCCGCCTGCCGCGCACCCTGCTCGGGCTGACGGTCGGCGCGGTGCTGGCCTTGTGCGGGGTGGCGATGCAGGGCCTGTTCCGCAACCCGTTGGCCGATCCCGGCCTGGTCGGCGTGTCCAGCGGCGCGGCGCTCGGTGCGGCGCTGGCGATAGTCGGCGGCGCGGCGCTGGGCGGCTTGCCGGAGGTTTTCGCCCCCTATCTGTTGTCGCTGTGCGCCTTTATCGGCGGCCTCGGGGTCACCGCGCTGGTCTATCGCCTCGGTCGGCGCGACGGCCAGACCAGCGTGGCGACCATGCTGCTGGCCGGCATCGCCCTGACCGCGCTGGCTGGCGCGGCGATCGGCCTGTTCACCTACCTGGCCGACGACGCCACCCTGCGCACCCTGACCTTCTGGAACCTCGGCAGCCTCAACGGCGCCAGCTATGCGCGGCTGTGGCCCTTGCTGCTGGTCACCCTGGCGGTGGCGCTGTGGCTGCCACGCCGCGCCAGGGCGCTGAATGCCCTGCTGCTCGGCGAGTCGGAGGCGCGCCACCTGGGTTTTGCCGTGGAGCGGATCAAGCGCGAGCTGGTGCTGTGCACCGCCCTGGGGGTGGGCGCGGCGGTGGCGGCAGCCGGGATGATCGGCTTCATCGGCCTGGTGGTGCCGCACCTGGTGCGCCTGCTGGTCGGCCCGGATCACCGCGTGCTGCTGCCGGCCTCGGCGTTGGCCGGTGCCAGCCTGCTGCTGCTCGCCGACCTGGCCGCTCGACTGGCCCTGGCGCCGGCGGAGCTGCCGATCGGCATCGTCACCGCGCTGCTCGGCGCGCCGTTCTTTCTCTACCTGTTGCTGCGGGGGCGTGCCTGATGCTGCGTGCAGAGAACCTGGCGGTACAGCGCGGCGCCCGCACCGTGCTGGCGGATATCGACCTGGAGCTGCGTCCCGGCGAAGTGCTCGGCGTGCTCGGCCCCAACGGCGCCGGCAAGAGCACCCTGCTCGGCGCGCTGTGCGGCGAATTGAGTCCGGCCCGCGGACAGGTCTGGCTCGATCGGCGCCCGCTCGCCGACTGGCCGGGCAGCGAGCGGGCGCAACGCCTGGCGGTACTGCCGCAGAGTTCGACGCTGAGCTTCGCCTTCCGCGTCGAGGAGGTGGTGGCCATGGGCCGCTTGCCGCATGCCAGCGGGCGCCTGCGCGATGGCGAGATCGTCGCGGCCGCCCTGGCGGCGGCGGATGCCGCGCATCTGACCGGGCGCAGCTACCTGGCGTTGTCCGGCGGCGAACGCCAGCGCGTGCACCTGGCGCGGGTGCTGGCGCAGCTCTGGCCGGGCGGGGCAGGGCAGATACTGCTGCTCGACGAGCCGACCTCGATGCTCGACCCGCTGCACCAGCACACCACCCTGCAAGCCACCCGGGCCTTCGCCGAGCAGGGCGCCGCGGTGCTGGTGATCCTGCACGACCTGAACCTGGCGGCG
>JAKFEA010000331.1:0-3722 GCA_036675905.1 Acidovorax sp. | reverse complement strand
TTGGGCCGACTGGACAGCTGTGAATCTGTGCAGGGTGCTAGCAGATTTCGATCGTTCTTAATCCAACCTCGCAACACCATCGAAATCCCTCTCCGGAGGACAGCCGACTCTCCTCGCCGCTTAAGCAGTCAATTCCCGTGCCATATTTTTAAATATTTGTTTTATAAGGATTTTTATAGAGTGTAGGGACCAAGCCAGAGGCTTGAGCAGCACCTGGCAGGCGATTGCGCGAGGAGTTTGTTAAGGGAGATTGACAGGATTAACCGAGCGCCAGCCGGCGTGAGCGAGAAACGCCAGTAACTTCAACGGCTTGAGTGCATACAGGGACGACAGTACCTGTACAGGCGGCGTGACAACCGCCAGCAGCGACGGTTGTACGCAATGCGCTGGGGCGGCCCGCGGTCGGGCCGCCCCAGCGAGGCGTACATCTGCACGGTTCTTGTAGGAGGCGCGCCCCGCGGCGAATGCAGTCTTATATGGATAAGCCCCAAAGGTGGGTTAGCCGCGCAGCGGCGTAATCCACCGTTCACCGCGAAAAAGAACAGGCAGCCACAGCGCGCGCAACCTGCCGCACGCGGCGCAAGCGCCTGCGGCGATTCCACCCTACGGTTCTCGGCTTAGCCAGGCTACGAAGCTGTGGTCCGGCACCCCGAGGTCGGGCCTCCTAAAGTCTCCGGCGAACGGCCTAGAGCTGGCGCCCGCGGCCCTGCCAGGCGTCCTGCGGCAGGCTGACGTCCTTCAGCTTGTTGCGGTATTCCTGGGTGACGTCGCGGGCTTCGTCGAGGCTGGTCACCGCCGTCGGGGTGATCATCACCACCAGTTCGGTGCGGCTGGTGTCCTTGCCCTGGCTGCCGAACAGCCAGCCCAGCACCGGCAGGTGGCGCAGGTAGGGCAGGCCTTCGTTGGTCCGGCCACTGTTCTCCTTGATCAGGCCGCCGAGCACCAGGGTCTCGCCGCTCTGGATCGCCACGTTGGTGGTGATCCGCCGCTGGTTGATGGTCGGCGAGTCGATCCCCGAGGTGGCGGTGGCGGTGACGTCGTTCACCTCCTGGGTGATCTCCAGCACGATCAGCCCGCCGGCGTTGACCCGCGGCTTGACCTCCAGCAGCACCCCGGTGTCGCGGTACTGGATGGTGCTGGTGACCAGCGCCGAGGGATCGGTGGGGTCGCTGATCACCCCGCTGGTGTTGGTGGTTTCCGAGGTGCGCACCGGTACCTGGTCGCCGACGCGGATGGTCGCGGTATGGTTGTCCAGGACCATCAGGGTCGGCGAGGAGACCACATTGATCTTCGAGTCCGACGCCAGCAGGTCGAGCAGCACGCGGGTGCCGGCGGCGTCGAAAACCGCCAGCGAGCCGGTGGGGGTCAGGTCGGTCGGGGTGACGATGGGGAATTGCCCGAGGGTGCCGCGGACATTCTTGCCGTCGATGGAACTCTTGAAGAACCACTGCAGGCCGTAACGCAGCTCGTCCTCCAGGGTGACCTCGACGATGGTCGCCTCTACCAGCACCTGCAGCGCCAGCACGTCGATCCGCTGGATCGCCTGCAGGACCTTCTCGTAGTCGCTGGGCGTGGCCATCACCAGCAGCGCGTTGTTCTCCTCGTCGGCGATGATGCTGACCTTGCCCACATCCAGGCTGGCGCCTTCGCCGGCCAGGCTGATCGGCCGCGGCGCGCGGCCGACCTCGACGGCGACCTCGCCTTCGGCCGCCGGGGCGGCCGAGGTGGCCGAGGTGGCCGGCGCCGCCGGTTCACGCTCGCCGGCGCGCTGGATGCGGCCCGCCTGCTCGTCCTCGCTCGCCCCCTGCCCCTCGAACAGTTGGGTGAGGATTTCCGCCATGTGTTCGGCCTTGCCATTCTGCACGTGGTAGATGTGCATGCTCGGGCCCTGGCCGCCCTCGGCCCGATCCAGGCGCTCGATCCAGGCGCGGGCGTCGTCCAGGTACTTGGCCTGGGGGGTAATCACCAGCAGCGCGTTGAGCCGCTCGATCGGCAGGAAGCGCACCATGCCGGCCAGCGGCCCGCTGGCCGCGTCGCCGAAAATCGCCTCCAGCTCCTTGAGCACCACCTGGGCGTCCACCTGCTGCAGGCGGAACAGGCCGACGGACATGCCGCGCAACTGATCGACATCGAATACCCGCACGGTCTCGCGGATGTTGTTCAGCTCATCCTGGGTGCCGGCGACCAGCAGCAGGTTGCGCGTCTCGTCGACCCGCAGCAGGCCCTTGACCGGCTTGAGCGGCTCGAGAATCTTCTGCAGCTCGGCGGCCGAGATGTAGCGCAGGGGAATCACCAGCAACTGGTAACCGCGCAGCTCCACCGGGTTCAGCCGCGGCACCAGGGCCCCCGACGACGCCGCTTCGATGGGCACCACTTCGTAGAAGTTCTGCGACTTCACCAGCACCGCGCCATTGACTTGCAGCAGCGCCTCCAGGGTCGGCAGCAACGCCTCGCGGGCCAGTGGCCGGCTGGTCTGCAGGCTGACCGTGCCGCTGACGTTCGGGTCCAGCACGTAGTTCAGCCCGAGGATCTCGCCGAGGATGATCTTGACCACCTCGGCGATCTCCATCTGCTGGAAATTCAGGGTGATCTCGCCTTCCTCGGCCAGCGGCTCGCGGGCCGCGCTGCCGAGGTCGACCATGCTGCCGGAACCGCGGTAGATCTCCGCGCGGGGTGCCGGGGTGGGCGCGACCGTCAGCGGCGTTGCCTCGTGGCGCAGCGGCTGCCCCTCCGGGTGCGGCTGGCGCACGCCGCTCGGCGGGGTCGCCTCGGCCTGCTCGGTCTTGTGCCCCCAGGGGTTGTCGAAAGTGGCCCGATCGCCTCCCGGAATCGCCGCACAGGCCGCCAGCAGCAGATAGCCGCCGAGCTGGATTGGGCGAGCCACGATCCTGAGCATCTTCATGTGCGTTCTCCTCTACCCCTACTGGGCCGGCGCGGCAGGTGCCGGCGTGTCCGCAGGGGGGGTTGTCTTGTCCGTCGGGGCGGCCGGCGCGCTGGTTTTTTCCGACTTGTCCTGCTTGTCCTTCTTGTTCTTCTTGCCCTGCTTGTCCTTCTTGTCTTCCGGCGCCTCGGCGACGATCGGCTCGCGCAGCGGCAGGCGCACCTCGCTGGCACCGTTGCTGAGCAGCACATGGTCGCTGCCGATGTGTTCCAGCCGCCATTGGTCGGCGAGCACCATGCCCTGCTCCAGCAGCAGGCGCAGTTCGCCCTGGCGTTCGCTGAAACTGGCCAACTGACGGCCCTGGTGCAGGGCGATGCCGCTCAGGCGCCAGGCCTCGCGCAGCTGCTCGGCATCCAGGTTGGCCTGCGGCGCATCCTTGAGCACCGGCGGGCGCCGCGTATTGCTGAACAGCGGCCGCTCGATCATCTCGCGGTATTCGTCGAAGGCTTGCGGCTCGCCCGCCGGCGCGGCCGCGGGCACCGGCTCGGACTCGGGAATTGGCTCGGGCGCCGGCTCGGGCGCCGGCTCGATGGCCGGCTCACTCGCCTCTTCGACGGGTATTGCCACGGGTTCCGGCGGGGCCTCGGCCGCCACCAGCGCGGCCACCACGGCCGGCAGCAGGAGCAGCACGATCAGCACCAGCACGACCAGCCGCCAGTGCGTGCGCAGCAAGTGCAGCAACCCGTTCATTGCACCTCCCCGCGGGCGATGAAGCCCTTCAGATCGAAGGTGATATCCAGCGACGGCACGGCCTTGAGGTCCGCCGCCTGGCGGATGCGCT
>JAKFEA010000330.1:0-3490 GCA_036675905.1 Acidovorax sp. | reverse complement strand
AGCAGGTGCCGGTGCAGGGTCTCGGCGCCGGCGTCGCGCGGGTACAGCTCGCAATGCCAGTACGGGTAGCCGCCTTCGCCGGCGGCGTACCACTGCAGGTTGATCGCGCCAGGGCGCAGGCAGGTGCGGGCGAGATTGGCGAGGGTGCTGTCGTTCATCGCGGTGAAATCCCCGGCCTGCAGGCGCCGCAGTTCGCCGTGCGCATCGGGCTGCTGCAGCATCAAGGGCGAGATCAGCGTCTGCGGATATTTGCGCAGGTAGCCCAGCACGCCGGCGAACACTGCCTGCTGCAGGCGCGCGTCGATCGCGGCCCATTGCGGGTCGCCGCTGATCCGCAGGTCGCGGCTGTGCTTGAGTTCCGGAAACACGCCGCCGCCCACGCGTCCGGGTCGCAGGCCCTCGCTGCCGCGCACCCGCGCCACGATCGCGGCGCAGCTGTCGCGGTCGATCGCATCGTCGATGACTTCGATGAAATCGACAGGCCTGTCCATCAGGCGGAGGCGGCCACGGCCGCGTGGTAACGCTCGGCCGCGGCGACTTCTTTCTTCGAACCCAGGAATACCGGCACGCGCTGGTGCAACTGCGCTGGCGCGATCCCGAGGATGCGCTCGCGCCCGGTGCTGGCCGCGCCGCCGGCCTGTTCGACCAGCAGACCCATCGGGTTGGCCTCGTACATCAGGCGCAGCTTCCCGGCCTTGGAAGGATCCTTGCGGTCCCACGGATAGATGAAGATGCCGCCGCGGGTGAGGATGCGGTGCACGTCGGCGACCATGCTGGCGATCCAGCGCATGTTGAAGTCCTTGCCGCGCGGCCCTTGCTTGCCGGCCAGCAGGTCTTCCACGTACTCCTGCATCGCCGGTTCCCAATGGCGCTGGTTGGACACATTGATGGCGAATTCCGCCGTTTCCTCGGGGATGCGCATGTCGCGCTGGGTCAGCACGAACGCGCCCTGCTCGCGGTCCAGGGTGAAGGCGTGGGTGCCATGGCCGACGCTCAGCACCAGCATCGTGCTCGGTCCGTAGATGCAGTAGCCCGCCGCCACCTGCGCGCTGCCGGGCTGCAGGAAGTGATCGTCCGCGGGCGTGGTCACGCCATCCGGGCAGCGCAGTACCGAGAAGATGGTGCCGACCGAGACGTTGACGTCGATGTTGGAGCTGCCGTCGAGCGGATCGAACAGGAGCAGGAAGTTGCCGCGCGGATAGGCGTCGGGAATCGGCTGGCAATGGTCCATTTCCTCCGAAGCGCATGCGGCCAGGTGCCCACCCCAGGCATTGGCTTCCAGCAGGATGTCGTTGCTCAGCACATCCAGCTTCTTCTGCGCTTCGCCCTGGATATTGCCTGTGCCGGCATCGCCCAGTACGCCGCCCAGTGCGCCCTTGCTCACGGCGATGGAAATGCTGGTGCAGGCGCGCGCGACCACCGCGACCAGCTGGCGCAGCTCGGCATTGATGCGGCCGGCGCGCTGCTCCTCGATCAGGTAGCGGGTCAGGGAGATGGAAGCGGCAGGGTGGTTCGACATGGCGTCCGGGCTTGGAGAAGACGCGGGCATTGTCCGGCCTTGGGCGGGGGATGCAAGCGCGTGGCAGAATCGGGACGATGCCAGCGGAGCGATGCCGTGCCTGAAATCACCGCGAGCGTATTGCTGGGGTTCTCCTCGGCGTTGGGCCTGGGCCTGCTGATCGGGCTGGTGCGCGAGCGCAGCCATGGCGTCAGTACGCACGCCATCGCCGGATTGCGCACGCATGCGCTGGCCGCGCTGGCGGCGGCGGTGTCGGCGTGGATCGGGCTGCCGGTGTTCCTGCTCGTGCTCGGCGTGGTCGGACTGCTGGCCGCGCTGGCCTACCGGGCCACGCACGCCGACGATCCGGGCCTGACCAGCGAGATCGCACTGGTGCTGACCTTCCTGCTCGGCGGGCTGGCGATGCGCTCGGCGGCGCTGGCGGCCGGTCTGGCGGTGCTGGTCGCGGTGCTGCTGTACGCGAAGGAGCCGCTGCACCGGCTCAGTCGCGATCGCCTGAGCGAGCGCGAGGTGTTCGACGGGCTGTTGCTGCTGGCGGCGGCGCTGGTGGTGTTGCCGATCCTGCCGGACCGCAACCTCGGCCCTTATGGTGCGATCAACCTGGCCACGCTGTGGAAGCTGGTGGTGCTGGTGATGGGGGTAAGCACGCTGGGCCACGTGGTCCTGCGCATCGTCGGCAACCGCTGGGGCCTGGCGGTGGCCGGCTTCTTCGCCGGTTATGTGTCGTCGACCGCGGCGGTGATCGGCTTCGGCCAGCGCGTGCGCGAAACCCCGGCCCTGTTGCGCTCGGCGGTGGCCGCGGCGCTGCTGGCCAACCTGGCTTCGCTGAGCCTGTGCGTGCCGATCCTGTGGGCGATGTCGCCGCCGCTGGTGATGCAGTTGTTGCCGGAATTGCTGGGCACCGGCGCGGTGCTGCTCGCCGGCGGCCTGCTCGGGTTGCGCGCCGGCAGCGGGGAGCGGGTTCCGCCGCCCACCGCGCAGAGCCGGATGTTCCGTTTCGGCCACGCCCTGGGCTTCGCCGCACTGGTGGCGGCGCTGGTGCTGCTGTCGGCGGCGCTGTCGGCGTGGATCGGGCCGCAGGGCGCGATGGCGGCGGCGATCGTGTCGGCGGCCGGCGAGCTGCATGCCGCCGTCGCCACCCTGGGCAGCCTATCGACGCAAGGCAGCGTGGACGCGGGGCAGGCGCGCTGGCTGATGCTGGGGCTGCTGGCCGCCAGCCTCGGCGCGAAATCGGTAATGGCCTGGGTCAGCGGCGGGCGCGCCTATGGGGTCCGGGTCGCTGCCGGCCTGCTCGCGGCATTGGCCGCGGGCGCCACGGTGGCATGGCTGGCTCCGCTCGCGATCAGATGATGCGCAGGGTGATCGCCTTCAGCACCGCGCGGGTGCGGTCGCGGGTGCCGAGCTTGTCGAGGATGGTGGAGACGTAGTTCTTCACCGTGCCTTCGGCCAGGAACAGGCTGCGTGCGATTTCCTTGTTGGAATAACCACCGGCGAGCAGGCGCAGGATCGCGACTTCGCGCGTGCTGAAGGTTTCGGTGGGAGCGTTCTCGTCGCGAAAACGGAAACGCGCACGCACCGGATCGGTGCTGACCGGTTGCAGCAGGGTCTCGCCTGCGGCCACGCGCACGATGGCGTCGCGCAGGTCTTCGGGCGCGGCGTCCTTCAGCAGGAATCCCTGGGCGCCGGCGTCGGTGGCGCGCAGCAGCAGGTCGCTGTCGTCGAAGGTGGTCAGCAACAGCACCGGGGTGCGGTCGCCGCGCTCGCGCAGTTGCAGCAGGGCTTCGATGCCGTCGGTGCCGGGCATGCGGATGTCGCTGAGCACTACGTCGACGGACTGTTCGGCCAGCTTCACCAGCAGGTCGGCGCCATCCTCGGCTTCCAGCGCGACCACGATGCCCTGTTGTTGCAGCAGCGCGCGAAGCCCGGCGCGGACCAGGGCCTGGTCATCGGCGAGGGCCACGCGGATCGCGG
>JAKFEA010000329.1:0-2182 GCA_036675905.1 Acidovorax sp. | reverse complement strand
TCGTTGAGCGCGACCGACAACGCCTCGCGCGTGGCCAGGTCCAGGTGGTTGGTCGGCTCGTCCAGCAGCAGCAGGTTGGGGCGCTGCCACACGATCATGGCCAGCACCAGACGCGCCTTCTCGCCTCCGCTCATGGTGCCGACCGGCTGCGCCACCATGTCGCCGCTGAAGTTGAAGCTGCCGAGGAAGTTGCGCAGCTCCTGCTCGCGCGCCTGCGGCCCGACGTCGCGCGCCAGCCGCACCATGTGCTCCAGCGGGTTGCTGTCGGGGGACAGCACGTCCAGCTCCTGCTGGGCGAAGTAGCCGATGTGCAGGCCCTTGCCTTCGGTGATCGTGCCGCCCAGCGAAGGAATGTCGCGCGCGATGGTCTTCACCAGCGTCGACTTGCCCTGGCCGTTGGCGCCCAGGATGCCGATGCGCTGGCCGGCCAGGACCGAGCGGTTGACGTCGCGCAGGATGACCTTGTCGCCATACCCCAGCACCGCATCCGAAATCGCCAGCATCGGATTGGGCAGGTTCGCCGGCTCCTTGAACTCGAAGTCGAAATCGGCCTCGGCCAGCACCGGCGCGATCTTCTCCATGCGCTCGAGCGCCTTGACCCGGCTTTGCGCCTGCTTGGCCTTGGTCGCCTTGGCCTTGAAGCGGGTGATGAACTTCTGCAGGTGGGCGATCTTCTCCTGCTGCTTGGCGAACGCCGACTGCTGCAGCTCGAGTTGCTGGGCCCGCAGGGTCTCGAACGCGCTGTAGTTGCCGCCGTAGCGCGTCAGCTTCTGGTGGTCGATGTGCAGCGTGACACCGGTCACGGCATCGAGGAACTCGCGGTCGTGGCTGATGACGATCATGGTGCCGGGGTAGCGCTGCAACCACGACTCCAGCCAGACCAGCGCGTCCAGGTCCAGGTGGTTGGTCGGCTCGTCCAGCAGCAGCAGGTCCGACGGGGCCATCAGCGCGCGGGCCAGTTGCAGGCGCATGCGCCAGCCGCCGGAAAAGCTGTCCACCGGCTGCAGCAACTCGTGCACCTTGAAGCCCAGCCCCAGGATCAGCGACTGGGCGCGCGGTACCGCATCGTGCTCGCCCGCATCGGCGAGGTCGGAGTGGGCCTGGGCGATCTGCATGCCGTCGCCGTCCGCTTCGGCTTGCGCCAGCGCGGCGCGCAGCTCCATCAGCCGGGTGTCGCCGCCGAGCACGAAATCGGTCGCGCTCTCATCCGTCTCCGGCATGTGCTGGGCGACCTGGGACATGCGCCACTGGGCCGGGATGGAGAACTCGCCGGCGTCCTCGTGCAGGGCGCCGGTGAACAGGGCGAACAGGCTGGACTTGCCGGCGCCATTGCGGCCGACCAGGGCCACTTTCTCGCCGGGATTGAGCGTGACCGATACCTTGTCCAGCAGCACCTTGGCGCCGCGGCGCAGGGTCAGGTTGCGCAGCGTGATCATCGAATGAGGGGTCCGGAAATGGGCGAGGGCGCCGACGCGCCCCCGCAAGTCTTGAACGGGCGCCGTGCGCCCCGTCCGCTATTGTCGCACCAGCGCTTCGCGAGTCAGCAGCAGCACCTGGTCGGCGCCGGCGCTGGTCTCCAGCCAGACCGCCTCCAGGCGCGGGAAAGCGGCCTCGAAGTGCTCGCGCTCGTTGCCGATTTCCAGCACCAGCACGGCAGGGTCACTCATGCGCGAGGGTGCGTCCTTCAGCAAGGCGCGAACGAAGTCCATGCCGTCGGCGCCGCCCGCCAGTGCGAGTTCGGGTTCGGCGCGGTACTCGGCCGGCAGCTGCGCCATGCTTTCGCTGTTGACGTAGGGCGGGTTGCACAGGATCAGGTCGTAAGGGCCGGGCAGGGCGCCCAGCCCGTTCGACTGCAGCAGCCGGATGCGATCCTGCAGCCCGTGCTTGCGCACGTTGATTTCGGCGACGGCCAGCGCGTCCTGCGACAGGTCGGCCGCATCGACCTGCACCTCGGGCCATGCCAGCGCGGCCAGGACGGCGAGGCTGCCGTTGCCGGTGCACAGGTCCAGCACCTGGCGCGTGTGCTCGCCCAGCCAGGGATCGATGGTGCCGTCGGCCAGCAGCTCGGCGATGAAGCTGCGCGGCACGATGGCACGCTCGTCCACGTAGAAGGGCACGCCCTGCAGCCAAGCCTCGCGCGTGAGATAGGCCGCCGGCAAGCGGCTCGCGATGCGCTCATCGA
>JAKFEA010000328.1:0-1692 GCA_036675905.1 Acidovorax sp. | reverse complement strand
GCGGCACCACCGACTCCGCCACGGCGCGCCAGTGGCAGTGGGCGATCAGCCTGTGGAAGAACATGGGACTGAACGCCGCCCAGGCCGAGGCCCAGGCCAAGGACGACAACGAGAAGGTCACCGCCCGCATCATGGCGCGCTACGAGGAGCGGCTCACGGCCTACCAGGGCGTTGACTTCGACGACCTGATCGGGCTGCCGCTCAAGCTGCTGCGCGACCACGCCGAGGTCCGCGCGAAGTGGCAGCAGCACCTGTCCCACGTGCTGGTGGACGAATACCAGGACACCAACGCCACCCAGTACGAGCTGCTCAAGCTGCTGGTGGGCGAGCGTGGCCGCTTCACCGCGGTGGGCGACGACGACCAGTCGATCTACGGCTGGCGCGGCGCCACGCTGGACAACCTGAAGCGCCTGCCGCAGGACTGGCCGCAGCTGAAGGTGGTCAAGCTGGAGCAGAACTACCGCTCCACCAGCGCGATCCTGCGCGCCGCCAACAACGTCATCCAGCCCAATCCCAAGCTGTTTCCCAAGACCCTGTTCTCCGAGCTGGGCGAGGGCGAGCCGGTACGGGTGGTCGATTGCGACAACGAGGAGCACGAGGCCGAGCGCGTGGTTGCGCGGATGCAGTCGATCCGCGCCAACGGCCTGGGCAAGGAATGGAAGGACTTCGCCGTGCTGTACCGCGCCAACCACCAGGCCCGCGTGTTCGAGCAGGCCCTGCGCAAGGCGCAGATCCCCTACAAGGTGTCGGGCGGCCAGAGCTTCTTCGACCGCGCCGAGATCCGCGACCTGTGCGCCTGGTTCCGCCTGTGGGTGAACAATGACGACGATCCGGCCTTCCTGCGCGCCGTGACCACGCCCAAGCGCGGCATCGGCCACACCACGCTCACCAGCCTGGGCGTGTTCGCCGGCAAGTACAAGCTGTCGCTGTTCGAGGCCCTGTTCTCCTCCTCGCTGGGCGCCGCGCTGCCGGCCAAGGCGGTGGGCAGCCTGCACGAGTTCGGCCGCGGCGTGAACGACCTGGCGTACCGCGCCCGCCACACGCTGGGCGCGGAGGACGCACGCACGTTTCTGGTGGAGTGGCTCAAGGACATCGGCTACGAGAAGCACCTGTACGACGGCGAGGACAACGAACGGCTGGCCGCCGCCCGCTGGAGCAACGTGCTGGACTTCTGCGACTGGATGGCCGGGCGCTGCGGCGGCGAGATCGACGACACCGCCGGCGTGAGCATCGCCGGCGAGAAGAAGAGCCTGCTGGAGGTGGCGCAGACCATCTCGCTGCTGTCCACCCTGAGCGAGCGCGAGCAGGACCAGAACGTGGTGACCCTCTCCACGCTGCACGCCTCCAAGGGCCTGGAGTGGCCGCACGTGATGCTGGTGGGCTGCGTGGAAGGCCTGCTGCCCTTCAAGCTGGGAGACGACGACAACCCCACCGGCCGCGCCGACGGGCCGATGAGCGAGGGCCTCCTGCAGCGGCTGCAGGAAGAGCGCCGCCTGATGTACGTCGGCATCACCCGCGCCCAGCGCTCGCTGGCGGTGAGCTGGACCAAGCGGCGCAAGAAGGGCCGCGAGGTGGTTGCCGCGCAGCCCAGCCGCTTCATCGCGGAAATGGCGCTGGACACGGCGACGGTGAAGGAAGACCCGCGCGAGAAGCTCAAGGCGCTGCGGGCGGAGTTCGCACGCAAGAGCGCGG
>JAKFEA010000327.1:0-21768 GCA_036675905.1 Acidovorax sp. | reverse complement strand
CTCGACCTCGTACTGGTTGTACTCGCCGTCCATCCAGACGTACATCGGGTCGGCGAAGTAGGAGTAGGTGCAGTCCTTCTTGTCCAGCACGATCTGGTCCATCTTGTCGTCGGCCTTGAAGACGACTTCCGTGCCCTGGTTGGACAGCAGGCTCTTGAGCTTCATGCGCACGGTGGCGGCGTTGCGGCCGCCGCGCGCATATTCGGTCTTGAGCACGACCCAGGGCGCGGCGTTCTGCATGATCACGTTGCCGGCGCGGATTTCTTGAGCGATTTTCATGGGGTTGGGGTAGCGAAGTAGGCCGCGGGGCGCCCGCGTGGCGGGTGCAAGGAGGCGGCGGTGGGCGCGAGGCGCCAGCCAGGCAGGCCGCTCGCGCAAAGCCTTGGGATTTTACTTGCTTTTGCCGGGCTGGCCGGATGCCCCGACCCGCTGCGCGCCGGCAACGGCGGGTTGCCGTCTTATCCCCGGGCGGCCCAGCGCATGAGCTCGCCGACGAGGTCGGGCAGGTCGAGCAGCCGCCGGCGCGCTTGCTCCGCGCAAGGTCGCCAGCCATCGATGTCGAGCGCGGGCAAGGGCACGGCGCTTCCGTTCCAGCCGGCATGGAAGGCGCGAAGGTCCGGCGGCGCGTCCAGCCAGTCGAGAAAGGCGTCCAGCTTGGCCAGGTGCGCATCGTCGTGCTGCGGATAGATGTTCCACGCCAGTGGCCGGCCGGCCCACAGCGCACGCGCCAGCGAATCCTCGCCGCGCACCAGGTTGAGGTCGCACGCCCACAGCAATTCGTCGAACTGCGGCTGCGGCATCAGCGGCAGCCAGTGCAGCGCCAACGCCCCGGTGGTCGCCCGGCCGGCGAGCCACTGCCGCACGGCGGCTTCGGCTCGGCCGGCCGTGACCAGCAGGCGGGTGGGCTGCGCCGACCGCGCCAACTGGTCGAGCAGGGCGGGCAGCCCGGGCGGCTCATAGCAGAACAGGCTGATGAGGCGCTCGCCGCGCCAATCGATTTCGCGTGAGCGCAGCCAGGCGGCCCGATCGAACCTGGCCTGCCTCTGCTGCAGGCCGGGTTCGCGGACCAGCCCGCCGGTGGCCGCCGTGAACCCCGGGTGGAAGAACCGCTTGGACAATCCCTTGCCCGGCCCGCCGAGCACCGGCGAAGGCAGCCCGTGGCAGCGCTCGACCCAGCTTTCCGCCGAGAGGTATTCCAGGTTGATCCAGGCCGGCTGCCGGCCCGCCGTGCGCGTGCGTTCGGCGATCGCGGCCACGAAATCCGGCTCCAGCTCGCAGGCGAAGGCTTCGACCACGACGTCGCCCGGCTGCGCAGCGATGCCTTCAGCCCATGGCAGCACGGTGACGCCTGCCTGGCCGGCCGGAGCCATCCAGGCCAGCGCGCCCGCGTCGTCCACCCACAGCCGCACCGACTCGCCGCGCTGCGCCAGGTCGGCGGCCACCCGCCAGCACACGCCGATGTCGCCGTGGTTGTCGATGACCTTGCAGAAGATGTCCCAGCGCATGCTGCCCGGATAATAAGCAGCGATGTCCGCCGTGCATTCCGACCAACTGCTGGCCGAAGTCGCCGCGCTGCCGCAGCTGCCCGGCGTGTACCGCTACTTCGACGCCGACGGCGGCGTGCTGTACGTGGGCAAGGCGCGCAACCTGAAGAAGCGCGTCTCCAGCTACTTCCAGAAGAACCACGGCGGCACGCGCATCGGCCACATGATCTCGAAGATCGCGCGCATGGAGACCACCGTGGTGCGCTCCGAGGCGGAAGCGCTGCTGCTCGAGAACAACCTGATCAAGGCGCTCAACCCGAAGTACAACATCCTCTTCCGGGACGACAAGAGCTACCCCTACCTGAAGATCCACGGCGCCGCGGACAAGGTGGGGTTCGACGGGGAGGAGGGGAGTGCCCCCCGGGCCGATGACTTCCCGCGAGTGGCCTACTACCGCGGCTCGGTCGACCGCAAGCACCGCTACTTCGGGCCCTACCCGAGCGCATGGGCGGTGAAGGAGACCATCCAGCTGCTGCAGAAGGTGTTCAAGCTGCGCACCTGCGAAGACACGGTGTTCGCCAATCGAACCCGGCCCTGCCTCCTCTACCAGATCAAGCGCTGCTCGGCGCCCTGCGTGGGCCTGATCACCCCCGAGGCCTACCAGCAGGACGTGCGCAACGCCGAAGCCTTCCTGCGCGGCGAAACCCAGGCGGTGTTGTCGCAACTGGAAAAGCGCATGCTGCAGCACGCCGAAAAGCTGGAGTTCGAGCAGGCGGCCGAGCTGCGCAACCAGATGGCGGCGCTGTCCAAGGTGCTGCACCAGCAGTCGGTGGACACCGGCTCCGACAAGGACGCCGACATCCTTGCGGTGAAGGTGCAGGGCGGCAAGGCCTGCGTCAACCTGGCCATGGTGCGTGGCGGCCGCCACCTGGGCGACCGGCCCTACTTTCCGTCCCAGATCGAGGACGCCACGGCGGTGCAGGGCTTCGACGATGCACTGGATGCCGCTCCGGCCCAGCCGGTGGAGGTGCAGGTGCTGGAGGCCTTCATCGCCCAGCACTACATCGGCGTGCCGGTGCCGCCCGCGCTGATCACCAGCGTGCCGGTCGGCCGGGAACTGGTCGAGGCCCTGTCCGAACAGTCGGGCGTGAAGATCACCGCCGTGCACCACCCGCGCGAGCAGCGCCGCCTCTGGCTGGAGATGGCGGAGAAGAACGCCGGCATCCAGCTGGCGCGGCTGCTGGCACAGGAGGGCTCGCAGCAGGCCCGCACCCGCGCGCTGGTCGAGGCGCTGCACCTGGAACCCGACGACCTGGACGCGTTCCGGGTCGAGTGCTTCGACATCTCGCACACCTCCGGCGAAGCCACCCAGGCCTCCTGCGTGGTGTTCCAGCAGCACCGCATGCAGAACGGCGAGTACCGCCGCTACAACATCGAGGGCATCACGCCCGGCGACGACTACGCCGCCATGCGGCAGGTGCTCACGCGCCGCTATGCCCGGCTGGCGCAGGCCGGGCGCGATTCGCCGGAGGCCGCGCCGCCTGCCGTTGAGGAGCCGGTCGAGCCGCCCCGCGTCGAGGACGGGTCCGAGCCGCCCGGCAATGGCAAGCGCGCCCGCAAGGCCTCGTCGCGCGGTGGCGCCACCCGCTTGCCCGACCTGGTGCTGGTGGACGGCGGGCGGGGGCAGGTCAGCATGGCGCGCGAGGTGTTCGCCGAATTGGGATTGGACCTGTCGGTGATCGTCGGGGTGGAGAAGGGCGAGGGCCGCCGGGTAGGGCTGGAGGAACTGGTGTTTGCCGATGGACGCGAGAAGATCTGGCTGGGCAAGGACTCGGCGGCGCTGATGCTGGTGGCGCAGATCCGCGACGAGGCGCACCGCTTCGCCATCACCGGCATGCGCGCGCGCCGGGCCAAGGTGCGCGTGGGCGGCAGCCGGCTGGAGGAGATTCCCGGCATCGGCGCCAGGAAGCGCGCGCGCCTGCTGCAACGCTTCGGCGGCATCCGTGGCGTAGCATCGGCCGGTGTCGACGACATCGCTTCCGTCGAAGGCATCGGGCGTGAACTGGCCGAGGAGATCTACCGTGCGCTTCACTAGGCATCTCGCCACCACCTCGGCCGCGCTGCTGGTCGCCTGCGGCGCTCCGGGCCCCGCGCCGATTCCCGCCACCGTAGGCACGCCCGGCGCGCAGCCCGCCGTGGTGGCGGGCGCGCGGCCGCCGCGCACCCATGCCGGCCCGGCACGGTCCTGGGACGAGTACAAGCTGCGCGTGGCGCAGCGCATCATGGAAACCAGCCCCGGCGAGACCTTCGGCGGCATCCTGCCGGACCCGCTGCAGTCCATCCCGGTGCTGCAGATCCACCTGAACCGCGACGGCTCGCTTCGCAACATCGCCGTCCTGCGCGTGCCGCGCCAGTCGCCGCAGACGCTGGACATGGCCATCCGCGCCATCCGCCGCGCGGCGCCCTTCGAGCCGGTGGGCCACTTGCCGCGGCCCTGGCAGTTCAGCGAAACCTTTCTCTACAACGACGACCTGAAGTTCCAGTTGCGCACGCTGGTCGAGGCGCACTGAGCGTGCCGGGAGGCGCGCCGGGGCGCCATGACAGAATCGCGCCCATGTTCTTCACGGTTCCCACGATCCTGACCTGGACGCGCATCGTCGCCATCCCGCTGATCGTGGGGGTCTTCTACCTGCAGATGCCGCCCGAACCGGTGCAGAACCTGGTGGCCACGGTGATGTTCATCGTGTTCGCCCTGACCGACTGGCTGGACGGCTTCCTGGCCCGCCGCCTGAACCAGACCTCGGCGTTCGGCGCGTTCCTGGACCCCGTGGCCGACAAGTTCCTGGTGTGCGCGTCACTGCTGGTGCTGGTGCACCTGGGCCGCGCCGACGTGTTCGTGGCGCTGATCATCATCGGCCGCGAGATCGCCATCTCGGCGCTGCGCGAGTGGATGGCGCAGATCGGCGCAGCGCGCAGCGTGGCGGTGCACATGCTGGGCAAGGTCAAGACCACGGTGCAGATGGTCGCCATTCCCTTCCTGCTGTACGACGGGCGCCTGTTCGGCGTGATCGACACCGGCCTGTGGGGCCACTGGCTGATCTGGGTCGCCGCCATCCTCACCGTCTGGTCGATGGTCTATTACCTGCGCAAGGCGCTGCCGGAAATCCGCCAGCGAGTGAAGTAAAGCCCCATGAGCGACAACGCCCGGCAGGACCTGCTGGTGCGGGCCATGCCCGCCGTGTTCGTGCTGATCTGGAGCACGGGCTTCATCGTGGCGCGCTACGGCATGCCGC
This sequence comes from Acidovorax sp., assembly GCA_036675905.1. Lineage (GTDB taxonomy): Bacteria > Pseudomonadota > Gammaproteobacteria > Burkholderiales > Burkholderiaceae_C > Ramlibacter. The sequence goes on along the minus strand of JAKFEA010000327.1, from coordinate 16,991 downwards.
ACGCGCCGCCGCTGAAGTTCCTGGCCGTGCGCTACACGCTCTCGGTTGCGTGTTTCGTGGTGTGGGCGCTGGCCGCCGGCGCGGTCTGGCCGAAGAACCGCTCGCAGGCGATGCACCTGGCGGTGACCGGCATCTTCATGCACGCCGGCTACCTGGGCGGCGTGTGGGCCGCCGTCAAGGACGGCATGGGCGCGGGCGTGTCCGCATTGCTGGTCAGCCTGCAACCCGTGCTGACCGCGTTCTGGGTGTCGGGCCGCGGCGGCGAAGTCGGTCGCCGGCAGTGGATGGGCCTCGCGCTCGGGCTGGCCGGGCTGGTGCTGGTGGTCTGGGAGAAGCTGGGCATCGGCGAGGTGCATGGGCGCAACCTGCTGTTCGCCCTCATTGCGCTGATGTCGATCACCATCGGGACGCTGTACCAGAAGCGTTTCGTGCAGCCCTGCGACGTGCGCACGGCCAATCTCGTGCAACTGGCCGCCGCGCTGGTCGTGACGCTGCCGTTCGCGCTGATGGAAGCCGAGGCCATGCGCTGGACCACCGCGCAAGGTGGGCTGAATACCGAGCTCGCCGGCGCGATGGCCTGGTCGGTACTGGGCCTCACGCTGGGCGGCAGTTCGCTGCTGTACCTGCTGATCCAGCGCGGCGCCGCCACCACCGTCAGCAGCCTGATGTACCTGGTGCCGCCGACCACCGCGCTGATGGCGTGGGCCCTGTTCGGCGAGCCGATCACCGCCGCCATCGTCGCGGGCGTTGCGCTCACCGCCGTGGGGGTGAGCCTGGTGGTGCGTTCACCCGCACCGGTGCCCGCTGCCGCGCGGCAATAGCCATCGAACCTGGAGGAACCATGAGCAAGAAGAGGATCGCCGTCATCGCCGGCGACGGCATCGGCAAGGAAGTCATGCCCGAGGGCGTGCGGGTGCTGGAGGCCGCCGCCGGCAAGTTCGGCATCGACCTGCAGTTCGACCCCTTCGACTTCTCGAGCTGGGACTACTGCGAGAAGCACGGCAAGTACCTGCCGGACGACTGGAAGGACCGCATCGGCGGCCACGACGCCATCTTCTTCGGGGCGGTGGGTTGGCCCGAGAAGATCCCGGACCACACCTCGCTGTGGCAGTCGCTGCTGCTGTTCCGCCGCGAGTTCGACCAGTACGTCAACCTGCGGCCCGCACGGCTGATGCCGGGCATCATCGCGCCGGTGGTGCGCAAGGACGGCAGCCGGCGCGAACCCGGCGAGATCGACATGTACATCGTGCGAGAGAACACCGAGGGCGAGTACTCCAGCATCGGCGGACGCATGTTCGCGGGCACCGAGCGCGAGATCGTCATGCAGGAGACGGTGATGTCGCGCACCGGCGTGGACCGCGTGCTGAAGTTCGCCTTCGAGCTGGCCCAGTCGCGGCCGAAGAAGCACCTGACCAGCGCCACCAAGTCCAACGGCATCGCGATCACCATGCCGTACTGGGACGAGCGCGTGGCCGAGATGGCCAGGGCCTACCCCGGCGTGCGGCTGGACAAGTTCCACATCGACATCCTCACGGCGCATTTCGTCCAGCGGCCTGATTTCTTCGACGTGGTGGTGGCCAGCAATCTCTTCGGCGACATCCTCAGCGACCTGGGCCCGGCCTGCACCGGCACCATCGGCATCGCGCCCTCGGCCAACCTGAATCCGGACCGGCGCTTCCCCTCGCTGTTCGAGCCGGTGCACGGCTCCGCGCCCGACATCGCCGGACGCCAGATCGCCAATCCGATCGGCCAGATCTGGTGCGGCGCGATGATGCTGGAGTTCCTCGGCCACAAGGACGCGCACGATGCGGTGCTGCGGGCGATCGAGCAGGTGCTGGACCCGAAGTCGGGTGCGCCGCGCACCCCGGACATCGGCGGGAATGCGCGCACGTCGGACCTCGGGCGCGCCATCGCTTCGGCCCTCTGAGGACAAGGCCTCCCTGCGTGACAAATTCGGCGGCCGCCACAGCGGCGGCGTGCCCTTGCGCCGGTGGAATGCCTGCCGCAATGTTGTAAAGCTGCGAGCCTTATTGACAGGGTGGGGTGCCGTGGCTTTAATCGGCGGCAGTGGTCCACGGCCGCGACAGAAGTCTCCCTCTTCCTGGCATCGGCACCGCAACGGCGAGCCGCAGGAGACGGGAGACAAAAATTTTTGGGGGACACCCGTCCATCACTTTCTCTGAACGAGGGGCACCTGTGAACAAAACCGAACTGATCGAGCACATCGCCAAGCATGCCGACATCTCCAAGGCGGCAGCCACGCGTGCGCTGGAATCGATGATCGGCGCCGTCAAGACGACGCTGAAGAAGGGCGGCTCCGTGTCGCTGGTGGGATTCGGCACTTTTGCCGTCGGCAAACGCGCCGCCCGCAGCGGCCGCAATCCCCGCACCGGCGCGCAGATTAAAATCAAGGCTGCCAAGGTGCCCAAGTTCCGTCCCGGCAAGGCGCTCAAGGATGCGCTCAACTGACCGGAAAGCCTGCAGGTGGGGTGCTTAGCTCAGCTGGTAGAGCGGCGCCCTTACAAGGCGTAGGTCGGCGGTTCGATCCCGTCAGCACCCACCAACCACGAGAAGGCGAACGGATGTTCGCCTTTTGTTTTTCAACGGCACCCGCACATATGTCGAGAGTCGCGCATGTTTGAATTCGTCCGCAAGCACACCAAGATCATGCAGGTGGTGCTGTTCCTGCTGATCGTGCCGTCGTTCGTCCTGTTCGGCCTGGAGGGCTACAGCAACTACCAGGAGCGTGGCGCGACGGTCGCCAAGGTGGACGGTCGCGAGATCACCCAGTCGGACTGGGACAACGAACACCGCGAGCGCGCCGACCGGCTGCGCCAGCAGATGCCCAACCTCGACGCCAAGCTGCTGGACAGCCCGCAGGCGCGCTACTCGACCCTGGAAGAGATGGTGCGCGACCGTGTGCTGATCGCCGCCGCCCACAAGGGCCGGCTCATGGCCAGCGACCAGCGCCTCGCGCGCGAACTGCAGGGCAACGAGGTGATCGCCTCGCTGCGCGGCCCCGACGGCAAGCTGGACATGCAGGCCTACAAGGAGCTGCTCGGCCGGCAGGGCATGTCGCCGCAGATGTTCGAGGAGTCGGTGCGCCAGGAGATCGGCCAGCGCCAGGTCCTGGCGGGCGTGGTGTCCAGCGGACTGACCTCGCCGGCGCAGGCCGGCGTCTCGCTCGACGCCTTCTTCCAGCAGCGCGAGATCCAGGTGGCCCGTTTCGACCCGGCCGACTACCTCTCCAGGGTGAACCCGACCCAGGCCGACCTGGAGGCGTACTACAAGGAACATCCGCAGCAGTTCCAGGCGCCCGAGCAGGCCCGCATCGAGTACGTGGTGCTGGACCAGGAGGCGCTGATGAAGGAGATGCCGGTCAACGAGCAGGACCTGCGCACCTACTACGAGCAGAACGCGCCGCGGCTGGAGGAGCGCCGCGCCAGCCACATCCTGATCGCCGTGCCCAAGGGGGCCTCGGCCGAGCAGAAGGAGAAGGCCCGCGCTCAGGCGCAGCAGTTGCTGGAGCAGGTGAAGAAGGATCCCGACAGCTTTGCCGAAGTGGCGAAGAAGCATTCGCAGGATTCCGGCTCCGCGCCCAGCGGTGGCGACCTCGATTTCTTCGCGCGGGGCGCCATGACCAAGCCCTTCGAGGATGCGGCGTTCGCGCTCAAGAAGGGGCAGATCAGCGACCTGGTGGAGACCGAGTTCGGTTTCCACATCATCAAGCTCACCGACATCAAGGGCCGCACCTTCGAGCAGATGCGTCCCGAGCTGGAAGCCGAGATGCGCAAGCAGCAGGCGCAGCGCAAGTTCGCCGAGAGCGCCGACAGCTTCTCCAACGCGGTGTACGAGGCGGCCGACGGGTTCAAGTCGGTGGCCGACCGCTTCAAGCTCGACGTGAAGACCGCCACCGTGCAGCGCACGCCGGCGCCCGGAGCTGCCGGCGTGTTGGCCACCCCGCGGTTCCTGGAGGCCGTTTTTGCGCCCGAGAGCATCGAGAAGAAGCGCAACACCGAGGCCGTCGAGGTGGCACCGGGCGTGCTGGCATCGGCGCGCATCGTGCAGTACAGCCCGGCGCGCACCCGGCCGCTGGCGGAGGTTCAGGACGATGTACGCAAGCGCGTGATCGCTACGCGAGCGGCCGAGATGGCGAAGAAGGAAGGCCTGGAGAAACTCGCCGCCTGGAAGGCCGATGCCGCGGCCGCCAGGCTGTCGGAGAAGCTGGTGGTCTCGCGCGAGGACCCGGCGCGCCAGCCGCAGCAGGTGGTCGAGGCCGCGCTGCAGGCCGATGCCGGCGCGCTGCCGTCCCTGGTCGGAGTCGACCTGGGCCCGCAGGGGTACACCGTGGTCAAGGTCAACCGCATCGTGCCGCGCGGCGAGGTGCCCGCGGCCGCGGCCCGGCAACGACAGGCGCTGTACACCCGCATGTGGACCAGCGCCGAGGCGCTGGCCTATTACGAGCTGCTCAAGGACCGCTACAAGGCGCAGATCCTGGTGCCGCAACCCGCGGCCGAAGGCGCCGAAACGGCAACCCGCTGACGGGCTGCGACGCCGCTGCGCGGCTATAATCACGGTCTTTCCGTGGTGGCTGTAGCTCAGTTGGTAGAGTCCCAGATTGTGATTCTGGTCGTCGTGGGTTCGAGTCCCATCAGCCACCCCACCACCCGTTCCTGACGACAGGCCCTTGCGAGGGCCTGTCGTTTTTTTCGGCCGCCGTTTCGCGAGGAGGAGACCATGCCCATCCAGTTCCGCCGTTCCTGGAGCGACCCGGATCTCGAGCAGTACCGCGATACCGTGGTGCGCTTCATCGAGGAACACATGGTTCCGGGCGACGAAACGGCGCGCGAGCGCGGGCACGTCGGCCACGATCTGTGGCGCAAGGCCGGCGAGACCGGCCTACTGTGCACCGACATCCCCGAGCAGTGGGGCGGCGCCGGCGGCGACTTCCGGCACGAAGCGGTGTTCCATGAGGAGATGGCGCGCCGCAGCCTCACGGGCATGAATGTCGCGGTGCACTCCATCGTGGCGCACTACCTGCTCAATCACGGCACCGAGGAGCAGAAGCGCAGCTACCTGCCGCGGCTGGCCAGCGGCGAGCTGGTGGGTGCGATCGCGATGACCGAGCCCGGCGCGGGCTCCGACCTGCAGGGCGTGCGCACGCGCGCCGAGCGCGATGGCGAGGGCTGGCGCCTGAACGGCTCCAAGACCTTCATCACCAACGGCTTCCTGGCCGGCGTCGTGCTGGTGGTGGCCAAGACCGACCCGGCGCAGGGCGCGCGCGGCACCTCGATCCTGATCGTGGAGACCAGGGACTGCGCCGGCTATCGCGTCGGCCGCGTGCTGGACAAGGTCGGCATGAAGGCGCAGGACACTTCGGAACTGTTCTTCGATGACGTGCGGCTCGGGCCGGGCCATCTGCTGGGCGGACGCGAAGGGCAGGGCTTCTTCCAGCTGATGGCCGACCTGCCGTACGAGCGCCTGATCATCGGGGTGACGGCGCTGGCCGCCATGGAAGGCGCGTACGAGGCCACGCTGGCCTATGTGCGCGAGCGCAAGGCCTTTGGCCAGGCGATCGCCGATTTCCAGAACACCCGCTTCAAACTCGCCGAGGTCGCCACCGAGATCCAGGTCGGGCGAGCCTTCATGGACCGCTGCGTGGAGGACCTGCTGGCCGGCCGGCTGGACACCGCCACGGCCTCGATGGCCAAGCTCTGGGGCTCGGAGGCGCAGGGCCGCGTGGTCGACGCGTGCCTGCAACTCTTCGGCGGCTACGGCTACATGAACGAGTACATGATCGGCCGCATGTATGCCGACGCGCGCATCCAGCGCATCTACGGCGGCACCAGCGAAATCATGAAGGAAGTGATCGCGCGGGCGCTCTGAAGCCTCCGCAGCGCGCTGGCAGAATCGTCCCGACCAGCCGTCCATCCCACCGATTGAACAGGAGAGTTCCACCATGTCCGAAGCCTTCATCGTCGCCGCCATTCGCACCGCCGGGGGACGCCGCGGCGGCCGCCTGTCCGGCTGGCATCCGGTGGACCTCGCTGCCCAGGTGATCGATGCGCTGGTCGCGCGCGCCGACGCCGATCCGGCGCTGGTCGAGGACGTGTTCATGGGTTGCGTCAGCCAGGTCGGCGAGCAGTCCACCAACGTCGCCCGCAACGCGGTGCTGGCCTCGCGCCTGCCCGAGACGGTGCCGGGCACTTCGATCGATCGCCAGTGCGGCTCTTCGCAGCAGGCGGTGCACTTCGCGGCGCAGGCCGTGATCTCGGGCGCGCAGGACATCGTCATCGCCGCCGGCGTGGAGTCGATGACCCGCGTGCCGATGTTCAGCACCACGCAGCTGGCGCAGAAGGCCGGCATGGGCTTCTACCAGAGTCCCGCGATCAACCAGCGCTACGACAACGTGGTGTTCAGCCAGTTCATGGGCGCGGAGATGGTGGCGAAGAAGCACGGGCTGTCCCGCGACGAGCTGGATCGCTTCGCTCTGCTGAGCCACCAGCGCGCCGCGGCGGCCACCAAGGCCGGCGCGTTCGAGGGCGAGATCCTGCCGGTCGCGGTGCGCAACGCGGAAGGCCAGGCCACCGGCGAGATGCACACGATTGACGAAGGCATCCGTTTCGATGCTTCCTTCGAGGGCATCCAGTCGGTCAAGCTGCTGCAGGAAGGCGGCGTGATCTCGGCCGCCAACGCCAGCCAGATCTGCGACGGCGCCACCGGCGTGCTGGTGGTCAACGAGCGCGGCCTCAAGGCCCTGAACGCCAAGCCGCTGGCGCGCATCCACCACATGACGGTGATGGGCGGCGACCCGGTGATCATGCTGGAAGCCCCGCTGCCGGCCACCGAGCGCGCGCTGAAGAAGGCCGGCATGAAGATCGGCGACATCGACCTGTACGAAGTCAACGAGGCCTTCGCTTCGGTGCCGCTGGCCTGGCTGAAAGCGCTGGATGCGGACCCGGCCCGCCTGAACGTGCACGGCGGCGCGATCGCGCTGGGACATCCGCTCGGGGCCTCGGGCACCAAGCTGATGACCACGCTGGTGCATGCACTGCACCGCAGCGGCAAGCGCTACGGCCTGCAGACCATGTGCGAGGGCGGCGGCATGGCCAACGTGACCATCGTCGAGCGGCTCTGAGCCGCACGGGCGCCGAGCGCGCCCGACTCAGCCGTTCACCATCACCAGCTTGCCCTTGACGGCGCGTGACGCCATGTGCGCGTAGGCGGCCTTGAGCTCGCCCATGGGCATGGTCCGGTCGATCACCGGCTTGACCTTGCCCTGCGCGTACCACTGGGCCAGCTGCTGCATCATCGCGGCGTTGGCCTTCGGCTCGCGCCTTGCGAAGTTGCCCCAGAACACGCCGACGATGGACGCGCCCTTGAGCAGCGGCAGGTTCAGCGGCAGCGAAGGGATGGGGCCGGAGGCGAAGCCGACCACCAGGTAGCGGCCGCGCCACGCGATCGAGCGGAAAGCCGGCTCGGCGAATTCGCCGCCCACGGGGTCGTACACCACGTCCGGACCGTTGCCATCGGTTGCTTCCTTGATCGCGTCGCGCAGGCTGCCCTGGCTGTAGTTGATCGTGGCGTCGGCCCCGATCGTGCGGCACAGCTCGCACTTCTCGTCGCTGGATGCCGCCGCGATCACGCGCGCACCCATGGCCTTGGCGATCTGGATGGCCGCGGTGCCGACGCCACCGGCCGCGCCGAGCACCAGCACCGTCTCGCCGGCCTGCAGTTGCGCGCGGTCGACCAGCGCGTGGTGCGAGGTCGCATAGGTCATGATGAATGCCGCCGCATCGACTGCGGGAAAGCCGGCGGGCAGCGGCATGCAAAGCGAAGCCGGCGCCAGCGTGTGGGTGGCGAAGCCGCCGGTGCCCGACAGGCAGGCGACCGGCTGCCCCACCTGGAACCCGGTCACGCCCTCGCCCAGCGCCTCGACGATGCCGGCGTACTCCGAACCGGGCACGAAGGGCAGCGGCGGTTTCTGCTGGTACTTGCCCTGCACGATCAGCAGGTCGGGGTAGTTCAGGCTGGCGGCCTGGATGCGCAGCAGCAACTGGCCCGCGCCGGGCTGCGGCGTCGGCAGCTCCTTCCATTGCAGCGCATCGACACCGACCGGGTTCTCGCAAAGCCAGGCTTGCATGGCGTTCTCCTTCGAAAGCGCGCAATGATAGGCAGCGTCGCGCGGCGCGATGTCCCAGCGGCGACCCCAGCCCTACAATCGATCGCAGCCGTTCCCCCGCATGAAGATTCTCCTGTCCAACGACGACGGCTACCAGGCGCCCGGCCTGGTAGCCCTGCATGCCGCCATCCGTGACCTGGCCGAGGTCGAGGTGGTCGCCCCCGAGCACAACAACAGCGCCAAGTCCAACGCCCTGACGCTGCACGCGCCCCTGTACGTGCAGGAAGCGGGCAACGGCTTCCGCTACGTGAACGGCACGCCGGCCGACTGCGTGCACATCGCGCTCACCGGGATGCTCGGCTACCGCCCGGACCTGGTGGTCAGCGGCATCAACAACGGCGCCAACATGGGCGACGACACGATCTATTCGGGCACCGTGGGGGCGGCCATGGAGGGCTACCTGTTCGGCATCCCGGCGATCGCGTTCTCGCAGGTGGAAAAGGGCTGGAGCCACCTGGACACCGCCGCGGAGAAGGCGCGCGAACTGGTGCAGCGCGTGCTGGCCGAGGGGCTGGACGGCCAGCGGCCCTTCCTGCTCAACGTGAACATCCCCAACCGGCCGGCCGCCGAGCTCGGCCCCTTCGAGGTGTGCCGGCTCGGCCGGCGCCATGCCGCCGAGAAGGTGATCTCGCAACCCAGCCCGCACGGCCAGACCATGTACTGGATCGGCGGCGCCGGCCTGCCCAAGGACGGCGCCCAGGGCACCGACTTCCATGCCACGGCCAACGGCCGCGTGTCGGTCACGCCGCTGCACGTGGACCTCACCGACCATGCCGCGCTCGGCGACTGGTCCTCGCGCGTGGGCCGCTTCGCGGAGCGGCAATGAGCCGGCGCCCCGGCTTTCCGGTGCGGCTGGAATCGTCGCCGCCGCAGGGTGGTCGCGCACCGGCCTCCCGCGCGAAGCCGGCGCCCACGCCGGCAGCGCCGATGGCGCGGCCCGCCGGCGTGGGGCTCGACTCGCACGCGGTGCGCGCGCGCATGGTGTCGCGGCTGGCCGCTTCGGGCATTGCCGATGCGCGCGTGCTGGCGGCCATGGGCCGCATCGAGCGGCACCGCTTCGTCGACAGCGCGCTGGTCAACCAGGCCTACGAGGACACCAGCCTGCCGATCGGGCTGGGGCAGACGATTTCCAAGCCGAGCGTGGTGGCGCGCATGGTGGAGCTGCTGCTGGGCGCGTCGCCGGCGCAGGGGCGGCTGGGGCGAGTGCTGGAGGTAGGCACCGGCTGCGGCTACCAGGCGGCGGTTCTGGGCGAGGTGGCCGGCGAAGTCTACAGCATCGAGCGCCTGCGTGGCCTGCACGAGAAGGCCCGGGACAACCTGCGGCCCTTCCGCCTGCCCAACGTGCACCTGCTGTTCGGCGACGGCATGCAGGGTTTCGCCAAGGGCGCGCCCTACGCGGGGATCATCGCGGCGGCTGGCGGCGAGGCAGTGCCGCAAGCCTGGATCGATCAGCTCGCCGTGGGCGGGCGCATCATCGCGCCCACGGTCATGCCGGACCGGCGGCAGGCCCTCGTGGTGCTGGAGAAAACGCCGCGCGAGCTGCGCCGCAGCGTTCTTGAGGGCGTTCACTTTGTCCCCCTAAAATCCGGCATCGCTTGAAGGGATCACAGAAGATGAAGGGCATGTCCGCGCGCACCGCCAGGGTCGCCGTGCTGGTGATGGCGGCGCTGGTGCTGGCGGGGTGCACATCCCGCACGCGTTCGCCGGCTCCGGTCGAAGACCGCAGCACCGGGGTGCGCAGCGCTCCGCTGCCTCCGGCCACCGCCCCCGCGATCGAACCGGCCAAGCCCCTGCCCGGGTCCGAAAACGCAGGCAAGCCCGGGTACTACACGGTGCGACCGGGCGACACGCTGATCCGCATCGGCCTGGAGAGCGGCCAGAACTGGCGCGACATCGTGCGCTGGAACAACATCGACAACCCCAACGTCATCGAAGTCGGGCAGGTGCTGCGCGTCGCGCCGCCCGACTCGGTCGTGGTCCGCGCGGTGCCCCCGCAGTCGGTGGCGCCGGCAGCCGCCGCCTCGCAGCCTGCCCCCGCTGCGTCCTCGGCCGCTTCGCCCGCCCCGGCTGCGAGTACCCCGCGCGGCACCGTCACCACGGCGGCGCCCGGCCCGGCCGGTTCGCAGCCGCCGGTGCCCGCCGAGGAAGAAATCGCGTGGGGCTGGCCCGCGCCGGGCAACAGCAGCGTGGTCGGCAGCTTCGACGAGGTCCGCAACAAGGGCCTGGACATCAGCGGCAAGGCCGGCGATCCGGTGCTGGCCGCGGCCGATGGGCGAGTGGTCTACGCAGGCGCCGGCCTGCGCGGCTACGGCAACCTGATCATCCTCAAGCACAACAACACCTACCTGACGGCGTACGCGCACAACCAGGCGCTGCTGGTCAAGGAAGACCAGGCCGTGCGCAAGGGCCAGAAGATCGCCGAGATGGGCTCCACCGACACCGATCGCGTGAAGCTGCACTTCGAGATCCGCCGGCAGGGCAAGCCGGTCGACCCCGCGCGACTGCTGCCGCCGAGGTAAACCATGGGCCGGCGCAACGGAAAGGGCCAGTTCCCCGATCCGGGCGCGAGGCAACGCAGCTTGCCGGCCGGCGGCGCGCCGTCCGGGGGCGACCCGGAGCCGCCGCGCGGCCTGGAGATCCCTCCCGACATCTCGGGCGAGTCCAGCGACACGCTCACGCTGTACCTGCGCGACGTGCGCCGCACGGAGCTGTTCACTGCGCACGAGGAGTTCGAGATGGCCCGGCGCGCGCGCGCCGGCGACTTCCCTGCGCGCCAGTCCATGATCGAGCACAACCTGCGGCTGGTCGTCAGCATCGCCAAGGGTTACCTGGGCCGCGGCGTGCCGCTGTCGGACCTGATCGAGGAAGGCAACCTGGGCCTGATGCATGCGATCGGGAAGTTCGAGCCCGAGCGGGGCTTTCGCTTCTCCACCTACGCGACCTGGTGGATCCGCCAGTCGGTCGAGCGCGCGGTCATGAACCAGGGCCGCGTGATCCGCCTGCCGGTGCATGTGGTGCGCGAATTGCAGCAGGTGCTGCGGGCGCGCCGCACGCTGGAAAACGATCCGGCCTTCCAGGTTGCGCGGCGCGGCGACGGCGTACGGGTCGAGGACGTTGCCGCGCTGCTGGGTCGCGAGGTGGGCGAGGTGGCCGACCTGCTGGCGATGGCGGAAACGCCGCGTTCGCTGGACGCGGCGCTCGATCGCTCCGACGAGGACCATACGCTGGCCGATTCGCTGGCCGACGACGCTGCGCTCGACCCCACCGGCGCCGCGCAGAACCACGAAGTCGAGCGGCTGCTGGCCGGCTGGATCGAGACGCTCTCGCAGCGCGAGAAGGAAGTGCTGGAAGGCCGCTTCGGCCTGAAGGACCGCGACCCCGAGACGCTGGAGGTGCTGAGCGACCGCCTCGGCCTCACGCGCGAGCGCGTGCGCCAGATCCAGAACGAGGCGCTGCTCAAGCTGCGCCGCCAGCTCACCCGCAGCGGCGTCGACCGCTCGGCGCTGTTCTGAGGCTGCACTGCTACAGTGCCCGCCCATGAGCTTTCCCGTCCTCGTTTTCGACATCGAATCCATCCCCGACGTCGCCGGCCTGCGCCTGTTGCGCGGCGCGCCGGCGGAGCACACCGACGCGCAGGTCTGGGAGGCGTGGTGCCAGGAGCGCAAGGACAAGGGCCAGAGCGACTTCGTGCCGCTGCACCTGCAACGCATCCTGGTGATCAGCTGCGTGTTCCGCAGCGGCGAAGGGCTGCGCGTGCACTCCTTCGTCGACCGCGACGGCGCCAGCGAAGGGCGCGTGATCCAGAACTTCTTCAACAGCATCGACAAGCACGTGCCGCAGCTGGTCAGCTGGAACGGCGGCGGCTTCGACCTGCCGGTGCTGCACTACCGCGGCCTGCGGCACGGCGCGGTCGCCGACAAGTACTGGGACCTGGGCGAGGACGACCGCGAGTTCAAGTGGAACAACTACATCGGCCGCTACCACATGCGCCACATGGACCTGATGGACCTGCTGGCGATGTACCAGCCGCGCGCCAACGCGCCACTGGATGCGATGGCCAAGCTGTGCGGTTTCCCCGGCAAGCTGGGCATGGACGGCAGCCAGGTGTACCAGGCGTACCTCGAGGGCCGGCTGGAGGAGATCCGCCGCTACTGCGAGACGGACGTGATGAACACGTACCTGCTGTACTGCCGGTTCCAGAAGATGCGCGGCGGCCTGACCGAAGCCGAGTACGAGCAGGAGATCGCGCTGGTGAAGAACGCCCTGGGCGAGCTTGCCGGGGCCGAGCCGCACTGGCGCGAGTACCTGCAGGCCTGGGGCTGAGCGCCGGCCGCCGGCCGGCGGCCTGAGACAATCGGGGGATGACAGCAGAGAACGACGGCGCGTCCGCCGCGCTGCCGGAAGGCTGGCTGGCGGTGGACGCCCTGGACCTGGAGGCGCGCGGCGTGGCCCGGCGCCCCGACGGCAAGGTGGTGTTCATCGAAGGCGCGCTGCCCTTCGAGCAGGTCAGCGCCGCCATCACCCGCCGCAAGAACAACTGGGAGCAGGGCCAGCTCACCGCCATCCATCGCGAATCCTCCCAGCGGGTGCAGCCGCGCTGCCCGCATTTCGGCCTGCACGAAGGCGCCTGCGGCGGCTGCAAGATGCAGCACCTGCACTCCGGCGCCCAGGTGGCGACCAAGCAGCGCGTGCTGGAGGACAACCTGTGGCACCTGGCCAAGGTCCGGCCCGAGCGGGTGCTGCGCCCGATCGAGGGCCCTGACTGGAACTACCGCTGGCGCGCGCGCTTCTCGGTGCGGCACGTTCGCAAGAAGGGCACGGTGCTGGTCGGTTTCCACGAGCGCAAGAGCCGCTACGTGGCCGACATCCGCGAGTGCCACGTGGTGCCCGCGCACGTGAGCGACCTGCTGCTGCCCCTGCGCGAATTGATCGGGTCGATGGACGCGATCGAGACCTGTCCGCAGATCGAGCTGGCCTGCGGTGACGACGTCACGGCTCTGGTGCTGCGGCACCTGGAGCCCCTGAGCGAAGGCGACCTGGCGAAGCTGCGGGCATTCGCGCAGGCGCACCCTCGCATTCAGTGGTGGCTGCAGCCCAAGGGGCCCGACAGCGTCCGGCTGCTGGATGAGGGCGGCCCGGAGCTGGCCTACGCGCTGCCCGAGTTCGGCATCGCCATGCCGTTCCGGCCGACCGACTTCACCCAGGTCAACCCGCACATCAACCGCGTGCTGGTCTCCACGGCCCTGCGCCTGCTGGATGTGCAGTCCGGCGAGCGCGTGATCGACTGGTTCTGCGGACTGGGCAACTTCACGCTGCCCCTGGCAACGCGCGCTCGCGAGGTGCTGGGCATCGAAGGCAGCGAGGCACTGGTGGCGCGCTCGCGCGAGAACCTGGCGCGCAATGGGGCGCGGCGTCCGCTCGCGCCCACGCAGTTCGCCGCGCGCAACCTGTTCGAGATGACGCCGCAGCAGCTGGTGGCGGACGGCGCGGCCGACAAGTGGCTGGTGGACCCGCCGCGCGAGGGCGCATTCGCGCTGGCCAAGGCGCTGGCGGACCTGCACCAGCAGCCGGAGCTGGCCGCAGGGTGGGTTCCGCCGCAGCGCATCGTCTACGTCAGCTGCAACCCGGGCACGCTGGCGCGCGATGCCGGCCTGCTGGTGCACCAGGCCGGCTACCGGTGCAGCGCGGCGGGCATGGTGAACATGTTCCCGCACACCGCCCACGTCGAGAGCATTGCCGTCTTCGATCGCGCAAGCGCATGAAAAAAGGGGCCCGAGGGCACCAAAAAGGGGCCCGAGGGCCCCTTCGTTCAAGCTGCTGCGCCGATCATTCCGAGCTGCCGCCCAGCCCGAACAGGACCAGCAGGCTCTGGAACACGTTGTAGATGCTCAGGTACACGCCCAGCGTGGCGGTGATGTAGTTGGTCTCCTCGCCGTCGCGCACGCGCTTGAGGTCGTACAGGATGAAGAAGGAGAAGATGCCGATCACCAGCACCGCCAGGGTGATCATCAGCGCGCCGCTTTGCAGGAACACGTTGGCGATGCCGGCCACCAGCACCAGGATGGCGCCGATGAACATGAACTTGGCCATGCTCGACAGGTCGCGCTTGACGATGGTGGACATCGTCGCCATGCCCAGGAAGATCGCGCCCGTGCCGGCGAAGGCCGTCATGACCAGGCCGGCGCCATTGCCAAGACCCAGCACCACGCCCAGCAGGCGCGAGAGCATCAGGCCCATGAAGAACGTGAAGCCCAGCAGGATGGGCACGCCGGCAGCGGAGTTCTTGAATTTCTCGATCGCGAACATGAAGCCGAAGGCACCGCCCAGGAAGACGATCAGGCCCAGGCCGGGCGACAGCGCGCGGGCGATGCCGGTCTCCAGTCCCAGCCACGCGCCCAGTACCGTCGGGATCATCGACAGCGCAAGCAGCCAGTAGGTGTTGCGCAGCACGCGGTTGCGCTCCTGCACGGAAGGCAGGGCATAGCCGCCATAGCGGCCGGCGGTGGTGACTTGCTCGTTCATCCGGTGGACTCCTTTGCCTGGACCGTTGTTGGATGCGCAGATTCTAGGCGGGTTCCCCGCGCCATCCGTCCAAATGACATTCATGACCCAGCCGGTATGCTTGGCGCCTTTCCAGTCCTATCGCCATGAAGTCCAAACCGACCCTCGACCTCTCCGACCTGAAGGCCGTTGCCGCGGCCGCCGAAGCCGAAGCCCTGAAGAACAACTGGGCCGTCACCATCGCCATCGTGGATGACGGCGGCCACCTGCTGTGGCTGCAGCGGCTCGACGGCGCACCGCCCGTGTCGGCCCACATCGCCCCGGCCAAGGCCCACACCGCCGCGCTGGGCCGGCGTGAAAGCCGCGTGTACGAGGAAATCATCAACGGCGGCCGCTATTCCTTCCTGAGCGCGCCGGACCTGAGCGGCATGCTGGAGGGCGGCGTGCCCATCCTGAAGGACGGCCAGTGCCTGGGCGCCGTCGGCGTCAGCGGCGTGAAGTCGAGCGAAGATGCGCAGATCGCCCGTGCGGGCATCGCCGCCATCGGCCTCTGACGAGCAGCGGTCCGGATCCCCGGCCTTCGCGGGGATGACCTTCAGGTCACTTCGTGAGGATCAGCTTGCCCAGGCGGGTGGCCTGCAGGCGGTAGACCTCGCCGTTGTGGCGGATCTCGATGCAGCGGCAGCCGCACAGCAGGGCGGTGCTCTCGAGCGGCTGCCTGGGCGGGGACGGCGGATGGGGCGCCACCCCCTGAGCCGTCCAGCCAGTTGGGTGCGGCGCGGGTGCGGGAGGCATGCTCATGGCTGCCGCGGCTCCGTGATGAAGCCGATCTTGCGCAAGCCTGCCTGCTGGGCGGCGGCCATGGCTTGCGCCACCTTCTCGTAGCGCACGGCCTTGTCGCCGCGGATGTGCAGGTCCGGCTGCGGGTCCTTCGCGGCCTCGGCGCGCAGCAGGGCCGGCAGTTCCTCGTCGCCGACGCGGCGCTCGTTCCAGAAGTACTGGCCGCCGGCATCGACCGACAGCCGCACCGTCTGCGGCTTGGCGTCCTGCGGCTGGCTGCTGGCGCGCGGCAGGTCGATGTTCACCGCGTGCTTCATCACCGGCACCGTGATGATGAAGATGATCAGCAGCACCAGCATGACGTCGACCATCGGCGTCACGTTGATCTCGTTCATCACCTCGTCGGTGTCGTCCTGGGTGCCGAAGGCCATGCTCAGCCTCCTTTCTTCATGGAGACGACGTTGGCCGGCGGGTTGCCGGCGCTCACGCGGGCGCCGGTGAGGAAGTAGCCGTGCAGGTCGTGCGCGAAGCGGTTGAGCTTCATGACGACGGTCTTGTTGCCCCGCACCAGCGCGTTGTAGCCCAGCACCGCCGGGATCGCGACGGCCAGGCCCATCGCCGTCATCACCAGCGCTTCGCCGATCGGGCCGGCCACCTGGTCTATCGTGGCCTGGCCGGTGGCACCCATCGCCAGCAGCGCGTGGTAGATGCCCCAGACCGTCCCGAACAGCCCCACGAAGGGCGCCGTGGACCCCACCGAAGCCAGCACCGCCAGCCCCGACTGCAGGCGGGCGGTGGACTCGTCGATCGAGTTGCGCAGGCTGCGGATCAGCCAGTCGCTCTCGCTCAACGAATCGTGCAGCTGCGGCTGCGCGTGGTGGTGCACGCTGGCCTCGCGCCCTTCCGTGGCCAGGGCGCGGAAGGGATTGCCCGGATCGGTGCCGAGCTTGGCCACGCCGTCGGCGAAATCGGCGCTGTGCCAGAAGCTCTCGGTGCGGCGGGCTTGGGCCGCATACCGGCGCAGGTCGAGCGCCTTCACCACGATCACCCACCAGGAAGCCAGCGACATCACCAGCAGCAGCACGGTCGTGCCCCGCATGACCATGTCGCCCTGGCTCCACAGGTGGAGCAGCCCGAATTCGTCGTTCATCGCATCCTCTCCGCGTATCTCACAGGAAAATCGTAGGTCCACTCCACCGGCACCCCGTTGCGCGTGGCCGGCCGGAACTTCAGCTTGCGCGCGCCCTCGAGCGCGGCCTTGTCCAGTCGCTCGTAGCCGCTGGAGCGCGCCAGTTCCACGCGCGTGGCAATTCCGTTGACGCCCACCGTCACCCGCAGCAGCACGGTGCCGTACTCGCCCAGGCGGCGCGAAATCGCCGGCGGCCGGAATGCTTCCTCGTTGGCCGCGTAGTCCGCGTCCACCATGGGCAGGTTCACCGGGGCCGGTGCCGGCGGTGCCGGCGGGGCCGGGGCGGGTGCAGGAGCGGGCGCAGCCATCGGGGCGGCAATCGGCGGCGCCGGCGGCTGG